>JAFQKB010000070.1 GCA_017397125.1 Clostridia bacterium | reverse complement strand
GTCATTGACAAGGGCGGTGCGGCGCTGCTGGATAATATCCGTCTGTTTGAAACTCAGGACGCTGCCGAGGGAGACGATGCATTTATCGAGCGTGAGCCTCTCAACGGTTGGGTCAAAGAGGATGGCAAGTGGGCCTATTACGAGGACGACGTCAAGGTGGTCAACAAATGGATGCTGGACAGCGTGGGCTGGTGCTATCTGGGTGCCGACGGCTATTGCGTCACCGATAAGTGGGTGGCGGACAGCCATGGCTGGTGCTACCTGGATGGCCAGGGCCGTATGGTCACCAACAAGTGGGTCAAAGACTCCGTCGGCTGGTGCTATCTGGGTGCCGACGGCTACTGCGTTACCGATAAATGGGTGGCAGACAGCCATGGCTGGTGCTACCTGGATGGCCAGGGCCGTATGGTCACCAACAAGTGGGTCAAAGACTCCGTCGGCTGGTGCTATCTGGGCGCTGACGGCTATTGCGTCACCGATAAGTGGGTGGCCGACAGCCACGGCTGGTGCTATCTCGATGGCAACGGTCGTATGGTCACCAATAAGTGGGTCCGGGACTCCAAGGGCTGGTGCTATCTGGGTGGCGACGGCTACGCCGTCACCAACTGCTGGAAGCAGGACTCTGTGGGCTGGTGCTATCTCGATGAGAACGGCTCCATGATCAAGAACGATTGGGTCAAAGACAACGGTAAGTGGTATTATCTGGACGGCAACGGCTATATGGTGGCGGGCAAGTCTCTCACCATCGGCGGCACCAAGTACCATTTTGATACCTCCGGCGTCTGCACCAATCCGTAAACCAATACACAGCGGCGGCAGGGGGAAACCTCTGCCGCTTTGCTTTGTTTGCAACAAATTGCACAAAAACACCACAATTCCACAAAAAAGAGACGGAGCAAACCTCTTGACAAAGCGGGAATTTCCTATAAAATGGGTAGTAATGGGGGAGGGGATAGCACCCATCGGCCGGTCGGCTGTGTCCGGGCGCCGGAAGCCCCCACTTTTGTACGAAAAATTCAAACATCAGGAGGAAACGACAATGGCAAAATTGGACATGAACGATTTTTCCAACAACCAGGCTGCTGTGGACGCCACCTACAGCGAAAAGAAGCTGCGCATCGGCATCATCGGCACCGGCGGCATCTCCGGCAGCCACATTGAGGCGTATCTGAATCAGCCCGACGTAGAGATCGTGGCGGGCTGTGATCTGATCCCCGGCAAGGCGGAGGACCGCTTTGCCAGCCACGGCATCGAGGGAGCCAAGACCTTTGTGGATTACAAAGAGATGATCGACACCGTGGAGATGGACGCCGTGTCCGTGTGCACCTACAACTGCACCCACGCCGAGTGTGCCATCTACGCTCTGGAGCACGGCCTGCACGTGCTGCTGGAGAAGCCCTTTACCGTCACCCTGGAGGAGGCTATCGCCGTCATGAAGGCGGAAAAGGCCTCCGGCAAGATCGTGTCCGTGGGCTTCCAGCCCCGCTTCGACGCCAATATGCAGATGATCAAAAAGATCGTCCAGTCCGGCGAGCTGGGCCGCGTGTATTACGTGCAGACCGGCGGCGGCCGCCGTCACGGCATCCCGGTCAGCTGGTCCGAGACCTTTATCGAGGGTGACAAGGCCGGCCTGGGCGCTTTGGGCGACATCGGCTGCTATTCCATCGACCTGGTGATGAACGCCCTGGGCAACCCGAAGCCCCTGACCGTCACCGGTACCGCCACCGACTTCTTCGGCACCACCCCCGAGGCCTATGCCGAGGTGGGCAAGCCCGAGTGCGCTGAGAAGTTCTCTGTGGACGACTACGCCTCCGCCTACATCCGCCTGGAGGGCGGCGTGATCCTCGACTTCCGCATTGCCTGGTATATGCACATGGACACCCCCGGTGACACCATCATCCTGGGCACCAAGGGCGGCCTGCGGGTCCCCTCTACGGACTGCTGGAACGGCTCTTTTGACAAGCCGATGACTCTGTACCACGACGTGGCCGGCAAGCCGGTGGAGACCACCATCCCGCTGCTGCCTCCCACGTACGATCTGTGGGATCGCAAGATCCGCTCCTTCCTGGATGCCATCATCACCGGCGGCAAGGCTCCCGTGCCCACCAACGAGATCCTATACAACCAGGCCATCCTGGACGGCATCAACCGCTCCAGCAAGCTGGGCCGTGAGATCGCCATCGAGATCCCGGAGATCTGAGATACGAGGTGACGAGCATGAAATTTCCGATTGCGTTACAGCTGTATTCCGTCCGCGACCAGATGGAGGCGGATTTTGAGGGCACTCTGCGTGCTGTTAAGGAGATGGGCTACGACGGCGTCGAGTTCGCCGGTCTGTTCGGCCGCTCCGCCGCCCAGGTTAAGGCTATGTGCCGGGAGATCGGCCTTACGCCCATCTCCGCCCACGTGCCCTATGCCGATCTGATAAGCGACCCCTCCATCCTGGCTGTGTATCAGGAGCTGGGCTGTAAATACGTGGTGATCCCCTATTTGACCGAGGAACTGCGTCCCGGCCAGCCCGGATTCGCTGCCTTTGTGACCGAGGTCAGCGATCTCATCGCCCGTGCCGCGGCCCTGGGCCTCAAGGTGGGCTATCACAACCACGACTTTGAGTTCGTGGACGTGGATGGCGAGATGGCCATCGACATTATATACCGGGAGCTGCCCCAGCTGATGCCCCAGTTCGACACCTGCTGGGTGCAGGTGGCGGGGGAGAGCGCCCCCAACTACATCCGCAAATATGCCGACCGCCAGGAGATCGTGCATCTCAAGGACTATGCGGGCAGCCGCACCGAGAATATGTACGGCCTCATCGGTCTGGACGAGGACAAGGAGAAGGACGCCCCCACCGCCTTCGAGCTGCGTCCCGTAGGCAAGGGTGTGCAGGATTTCCCCGCCATCCTCGCCGCCTGCGAGGACGTGGATATGCTGTGGGTCGTGGTGGAGCAGGATGAGCCCTCCATGGGCCTTGGCCGCATGGAGTGCGCCAAGGCTTCCGTCGACTATCTCCGCAGCCTGTGATCAAACAACACAAAACCGACAGACATTTGGTCTGTCGGTTTTGTGTTTGCATACGAAAATCCCCGGCTGTGCCGGAGGTTCCGTATAGCTTTCGGCGTTTCATAGCCTCTCCCACCGGGAGAGGTGGCACGGCGTAGCCGTGACGGAGAGGGGGCCTGTTGGGGTGGTTGCGCAGACCGTTCGTATGCAAGTGTCGGTTGCTTCACCCACTTGCGTATTGCCACTAGCATAGGGCTTTGCCTGCATATGGATCCCCCTGGCTAAGTCGGGACCATTTATTTGCCTGGATGCGAGAAAAACGATTGACATACAACGGAGAATATGGTATCCTAGCCCCAGGCGGTCTATTGGTGATAGACGAACAGGTAAGAGGAACCCTGAAAGAGGTGCGTAAAAAAGAAAAGCCCCGGCGGCTCCGGGACCCTTCTCATTTGTGGGATTGAGGATTGTCGGTTCTGCACAGGATGTAGTCGATGCTGACCTCGTAAAAATCGGCCAGACGAATCAGGGTTTCCGTAGGGGGCACCCGCTCGCCGGTCTCGTATTTGGACAGGAGAGATTGTTCGATACCGGTTTTCATTTGCAGGGCGATCTGTGTATACCCTTTGCTGGTGCGCAACAGTTTCAGATTGTTTTTCATAATCTCACCTCTAAGGACATTATGTCATATTGCGCCTTGACAAATATGACGATGTGTCATATACTGGATATTGGATGATAAAGACCGTAATGAATGGCGCAGGCCATTATAAAACGAAAAGGAGCGTGTTTGTATGAAACGAGTGTTATCCACCCTGTTGGTTATGGTGCTGCTGCTGGCACTGCTGCCCGCGGGGGCGATCACCGCCTATGCGGCCGTACTGGAGTACGACTACTACGTGGATACGGCGGTGCTGGACGGCAACGTGGTTGAGGGGGCTGTCATCATCGATGTGTACGGCTACGTCAGTGGCGATGTGACCATTCCGGATGTGCTGGACGGTTATCCGGTGGTGCGCATCGATGATTGGGCTTTCGAGTGGCAGACCGAGATCACGTCGGTGGAGATTCCCGACACGGTCACCAGCATTGGTGCCGGTGCCTTTTCGGGTTGCTATAGTCTGGAGAAGGTGTGGATGGGCACGAATGTGGAGACCATTGAATACGACGCTTTTTCCTATTGCGAATGCTTGACGGAGATCAAGCTCCCGCGCACGTTGACCGAGTTGGATCCCAGTGCGTTTATGGGCTGCTCTGCCATGGAAAGAATTGTGGTGGATGCAGAAAACGAAACCTTCGCCTCTGTGGATGGCGTGCTGTATGACAAGGAGATGACCAGACTGTTCCTTTGCCCGGCGGCCAAGACGGGTGTCGTGACGGTGCCGGAGGGCGTGACCGAGATCGGGGACAACAGCTTTGCGGATTGCGCCGGCATCACGGCGGTGGATCTGCCCGATTCGCTGGAGCACATCGGGATGAGCGCGTTTAGCAACTGCGCGGCCCTGGAGTCTGTGGTGATCCCGGACAAGGTGCAGTTCATTGGCGAGGGGGCGTTTATGGGCTGTCAGGCCCTGAGCGAGGCGGTCATCGGCAGCGGCGTCACGGAGCTGGGCGTCGGCGCCTTTGCTGTGTGCGTCGGTCTGCGTGATTTTACGGTGTCGTCCGACAACCTGCAGTTTACGGCAGAGGACGGCGTCCTATACAATAAAGATAAAACGACCCTGGTGGCCTATCCGGCCGGCAGACTTGACGGCTCCTACACCGTTCCCGCCGGAGTGCGGGAGCTGGGCCCGGGTGCTTTTATGGGCGCCCCGATGCTGACCTCCGTATCTCTCCCCCAGGGGCTGGAGGAGATGGGTATGGCCGCGTTTGCCGTCTGTGTGATGCTGGAGTCGGTGAATATCCCCGACAGCGTGTGTGCCATCGGCGAGGCGGCCTTTTACAGCTGCATTTCTTTAACGGATGTGACGATTCCCGCAGGCGTGACCGAGATCCCGATGGCCGCCTTTGCCCTGTGTGCGTCCCTGACCTCGGTGGACATCCCCGCCGGCGTCCGGACCATCGGAGAGGGAGCCTTTACCTATTGCACCGGCTTGACGGACGTGGATATCCCCGCCGGCGTCACCGAGATCGGTGCGGAGGCCTTTGGTATGTGTACGGGGCTTACCTCGGTCAGCCTTGCCGACGGCCTCCGGGCCATTGGAGATAGCGCCTTTTCCTACTGCACGAGCCTGGAGTCCGTGGAGATCCCGGACAGCGTCACCCGCATCGGCGCGGATGCCTTCAGCATGTGTATGGCGCTGACCAGAGTGACCCTGCCCACTGGCATTACGGAGATCGAGTCCGGCACCTTCAGCATTTGCACGGCGCTGGAGTTTATCGCCATCCCCGGCAATGTGAAGACCATCGGCGATAGCGCCTTTTCCTTCTGCACCTCTCTGGTGGGCATCGCCATGGAGGAGGGTGTCACCACCATTATGTACGACGCCTTTGCTGGCTGCGAGACCGTCACCGACGTGGCGATCCCCAACACGGTGGTGGAGATCCAGGAGGGCGCCTTTGTAGATTGCTACAATCTGTCCGACGTGTGGTACGGCGGCACCTTTGAGGAGGGCACCGAGCTGATCCACCAGGACGGCACCGCCCCGCTGTTTGAGCTGTTGTGGCATCTGGAGTCGGAGGGCATCGGTTCTCAGGAGGGCATCACGGTTGACTTTGTGGACGGCTACATTTACGACGAGTATGGCACCCGGATGCACAACCAGTGGATCCAGATCAACGGCGCCTGGCGGTATCTCGGCCCGGACGGTCGATACGTGTACTCCAGATGGATCCAGGATAACGGAAAGTGGTACTATCTTGACGGATCCGGGGAAATGGTGGCCGACCGATGGGTTCAGGACGCCGGGGGCTGGTGCTACGTGGGCTCCAACGGCGCTATGAAGACCAACGCCTGGATCATGGACTCCGTCGGCTGGTGCTACGTGGGTGCCGACGGCTATTGTGTCACGGATAAATGGGTGGCGGACTCCAAGGGCTGGTGCTATCTCGATGGCAGCGGCCGGATGGTCACCAATAAATGGGTGATGGACAGCGTCGGCTGGTGCTACGTAGGCGCGGATGGCTATTGCGTCACCAACAAGTGGGTCAAGGACAGCGTGGGCTGGTGCTACCTGGACGAGAACGGCCGGATGGTCACCAACAAGTGGGTGGCGGACAGCAAGGGCTGGTGCTACGTGGACGGCAACGGCTACTGCAAGGTCAATGCCTGGCAGAAGGACAGCAAGGGCTGGTGCTACCTGGACGGCGACGGCCGGATGGTGCACGGCGCATGGGTCACCGACGGCGGCAAGCGGTATTACATCAACGCCAGCGGCTATATGGCCACCGGCACCCACACCATCGGCGGCAAAACCTACACCTTCGACGCCTCCGGAGCGTGTATCTCCGGCTGATGGGACCGCCCATTAATACAATATAAGCACCGCACGCCGGGGCGTCCCACGGGACGCTCCGGCTTTTTCTCTAGTTTGTGCCGGTTTCTTTTGTGCAAAGTGTCAAAAATGTCAAAAAAATAATTGTTTTTTTATAAAATTTCTATTGAAAAAGAAAATTTTGGTGCTATAATGAAACTGTGTTTGGCTTAAGGTGCCGGAGTGTCCGGTGCGTGAGCCGATTCGGAACACAAATTTTAGAAAGGAAGAAAGCACTATGAAGAAACTTTTAGCAATTCTCCTCTCTGTTGCTATGCTGTGCACCGTCGTGCCCTTTGGCGCGCTGGTCAGTGCAGATGGTGACAACCTGATTGTCAATGGCGACTTCGAGACCGGTGACAACACCGGTTGGGACGTTGCTGCTGATAAGATCACTGCTGCTGCTGCCAAGGACGGTAAATTCGGTCTGTTGGCTTCCGGCGGCGCATATGCCGGTGGTTCTGT
>JAFQKB010000007.1 GCA_017397125.1 Clostridia bacterium | reverse complement strand
TACCACAACAGCAGCAAATATAAAAATTGTACCACAAACGCTTATTATAAAAGGAACATCCGTTAATAACTCAAAAACATTTATAAGTGTCCAAAAAAACCAACAAATTGAAGCTATCAACCATAAAACATTGACTTTTTTTCATAATTATCACCGACCTTTAGGTGTATTACAGCATAAAAACAGTGGAGACGCAAGATTTTAGTGGTATTCTGTGCTATGCACAGAGAGATATTATGCCTTGCGGCATAGTGATATTTCTGCTTACGCAGAAGTGATATTATATTCGCCCTTAACTGCCCGAAGGGCAATATCACTCGGCGCTAGCCAAATATCACTGCGCAGCAATACCACTCGCCGAAAGGCGAATACAACTGAAAAAACTCCTTGAGATTTCTCAAGGAGTTTTTTCTGGAGCTACTGATCCGATTCGAACGGACGACCTGCTCATTACGAGTGAGCTGCTCTACCTGCTGAGCCACAGTAGCGTATGGATTTCGAACAGACACAGTATAGCAAGTTTCCGGCGGCTCGTCAAGAGATTTTTGCATTTTCGCACCCCCAACCTCACCCAAAACGAATGAAAAAACATGCAAAAACTGATTTTTTACCCTTGACAAAGGCAAATGCCTGTGTTATAGTAGTTGCTGTTAGATTTGGGAGAGTTCCCGAGTGGCCAAAGGGGACAGACTGTAAATCTGCTGCTTTCAGCTTCGGTGGTTCGAATCCACCCTCTCCCACCAAGTAAAACGCCTCGCACGTTTGTGCGGGGCGTTTTGCTTTGTGCGAACGGGTAGTAAGCAGAGCCACCGTGTCCTGCGTCAGCAGGACTACGGTGGTTGCAAGTTGCCGGTTTTCGCCGCAGGCGAAATGGCGGTAGTCTAGACCGCCAAGGCAACTTGACCGACTTTGCCGCACTGCGGCAAATGTCGACGAATCACACCCTCGTATATTCGCCTTACGGCGAGTGATATTGCTACGCAGTGATATTCGGCTAACGCCGAGTGATATTGCCCTTCGGGCAGTTAAGGGGCGAATATAATATCACTGAAGCCGCAGGTTTCAATATCACTTCCGCAACGCGAAAATATCACTTCGCCTACGGCGGAATGTCACTAACCCTTCCGCCGCCCCACCCTGTCGACAAAGCCAAAAAAGAATTGACAAAATTTGCAGTTTATCGTATTATTATAGTACCAATTTTAAGGAGGAATTTTCATGAACAAAACCGTATTCGGCATTATGTGCATCATCTTCAACGCCCTTGGCGTTCCCTGCTTTATGCAGGGTCGGGTGGGCGTTGGTATCGCCCGTATCATCCTGGGCATTGTCACCTGCGGTGTCATCGAGATCATCAACATTGTCAAGGGCATTATCCTGGGTATCCAGGTGCTCAAGATGAGCGACGAGGAATGGGAAGAGAAGAAGGCCACTATCTCCAGCGGTATTCCCAACTGATCCCACACGGATGTACATAAAAAGGCAGGTCGAGCGCTCGGCCTGCCTTTTTCCATCCTTCACCGAAAGGCGGACACACTATGAAGATCGCCAATCTGAAAGACAAGCTGATCACCTGCGCCATGCTGGCGGTGGTGCTGGGGGTGCTGTACGCCTTTCAACTGCCCTGCCCCGTGCGGTATCTGCTACATGTCCCCTGCCCCGGCTGCGGTATGTCCAGGGCGTATGTACACGTTCTGCACCTGGATTTTTACAGCGCCTTTCGTATGCACCCGATGTTTTGGTCCATGCCTCTTTTAGCCGTGTACTATTTTGCCGATTGGCGGCTGTTTAAGCGAAAATGGCTTGACCGGGGCGTGCTTGCGCTGATCGGTATAGGTTTTTTGGTCAATTGGATCTTTCAACTTGCGATCACGACGATGTAGGGCAATGTGACTCCCCATGACCGAAAAGGTGGGGGCCTTGTTTTGTTGAATGGATCGTGTTACGATCCGGTTAAGGGCGGTGGCTTTATGGATAAGAAGACACAAATTCTGCATTTGATATTTTCTGTCATTCTGTTATTTTGCTCTACCATTATCCTCATAAAGAATTACCTGAACATTCCGGAATGGCTCTACGCATTAACAGGGCTGTTTTTGATCATTGAGTTAATTCTTTTAATAGTTGTTGTGATACGAATGATACAGCATAGAAAAAACGAATAAACACCCCTAGTTGAAACGTTCGTTCTGAAGACCGTTTTCTCCCCGCCTCGTGCATTCGCACGGGGCGGTTTTTTCGTCCCAGTGGGAGGCTTTTCGCATTTTTGCCGCTAAAGAGGGCATTTTGTTCCCGCTTTTGCCTTGCGGAATGCGGTTTTTAATGGTATACTGGTAGTACTAATGACTATTTTACGTTTTCGGGCAGGTGAGATGCAGGGAGCCGGTCCGGCTTAAAGAAATAGCAGACCTGTTTCCGGTTTTTGCCGGCATGGCACTTCCCTTTGTGGTTTTATCCTTGCTGAACAGGTATGCGTTCGGTAAGATCGTGGCTGTGATCGGGGAAGACGGTATATATCTGGAGAACTATTTTGTCCCGTGGGATAAGATACAACAGATCACCTACGTTCCCGATATGCCCAGCAGATCCTCCAGCCCCGACCAATATTCGCGGGCTGTGTTTACTGTTGAAGATGCTTCGAATACCGTGTTTGACGTAAAAGCACGGCACTTTCCCTTGTATGGGCTTTTGAAGATCAAGCGCTTGCACCCGGAGCTGCCAACCAAACTGGATAAAACCATGATCGTAATACTGTCACTTGCCATTTTGACCGTTACGTTGGTTGGCACGTTCCTTTCTGCTCGGGGATGAAACACCCAACCACCAAAAAGACCGGATGCGATGCATCCGGTCTTTTTTCTTATCTGTATTTATCCGATCTCTTCCAGATACTTGCGCAGGTTGGCCAGGCCCTTGGCAATGCCCTCAAAGCAGTTTTCCGGACCCTCAAACTCCAGGCTGACCCAGCCGTCGTAGCCGGCCTTTTTGAGAATGGCCAGGCACCGCTTGACCGGTACGCTGCCGTTGCCCACC
Organism: Clostridia bacterium; assembly: GCA_017397125.1. Lineage (GTDB taxonomy): Bacteria > Bacillota > Clostridia > Oscillospirales > Acutalibacteraceae > UBA5905. Next base: position 4,988 of record JAFQKB010000007.1, on the reverse strand, counting down.
CAGGTGGCCCGGATGCGGCGGCAGCCCCGGGTCTCCATGGTGTTGGAGATGTCCTCGGCATCCTCCGGCAGCAGCAGCATGTCCTTGGCGTGGACGTGGATGGCATAGGGCGCCACCCGGGACACCGCCACGGCGCTGTCCTCGTCCACACAGCTGAAATTGCCCACGTCCACCAGCAGACCGTAGTTATCGTGCCCCACGGCGGTGAACAGCCGCTCCATCCGGTCGCTGTCCTGGGTCATATAGCCGTGGTTCTCGGTGCAGGTACGAACACCCTTTTCCTGGGCATAGGCGGTCACCCGGCGGACATTCTCCGCGATGGTGGGCAGCATACCGTCAAAACTGCGGCCGGGTCCGCTGGGCCACAGGCCCCAGCTGACGTCGTGGCGCATCAAGGGGGCACCCAGGGCGGCGGCTACGTCCACCTGCCCCTTAAGCCGCTGCACCTCTGCGGCTTCCTCCTGGGCAGAATTGAAAAACAGATTGGCGCCGATGGCATAGGCCACCACCGGGAGGCCCACCGCCTGCGCCCGCTCACGGATGTGGGCGGCGTAGTCCAGCTGTTGCTCCAGGGTGGGCTTTTCGCAGGGCTGCAGGTCAGTGAACTCGATGCCGTCAAAGCCCATTTCCTTGGCCTTTTCCACCGCATCCGCCTGGGTCATCTGCCCGCTCCAGATCGCCTGGGAAAAGGAATAGGCGCTGACCGCTATCTTCACAGAATCACCTCGTGGCCGGTTTCGGCAGACTCATAGGCCGCGGACAGGATCCGCATCAGCTCAAGGCCGTCCTCGGCGGGAGAGCGGCACTCGCACTTGCCCAAAACGCAATCTACGTAGTGGTTGACCTCGTTGTCAAACAGGCCGTGGAAGGACAGAGCGGTCTCCGCCTTGATGCGGGTGTCGATCATATAGCCGTTCTGGACGCCGATCAGCTCCAGCTCGGGATCCAGCTTGGCGCCGCCCTTAGTGCCGTAGAATTCCATGGTGCCCCGGTTGTCGTCCTTCATATTCAGCGCAAAGGAGGTCTCCACGTTGAGCACCGCGCCGTTGTCAAAGCGGATCATCGCCACCGCCAGATCCTCTACGTCGCACAGATCCTTGTCCGAAGCGTCCACCGAGGTGTACTCCACCTTGGTCTTCAGGCCGGGACGATTGCCCAGCTTGTGGAAGGTGGCGCCGTACACCGACACCGGCTTGGGATTGCCCATAGCGTAGCGGGCAAAATCGATGACGTGGACACCCAGATCGATCAGCGGGCCGCCGCCGGAGCGGGCCTTATCGCTGAACCAGCCGCCGGGGTTGCCGTTGCGGCGCAGATAGGTGACCTTGGAATAGTACAGCTCACCGAAATAATCGCTGTCGATAAACTCGCGCAGGATGGTCATATCGTTGCCGTAGCGGCGGACGAAGCCGATCATCAGCAGCTTGCCGCTCTCCTCGGCGGCCTTACACATGGCGGCAGCCTCTTCGGCGTTCATGGCCATGGGCTTTTCGCACAATACGTGCTTGCCCGCCTTGAGGGCAGCGATGGTGCAGGCAGCGTGGGCGCAGTTCCAGGTGCAGACGCTGACCGCATCCAGCTCCGGCAGAGCCGCCATCATATCGTTGACGTCGGTGTACAGACGGGTGATGCCGTGCTGCTTACCCTGATTCTCCAGCTGGACGGGGTTGATGTCGCAGAATGCGTACAGCTCCACCGCCGGATTCTTGCGATAGGCTTGGATGTGGGCCTGGGCGATGCCGCCCACGCCGATGATGCCAACCTTGATCTTTTCCATAATTTTAGCCCTCCTTGATGGTCTTGCGCAGGAAATCCACCGCCAGCGCAATATCGGCGGCGGGATTGTCCCCCACCTCGCGCTCGATGGTCAGGAAGCCCTTGTAGCCCACGTCGTCCAGCGCCTTCAGGTATTTGGGGAAGTTGACCGCGCCGGTGCCCAGAGGCAACTCGCGATAGGACTCATCCTCGCCGATATCATCCGGCAGCGGGATGTGGGCGTAGATATTGTTGGGGTCGTCCCGACGGATCATCACACCGTCCTTGGCGTGGGTATGTACGATATAATCCTTCAGGACGTATACCGACTCCGCCGGGTCCTCACCAATGCACATCGCCAAATTAGCAGGGTCAAAATTGACACTGACACCCTTGGAATTGAGGCTGTCCAGGAACCGGCGCAGGACCACGGCGGGCTCGGGTCCGGTCTCCACCGCAAAGTGGGCGCCCACGCTGTCGGCATACTCTGCCAGCTCACGGCAGGCCTTGGCCATGATCTCAAAGCGGGGATGGTTGGGATCCTCCGGCACCACGCCGATGTGGGTGGTGACGATGTTGGTGCCCAGGTCCAGCGCCAGATCCACGATCCGCTTGGATTTCTCCACCAGCGAGGGATTCAGCTCCGGATCGGTAAAGCCGCGACCCAGATCGCCGCACAGAGCGGAGAATTTCAGGCCGTAGCCCTCCTGCACCAGCTTGCGCAGCTCACGGCGCTTGGCGGCGTCCATCTCCTCCGGGGAGGTGGCGCCGTAGGTGGCGTACATCTGCATACCCTGTACACCCAGCTTGGCAGCCGCTGCAATGGCCTCCTCCAGCGGCAGGCGGAAGGAATCGACAATGACACCGATCGGAAATTGATACATAAGTACTGCTCCTTTCATCGTTCGTATATGCAAATTTTACATATTCGTATTATACACTGAAAATGTAAAAATTTCCATCCTCTATTTTGCCTTTTTATCGTGTAATTTTGCCTTTTTTGCGTTATTGTTTTCCTGACAGAATTTTTCTTGCTTTTTCGCTATTTGTATTATATACTAATTTGGTAGAAAATTCCATCGTTAATATTGCGGTTCATTTGGATTATATTGCTTTTTGGAGGATCTATGTCGCAGGCTGTATACGAACATCACACCTACAACGACCCCCAGCTCCCGTTCCTGTGCCATCGGGATGAGGTGTATTCCTCTGAGTTTCCCAGCTTACACTGGCACGAGCACCTGGAGTTTCTGCACGGTATATCCGGGGTAGCTCAGGTGAGTGCCCAGCACTATCCGCTGGAAACAGGTGACCTGGTGGTGGTCAACACCGGTGAGCCCCACTACGTCTCCACCGACACCGAGGCGGTGTACGACTGTCTGATCGTCAACGCCTCCTTCTGCCGGGAGAACGGTCTGGACGTAGACAGCATATATCTATCCCCCTACATCCATGACCCGGAGGCCAGCCGGCTGCACGCCGCCGCCTGCGCCGCCATCCGGGAGGAGGGTCCCCAGCGGGTCATTCATATCCGCCTGGCTGTGCTGCATTTTCTGGCCTATCTCAGCCAGCACTATGCGGTCAACCGCTCTCTGAGCACGGACGTCTCCTCCGTGGACGCCATCAAGCGCGCCGTGCAACATATCCGCCACCATTATTCCAAGCCGATCTCCCTCGACGACGCTGCTGCCGTAGCCGGTCTGAGCCGCTACTATTTCACCCGAGAATTCCGCCGGGTGACCGGTCAGAGTTTTGTGTCCTATCTGAATACGCTGCGGTGTCAACAGGCAATCCCCCTACTCAACAGCGGCCGTTCGGTCACCGAGGTGTGCTATGCCTGTGGTTTTCGGGAACTGGCCTATTTCTCCCGCACCTTTCGCAGAATTATCGGGCAGACACCCTCTGCCCTGCGAAAGAAATAACGGATTCCCCTTGCCTTTCACACAATATGGGTGTATAATATTCGAGGTAAATCATCCGAAACGGAGGATACACATTATGCAATACGACGTCATCATCATCGGTGCCGGTCCCGGCGGTATCTTCGCCGCCTACGAGCTGCTGCAGCACAAGCCGGACTGCAAGGTAGCCGTATTCGAGGCCGGTCACGCCCTGGGCCGCCGCCGCTGTCCCATCGACGGCGACAAGGTCAAGAACTGTATCGGCTGCAAGAGCTGCAGCATCATGAGCGGCTTTGGGGGCGCCGGCGCCTTCTCTGACGGAAAATACAACATCACCAACGACTTCGGCGGCACCCTGCACGAGTACATCGGCAAAAAGCAGGCCCTGGAGCTAATGCAGTACGTGGACCAGATCAATATGCGCTTCGGCGGCGAGGGCACCCGGCTGTATTCCACCGCCGGCACCCGGTTTAAGACCCTGTGCATCCAAAACGACCTGCATCTGCTGGACGCCTCGGTGCGGCATCTGGGCACCGACATCAACTACGTGGTGCTGGAGAATCTGTACGCCTATTTACAGGACAAGGTGACCTTTTATTTCGACACCCCCGTGCGCACCGTAGAGCGCACCGACGGGGGCTACACCGTCCGCTGCGACAGCGGCGACCACACCTGTACTAACTGCATCGTGTCGGTGGGCCGCAGCGGCAGCAAGTGGATGGAGCAGGTGTGCAGGGAGCTGGATATCCCCACCCGCTCCAACCGGGTGGATATCGGCGTGCGGGTGGAGCTGCCCGCCGCCGTCTTCGCCCACCTGACCGACGAGCTGTACGAGAGCAAGATCGTCTACCGCACCGAAAAATACGGCGATCTGGTGCGCACCTTCTGCATGAACCCCAAGGGTGCGGTGGTCAACGAGAACACCAACGGCATCATCACGGTCAACGGCCACAGCTACGAGGACCCCGCCAGACAGACCGACAACACCAACTTTGCCCTGCTGGTGGCCAAGCACTTCTCCGAGCCCTTTAAGGACTCCAACGGCTACGGCGAGTCCATCGCCCGGCTGAGCAATATGCTGGGCGGCGGCGTCATCGTCCAGCGGTTCGGCGACCTGATCCGGGGCCGCCGCTCCACCCCCTCCCGCATCGAGGACGCCTTTATCACCCCCACCCTCAGCGCCACCCCCGGCGACCTGAGCCTGGTGCTGCCCAAGCGGATACTGGACGGCATCATCGAGATGATCTACGCCCTGGACAAGGTGGCGCCCGGCACCGCCAACGACGACACCCTGCTCTACGGCGTGGAAGTGAAGTTCTACAACATGGAGGT
>JAFQKB010000069.1 GCA_017397125.1 Clostridia bacterium | reverse complement strand
TGACCCACTTGTTGGTAACCATCTCGCCGTTTTCGTAATACACCCAGCCGTAGTCGTCCTCGACCCAGCCGTTCCGGTTGTCCAGGTACTCGTCCTGCTTCTCAATGGCCTTGGACTTTTCAAAGATGCGGATGTTGTCCAGCAGGGCGCTGCCGCCCAGGTCGGTGATGGCCAGCGCCAGCCGGTTAAAGGCGCCCGAGTTGAACGCGGTCTGATAGGTAAACCAATCCTCTCCAAACATATCCTGGTCAAAATCCAGATCCAGGAAGAAAACGGGACCCCTGACCGTGCGGGTGGCCAGAGAGAACCGACCGCCGCCGCTCTCCAGCACCTTCATATCCACAGAGAATACGTAGTCGGTGTTGGGCTTGAGGTCTACCCACTTAAAATACACGTAGCCCAGGGCCTCTCCGGCGGTGTATTTCAAAGAGTTGCCGTACTCATACTGGTTCTCCTGAATGGAGACAAAGCCGTTCTTCCAGCCGTGTCCGGTCTGCCAGTAATCGGAATCGGCGTCGTCCATGCGGAAGTTGCCCACCAGGTTGTCCCTATCCGGGCAGCCGCTCTCGCCCATATACATTTTGCTCATAATCGTGCCGGAAACGTCCGGATTGCTGTACTTAATACCCTCGTCCGACCGGAACAGAGCGATATCGTCCACCCACAGCTGTGAGGAGTGACCGTACAGCGCCACGCCGATCTTATTCTTGCTGCCGGAGTTGAAGGTGACGCTGCGCAGGTGCCACTCGTTGTCCCAGGCGGTGGGAACCAGCTGCCGGGTGGTGGTGGATATCTTTGTGCTTCTGTGCAGCAGGAATTGCTGGCTGTCCGGATCGATCACGCCGATGGAGGCGCAATACCGGTTGTCGTCGGAGATGAAGGCGCCCTTGATCCAAGCGGAGAAGGTGTAGTTGGTGTTGGGCTCCACATCCAGCCAGAACACATGCCAGGCCGCCTTATTCTCCTTTGAGGAGTTGAAATACAGGCTCTTATCCCCAAAGCGGGTGGTGGTATCGGTCACCACAGAGACGGTGGCCCCCAGAAAGGTATCGGTATTCCACTGGGCACCCTCCGTGGACTCAAAGCTGCCGTTTTTGATCAGGTTGCTGTCCTCCTTGATCGGACGGTTGATCTGGGTGCCATAGCTACTGAGGGTCAGCGGGGTGACACCCGGCTTGGCCGGCTCGGTGGCCTGGTCCGGCAGCACGGCGGGGTTGTCGTTGACCATGCCGCCAAAGGAGCCGCTGTAATCCTTGGAGGCGAAGAACTCACTGGCATCCTCCGGCTGGTTGGTGGGGGCGGATTCGGCCTCGTTGCCCTTATCGTCCCGCACCACAACCTTGTATATATAGCCGGACTTGGGGGCGGTGGTGTCCATATACACGCCCTTGCCGTTTTCGTCCACGTATTTGGACTGGTCCACGTTGTCCAGCAGCTTTTCCCAGGTCTTGCCGCCGTCGGTGGAACGGAGCAGATCCATCCTGGTGGCCTGGCGGGAGCCGATCCACACCACCTTGCCGCTGCCGTTGTTGTAGAACATAGCCGGGGTGTCCATCACAAAGGTCTCGCCCCGGTATTCGGCGCGATACTCCTGGATGTAGTGGTTCAGGTCAAAGATCATAGGACGGAAGTCGGTAAAGTCCTTCATGCCCTGCAGCATAATGTCGAAATGACCGCCGCCTACGTAGGACTGCCAGGACCACATAAACCAGCCCTTATAGCCCGCTTCGATCATGGATTTGCGCTTGGCAATGTGGGTGCTGGAATACTGCTCCTCGGACATCAGATTGCCCATACCGAACTCGGTGGCAATGACCGGGAAGGAACTGACGAAATTCTCAATCGGGGACGCCGAGGGGCTGTCGCTGTACAGGCTGCGACCCAGGAAATCCAGGTCCACGCCGCTGTACCGGGTGAACTCGCTGGTGTTGCCGGCCAGCGTCAGCTCGACACCGGGCAGCTCCTCCCGCAGGGCAGCGGTCACGCGGGTGATAAAGTTGACCATCGCCGCCTCGGTGACGCCGTACAGCTCGCGGTGATCGAAATGGTCGCCGATATCCGAATCGTTCACCACGTTATCCGACTCGTCCATGGCGGACGCCATCACCACCACGTCGGGGTACTCCGCCAGCATATGACACAGAGGACGGACGTAGCGGTCGATAAAATGCTCGGTCACGGTGGGATTACAGATCATCTGGCTGATGATGTCCCAGGCGTTTTTGCCGTTGACGTAGTCGTCGGACAGGCCCTCGCTGTGGAAGTGTACGTTCCACATAACCGCAATGCCCACCTCACGGCAGATATCCAAAAAGCGGCGCACGTTGCGCAGGTACGCCTCTTCGATGCCCACCACGTCGCCGTTGCTGTCGTAGACGATGCCCTCACCGTACATCGAGCCGCCAAAGCCGATGATGTTGAAGCCGATGGCCTTCATATTGATCAGATCGTTGTAGATCAGCTCGGTGGTATAGCGGTCAATGCCGCCATGGTACTGCTCCTGGCCCTTCCACCAGGCGCTGCCCAAAAGGCTCTCCATGGTGGGGTTGCTGGGAGCCAGGTTGGCACCGATCTGATACCACTCAAACCAGGGGTACCAGACGCCCTCCAGATAGCCGTCGCGCTCCAGCAGCAGGTCGATGGCGGTAGGCTGCTCCGCAGCCGGGATGGTCTTGTCCGCCACAGCCGACAGAGGGGTAAGCATACCCACCAGCAGCGCCATCACGCACAGGAGCGGCAGCAGAAGTTTCTTACAATTA
>JAFQKB010000068.1 GCA_017397125.1 Clostridia bacterium | reverse complement strand
GTAATAGGCCCACTTGCCATCCTCTTTGACCCAACCGTTGAGAGGCTCACGCTCGATAAATGCATCGTCTCCCTCGGCAGCGTCCTGAGTTTCAAACAGACGGATATTATCCAGCAGCGCCGCACCGCCCTTGTCAATGACGGCGATGCCGATGCGGGTGAAGGGACCGGAGTTGAAGGCTCTGGCCACGGAATACCAGTCGTCGCCGGAGGCTTCCTTATCAAAGGCGGCATTGAAGAAGACGGTAGGCTTTTTCTTCACACCGGCCATCAGACGCAACTCGCCGGCGCCGGACTGCAGCACCTTGACATCCGCAGAGAATACGTAGTCGGTGTTGGGCTGTACGTCCACCCACTTGATGTAATAGATGCCGGTGGGGTTGATGGCCTCGTACTTGAGAGAGGTGCCATAGCCCACCTTGCCCGGTTCGACGGACATAAAGCCGTTTTTCCAGCCGGAGCCGGTCTGCCAATAATCGGAGCTGTCGTCGTCCACATGCACGTTCTCGGTGAGAGAATTATCATCGGCGCAGTAGTCCGCGTCCGTAGCGGTGTCAACGACCACACCGCCCGTGTTGGCGCTGGTGTATTTGATGCCGAATGTATTTTTGAACAGGGCGATGTCGTCCACCCACATCCGGGAGGCGTATCCATACAGACCGATGGTGATCTGGGTCTGATTGCCGGAGTTGAACGCCACGCTGCGCAGGTGCCACGCATTATCCCATGCAGGGGGATAGATCTGCATACCCTCCAGAGAGGTGCGGTTTTTGTAGTCCTCATAGATCATAAAGGTGCGGGTGCCGGGGTTGAGCACACCGATGCTGGCGGCAAAGCGGTTGTCGTCCGCGATGTAAGCGCCTTTGACCCAGGCGGAGAATACGTAGTCAGTGTTTTTCTCCACGTCCACCGTAAAGGTGTACCAGGCAGGCTCCTTGGTGGCAGAGGAGTTGAAATACAGGCTCTTGCCGCCGTCCGGGGCGGTGGGGTCCTCCACCACCTGCAGGTCGCCATCCAAAAAGTCAGTGTTGTTCCACTGGCCACCGGAGGCATCCTCAAAGCTGCCGTTCTCAATCACATTGGCCGCCGCCGTCAGGGGGCGGTTGGTATCCACACCAAAAGAGGTCAGGGCCAGTCTATCGCCTTGCACCGCCAACGGAGCCGGCTCTACCGCAGGTTTGCTGTGCTGGGACACCACCGACGGTATGGCGTTCTGCACAAAGCCCAGAGCCTCCTCAGGGTCGTTGCTGGGGACAGACTCCGCCGTGTTGCCAGCGTCGTCCCGCACCACGATCTTGTAGATGGTGTCCGGGGTGGCGCGGCGGTCCTTATAGACACACTTGAAACCCTGGACGTAATCGCTCTGGGGCACGTCGCTGAGCAGGGTGGTCCAGGTCTTGCCGCCGTTGGTGGAGCTAAGCAGATCCATTCTGGTGGCCTGACGGGAGGGGATCCACTCCACCAGGCCGTTGCCCTGATTGAAAAAGAAGGACGGCGCATCCAGCGCACCGGTGGTGCCCCGATGCTGGTTGCGGCTGTCGATGGCGTAATGCCGTATATCGTACACAAACTCACGGAAATCGGTCACCGACTTCGCATTGGCGTTCAATAGCGAGTGAGGGCCGCCAAGATCGGTGGGCTGCCACGCCCACATAAAGCCTCCCACATAGCCGTTGGCCTTCATAGTATCCCGGAAAGCGCGATTGATACGGATGTGCTCCGCTTCGGTCAGGGTGGTTCTGGTGCTCACGTTGTACTCGGACAAAAAGGCGGGAGCATTGGCCACCATCTCCTCCAACGTATAGCTGCTGCCGCTATTGCTGTAGGTGTTGTGGCCGTTGAGATCCAGGTCCAGATCACCGTACCGGGACTTGTCTACATTGTTGACCGCCACGGTGCGGGCCACATCCGGCATCTCTTCCTTCACCACGTCGTTCATAGCAGAAACAAAATACTGGACGTTCTCCAGGGTGGTGCCGTACATGGCACGGCCGCCGGAGAAAAGATTGCCGATCTCGCTGTCGTTGGTCTCGTTCTCGATCTCATCGGTCAGCGCCACGATGGCGATCACATCCGGATACTCCGCCAGCACCTTGCAGAGGGGGCGGACAAAGCGCTCGGCATAATGGTCCGCAATGGTGGGGTCGCTGTACATAGCGTTGATGATCCACCAGGGCTCCATGCCGTAGTATTCCGGCACCGAGGAAGCGTGGAAGCAAATGTTCCACAGCAGCGGCATGCCAATCTGCCGGCACATATCCAAAAAGCGGCGAACATTCGGCAGGTAATCCTTTTTGATGCCCAGCACGTCGCCGTTGTCGTCGTAGATGACGCCCTCGCCGTAGCCGGAGCCGGCATAGGCCAGCATATTAAAGCCCATAGCCTTCAGGTTGTATATCTCCTGATACACCTTGGCGGCGCCGTAGGCATCCAGGCCTACCGTGGAAAAATCATACCAGAGGTTGTTGCCCCACTTCATCATAGTCTCGTTGCCGGTCAGTCCGTGGCCCAGGCCATGGTGGGTAAACCACGGGAACCAAACGCCCTCGATATAGCCATCCCGCTGCAGGATCTGCTCCAGGAGGTTGTCCTCCTCCAGCCAGGGCAGCATCCGCTGGGCCGAGACGGACCAGGCCGGAGCGATCGCCCCCACCATCAGCACAATGGCGCACAGAATGGATAGGATTCTACGGATAGTCTTAGTCATACAGACACCCCTTTCTTTAGGCTTAGTATACAAAATTAATGATTTTCTGTCAATACAATTATTTTAATCCCTTGACATAGCCGGATTTTCTATGCAGGCAAAGCGCTATGATACTAGCGGCGCACAGGTGCTCTCAAATTACCAACACGTGCATATGAAAGGTTAGCAAGCCGCCCCTAAAGGCC
>JAFQKB010000067.1 GCA_017397125.1 Clostridia bacterium | reverse complement strand
TCATCGGCCAGCCCCTGGACGTCACCCCCATCGCCGCCGGCATCCCGGCCCTGGTAGAGAGCCTCTCCGCCGACGGCTCGGACGCCGCCGCCGAGGGCATTATGACCACCGACACGGTCAAAAAAGAGGTGGCGGTAGAGTTCACCCTGGGTGGCAAGACCTGCCGTATGGGTGGCATCGCCAAGGGCAGTGGTATGATCCACCCCAATATGGCCACTATGCTGGTGTTCATCACCACCGACGCCGCCATCAGCCCTGCTATGCTGGGGCGGGCGCTGTCCGGGGACATCCAGAACAGCTTTAATATGGTCAGCGTGGACGGGGACACCTCCACCAACGACATGGTGACGGTGCTGGCCAACGGCCTGGCGGGCAACGACGAGATCACCGCCGAGGGCGAGGACTACACCACCTTTATGCAGGCGCTCAACACCGTCACGGTGGGGCTGTGCCGCATGATCGCCGCCGACGGCGAGGGCGCCACCAAACTGCTGGAGTGCCGGGTCACCGGTGCCGCCGACACCGCCACCGCCAAGACGGTGGCCAAGAGCGTCGTCTGCTCCAGCCTGCTCAAGGCGGCCATGTTCGGCGCGGACGCCAACTGGGGCCGGGTGCTGTGCGCCATCGGCTACAGCGGCGCCCCGGTGGATGTCAGCCGCGTGGATGTGGCCTTCCGCTCCGCCAAGGGTACCATCCCCGTGTGCCAAAGCGGCGCCGGCATCCCCTTCTCTGAGGAGATCGCCAAGGAGATATTGCTGGAAAAGGAGATCGACATCCTGGTGGGGCTGAACAGCGGCGATGCCGCCGCCACCGCCTGGGGCTGCGATCTGACCTATGACTACGTTAAGATCAACGGTGACTACCGTACATAAGGATGATAGACATGAATAACGAATTTTCCAATGCCCAGCGGGCCGAGGTGCTGACCCAGGCCCTGCCGTATATCAAGCAGTATAACGGCAAGATCGTGGTGGTCAAATACGGCGGCAACGCTATGATCAACGAGACCCTCAAGCAGCAGGTGATGGAGGACATCGCCCTGCTGTGGCTCATCGGAGTCAAGGTGGTGCTGGTCCACGGCGGCGGCCCCGAGATCAGCGACGTGATGAAAAAATTCGGCAAAGAGGCCGTGTTTGTGGACGGTCTGCGGGTCACCGACAAGGAGACCGTGGACATAGTCCAGATGGTGCTGGCCGGTAAGGTGAACAAGTCCCTGGTGACCCTCTTGCAGAAAAAGGGCGGCCACGCGGTGGGTCTGTCCGGCATGGACGGCGGCATCATCGAGGCCAGAATGAAGGACGAGCGGCTGGGCTACGTGGGCGAGATCGTAAAGATCCGCACCCAGCCCATCACCGACCTGTTGGAGAAGAACTACATCCCGGTCATCTCCACCGTGGCCAGCGACCACGAGGGCAACTCCTACAACATCAACGGCGACACCGCCGCGGCCTACATCGCCGGTGCCCTGGGGGCCGAGCGTCTCATTATGATGACCGACATCGACGGCATCCTGCGGGACAAAGACGACCCCACCACCCTCATCCCCCAGCTGACCATCTCCCAGGCCCACGGGCTGTACGAGGAGGGGGTCATCTCCGGCGGTATGATCCCCAAGGTGGACTGCTGCATCGAGGCCATCCATAAGGGCGTCAAGAACGTGATCATCATGGACGGCCGGGTGCCCCACTCCATCCTGATGGAGATCCTCACCGACGAGGGCGCGGGTACCATGGTGACGGGGGACTGACTATGAGCATCACGCAACTGGATAAAACCTACGTGGCCGGCACCTACAACCGCTTTCCCGTGGAGATCGTCCGGGGAAAGGGCAGCGAGTGCTGGAATACGGCGGGTAAACGCTATATTGATATGGGCACCGGTATCGGTGTTACCGCCTTCGGCTACGCGGACGACGAGTGGCAGGCGGCTGTCACCGCCCAGCTGGGTACGGTGCAGCACACCTCCAACCTGTACTATACCGAGCCGGGCGCAAAGTTAGCCCAGGCGCTGTGCACCCGCACCGGGATGAGCAAGGTGTTCTTTGCCAACTCCGGTGCCGAGGCCAACGAGTGCGCCATCAAGGTGGCCCGCAAATACGCCGCCGACACAAAGGGCGGTGACCACCACGTGATCGTCACGCTGGAAAACAGCTTCCACGGTCGCACCCTCACCACCCTGGCCGCCACCGGCCAGGATCATTTTCACACCCTGTTCCAGCCGCTGACCCCGGGCTTTGTTCACACCCCCGCCAACGATCTGGCGGCCTTTGAAAAGGTGCTGGACCAGCACAAGGTGGCCGGCGTGCTGTTTGAATGCGTCCAGGGCGAGGGCGGTGTCCTTAACCTGACCGACGAGTTCGTGCAGGGGATGGCGCGGCTGTGCGCCGACCGGGATATCCTGCTGATGGTGGACGAGGTGCAGACCGGCAACGGCCGCACCGGCAAATTGTACGCCTATCAGCACTACGGCATCACCCCGGACGTGGTCACCACCGCCAAGGGACTGGGCGGCGGCCTGCCCATCGGCGCCTGCATGATGGCAGAAAAATGCGCCGGGGTGCTGGGCTACGGCGACCACGGCTCCACCTACGGCGGCAATCCCGTCTGCTGTGCCGGCGCATTGAACGTGCTGGGCCGCATCGACGACGCCCTGCTGGACGGGGTGCTGGAGAGAGAGACCTACATCCGCCGCCGCCTGGAGGGCTACGCCGTCACCGGACGGGGCCTGATGCTGGGCGTCACCTGCACAAAGCCGGTGGGCGAGGTGCTGGCTGCCTGCCGGGAGGGCGGCGTGCTGGCCCTCAGCGCCAAGACAAAGCTGCGGCTGCTGCCGGCGCTGAACATCCCCATGGAACTATTGGCCGAGGCGATGGACGTCATCGTCGCGGCGCTGAAATAAGGAGATCGCTATGCTGAAATTACACACCAAGCACTTTCTCAAGCTACTGGATTTTTCCCCCGCCGAGATCAAGGGGCTCATCGACCTGGCCGCCGACTTTAAGGCAAAGAAAAAGGCCGGCATCCCCCACCGCCTGTACGAGGGCAAGAACATCGCCCTGATTTTTGAAAAGACCTCCACCCGCACCCGCTGCGCCTTTGAGGTGGCGGGGGCCGACCTGGGCATGCACCCGGTGTATCTGGATCCCTCCGGCAGCCAGATCGGCAAAAAGGAGTCCATCGCCGACACCGCCCGGGTGCTGGGCCGGATGTTCGATGGCATCGAGTACCGGGGCTATGGCCAGGAGATCGTGGAGGAGCTGGCCCACTATGCCGGCGTGCCGGTGTGGAACGGCCTGACCAACGAGTTCCATCCCACCCAGATATTGGCCGATTTTCTCACCATTCGGGAGCGGTTCGGCAGCCTCAAGGGCATCAAGCTGGTGTATATGGGGGACGCCCGGTACAATATGGGCAACTCTCTGATGGTGGGCTGCGCCAAGATGGGTATGCACTTTGTGGCCTGCGCTCCGGCGGCCTATTTCCCCGACCCGGAGCTGGTGGCGAAGTGTCAGGCCATCGCCGCTGAGACCGGCGCCACCCTGGAATTCATCGAAGACCCCATCGCCGCCACCAAGGGCGCCCACGTGCTGTACACCGACGTGTGGGTGTCTATGGGCGAGCCGGACAGCGTGTGGCAGGAGCGCATCGAGCAGCTCTCCCCCTACCGCATCACCCGTGAGCTGATGGACAACGCCGGCCAGCAGGCGGTGTTTATGCACTGTCTGCCCGCCTTCCACGATCTGAAGACCACCGTGGGACGCCAGATCTACGACAAATTCGGCATCGACTGCATGGAGGTCACCGAGGAGGTGTTCGAGAGTGAGCGCTCCATCGTCTTTGACGAGGCGGAGAACCGGATGCACACCATCAAGGCGGTCATGGCCGCCACCCTGGCTGTGGAATAAAGAGCAAAAGCCGAGAGGACTGTCTCCTCTCGGCTTTTTCGTATTAGCGGTCTCTCTTCGGCTTTAAGACCGCGTCAAAGGACGTGTACTTGCCTATCTCTTCGTCCTCCACTTCCATAAGGATCATCCACCCGGCCATATCCTCGGTAAAGATCTCCGGGTCGTTTTTTTGCTCCGCAACAACGCATATAGAATTGTCCGTTACGGTCACTTTTTGCACACCGAAACGAAAGGAGCCGCTGTTGGCCGGGACGTAGATCATCAACAAGGAATGCTCGTTAAAGAAGCCTTCACGGTCCCACTGGGCTTTGGCTATGGCAGCCTCAAAAGACAACCGGTCGTCGTAGCCTTGATTCATAGTAAAAACGGTTTCGTATTTGGATATAAACCGTTCTAGCTCCTCCACCGTATCCATCTTAAAGATGGGGAGGTGGGCACTCGGCTCGGTTTGCAACAATTCCTTATTGAGCGCCCCCTCACAGATCACCGGATCCTCCGACCACCCCACGTAGGCTATGGTGTTTGCGTACGGCGGATCAACCTCCTCAGGGCCAACGCTTGGAGGCCGGTCCCCCATAATCGCCAGGGCAACCGCCACCAGGCACAGACAGGCCGCCATAGCCGCCCATTTGAGCCAGACGGGACGGGCTTTCCGGACGGCGCAGCGGGCTTCGTGTACGTAGTGCCCCTGAATATCTCCGATGGCTTCATACAATTCTTCCTTTTTCATAGTTCGTACCCCCGTGCAATCAGATAATCGCGCAGCTTGAGTCTGAGTCGGTTTAGTGTCATGGATACCGCAGCATCGGTTTTGTCGTATCGCGCAGCGATGGCCGAAATACTGTCTGTGTACCAATAGCGGCACACAAAGACGTTTCGCTTCTCTGCAGGCAGAGTACCTAAAAAGTCGTTGATAGCGGCAACGATCTCCTTATACTCATAGTGGTGTCCAACGTCCTCTTTTCCGGATACACAGCCGGCCAGCTCATCCAGCACGGCGGGCAGTTCGCCACCGCCCCGTTTGTCGGCGGTGGTGTGCTTGTATCGGTTAAAGGCCAGATTGCGCACGATCTTACCCAAAAAGGTGGACAGCCTTTCCGGTCTATGGGGCGGGATTGCATTCCAGGTGTTCAGATAGGTGTCGTTGACACATTCTTCTGCATCCTCGCGATTGCCCAAGATGTTGTTTGCGATGGAAACACAGTAGTTTCCATACTTTTCGGCGGTGGCCGGAATGGCCTGCTCGTCTCTGTCCAGATACAACTGTACGATTGCTGCGTCATCCATTTGCTTCACCTCGCCCTCAGCTTGCCTCGTTCACCTATATACACAACGTTTGCGGAAAAACACAACACGTTTCCTCACTTTTTATTGTATTATAGCATATTTCTTTATGTAGTTCCACTATTGAGAAACAAAACAGGCACTCTCCGTACTTTTTCGTATTTTCCTATTGACAATCCACAAAACCTGTGGTATCATACGTTTAACAGTTAAGTTAATTGTTAAATGTTAGCAAAGCGAGGTGCCTTATGGGACTGCAAAAAACCATGAAAGCCCTGTCCGACCCGGTGCGGCGGGAGATCCTGAACCTGCTGAAAAACGGGCGGCTGTCCGCCGGAGAGATCTCGGAGCATTTTCCCGTGACCGATGCGGCGGTATCCCGCCACCTGTCAGTGCTCAAGGAGGCGGAGCTCATCCGGGACACCCGGGAGGGCAAATACATCTATTACGACCTGAACGCCTCCGTGCTGGAGGAAATTCTACTGTGGGTGAAAGACCTGAAAGGAGAAGAGAACGATGCGTGAATACTGGAATAAATATAAATGGATGCTGCTCATCACCTCACTGGTGATCCTGCTGCCCATCCTGGGCGGTGTGCTGCTGTGGGATAAGTTGCCGGAGCAGGTGCCCTTCCACTGGAACATCCAAGGTCAGGTAGATAACTGGGTGAGCCGCCCTGTGGCGGTGTTTGTGATGCCCTTTGTCCTGCTGAGCATCCAGTGGCTGTGTTTCTTCGTCACCCAGCTGGATCCCAAGCAAAAGGAAAAGCCCCATAAATTGATGGGCTTGGTGCTGTGGATCATCCCGGTGATGAATCTGCTATTAAACGTGATGGTGTATCTGACTGCCCTGGGACGGGAGGTCAACATCGAGGTCGTTATACCTCTGTTCTTCGGTGCCCTGTTCGTGGTGCTCGGCAACTATCTGCCCAAGTGTGAACCGAGCTACACCATCGGCATCAAGTTGCCCTGGACGCTGGAGGATGAGCAGAACTGGAATGCTACCCACCGTCTGGCAGGCTGGCTGTGGGTAGCCGGCGGTCTGCTGGTGATGCCCTGCACCCTGCTGCCCCCTGTGGCGGCGTTCAGCGTGATGATGGGCATCCTGCTGGTGATGGTGATTGTCCCTACCGTGTATTCCTATCGGTATTATAAAAAGCACAGGAAAGACGAATAATTGAGGTCAGCACTATGAAAGCGTTCATTACATCCTACTGGAAAACGCTGATATTTTTCACGATGATCGGCCTTGTGGGGGGCTTCTTTACGGGGCTCTATCTGCTGGAAAGTTATCCGGCAGACATCCGGCAGCAGCTCATAGACGAAATGGTTGCCTCCGGTCTTGGCCGGTTCCCCGTAGACGTCGTGTTGGGCGCCATTACCGCCGTCCAGTCCGCCGGCTACGGCCTGATCCTGGGCACCCTCGGCATTCTGCTGAGTAAAAAGGTGGGGCTGTGGAGAGATGAGAGAACCATCAACAAAAAGCCTCTACTGCTCTCGGTGGCAGCGGCCTGCGTTGGCGGCCTTGCCCTGATCCTGCCAGATATACTGTTTTTCGGACGGCATTCTCCGGCCATTATGGACTCCTATGCCGTCAAGCCCACCATCCCCTATCTGCTGGCCACCGTCACCTATGGGGCGGTGATCGAGGAGGTTATGCTGCGGCTGTTCTTTCTTTCGCTGATTGCATTCCTTCTGCATTTACTGTTCGGCAAAAGGCACACACCACCCTCTACGACGATACTGGTGATCGCCAATCTGGTGGCAGCCCTGTTGTTTGCCTCCGGTCATCTGCCCGCCACCTTTATTCTGTTGGGAGATTCTCCTCTGATTATCTTCCGCTGTTTTCTGCTCAATGGTGGCTTCGGGCTGCTATTCGGCTGGTTGTACTGCAAGTACGGTCTGCGCTACGCTATGATCGCCCACGGCGGCTGTCATATCGTGTCCAAACTGATCTGGATCTTGTTCCTATGATAGATAAGAAAGGCCGAGGCGGTTGCCTCGGCCCTTCTTTATTGCACTTCTACCGTCTCTCCCAGCGCAAAGGAGTACAGCAGCATCTCCCCTACCGGCAGCTCCAGCAGCTGCTCCAGGGCCTGCTTATAAAACAGCATCTGGCTGCGATAGCGGTCCCGCAGCTGGTCGGCGGTCTTGACCTTATCCGTCTTATAGTCCACCAGGATCAGGTGATCCCCCTCCCGGAAGACGCAGTCGGCGATGCCCTGCACCACCACCGGCTCCCCGGCCATCTCCGGCGGCAGGTCGGTGAGGGTGCCGGCCGGAACAGACACCGTAAAGTGGTATTCTCGCCACACCCGGTCGGCGGCGGTCATACGGGCATACAGCCCCCCGGACAGAAAGGTGCGGATGCGCTCCACAGACAGGCTCTCCGCCTGCCGCCGGGTGAGGAACCCCCGGTCGGTCAGCCGCCGGATCTCGGCGGACAGGTCGGCCTTGGCCGCCCCATAATCCGCAAACTGCATAAAGGTGTGCAGCGCCGTACCCTTTTGGGCGGCGGTCATCCCCTCCGCCTGCAAAAAGGCAGGGCGGCTTTGGGCGATATAGTCCCGGTGCATCGCCTCGTGGGAGAGCTGGGATGCCGCCAGCTTGGCGGGCACACCCAGCAGCGGCTGGTAGGGGTATTCGTATGCGACGCGCTGTCGAAGCTCCTTCGCCAGGCCCTCCTTCACGGGGAACGCGGTCTCTTCTGTCGCCGTTTCTTCCGCTTCGGTGGGGGCACACACCTCCACCCGCCAGGGTGTATCGCAGGGGATGGTGTCCGCCCGGGCGTCGGTGCGCAGGGGGCGAAAATCCGGGTGCCGCAGACCGGCGGTCAGCAGCAGTTCACCCGGCGTGGCGGCACGCAGCACCGTCTCCGGCAGCAGCGGTCCGCCCCCTGTCGGCAGGGACTGCTCCAGCTTGTCTGTCAGCTTGTCCAGGTCGTCGGTGGAATACACCAGATACAGCTTTTCCCGGGCGCGGGTCAGGGCCACGTACCACACACGCAGCTCCTCCGCCCGCTCATCCAGGCGACGGGCGCTGCGCACCGCCGCATAGGGGAGCGGCACGTGCTTTTCCTGCTCCTCCTCGTCCACCAGCTTAAGGCCGATGCCGGCGGCGGCGTGGAACAGCAGCTTTTTGCTGTCGTCGCTGCCTCCCTTGCCGCCCAGCCGTGCCAAAAACACCACCGGGAACTCCAGGCCCTTGGAGCCGTGGACGGTCATCAGCCGCACACCCTCCTGCTGGAGGGTATCGCCGGCGGACACGTCCTTACCCTGCTCCTCCAGCCGGTCCATATACCGCACAAAGGCAGTCAGTCCACGAAAGCCCCCCTGCTCAAAGCCGCGGGCCAGCCGATCCAGCTGATGCAGGTTGGCCACCCGCTGGCGGCCGCCGGAACGGGCGGCGTACACCGCCTCCATCCCGCTCTCCCGGTACACCGTCTCCAACAGACGGTCCGCCGGCAGGGTCACCGCCAGGGTCCGGTAGCGGTGCAGATCCCCCAAAAGGGCGGCGCACTGTGCCGCCAGTTGGGGCTGGGCAGCGTCAGCCGCCATCTGCTCCAGGGCCGCATACAGCGGCACCTGCCGCCCCGCAGACACCCGCAGCTGCGCCAGGTCGTCCGGGGTAAAGCCGTACAGCGGTGACAGCATCACCGCGGTCAGCTCCACCTCCCGTAGGGGATTGTCGATCACCCGCAGCAGGGACGTGGCCGCCCGGATCTCCGGGGTGGAGAGAAAGCCGGCGCTCTTTTCCGCCGCGGCAGGGATACCCTGGCGGTTGAGTTCTTTTATGTAGGTGGGAATATGGGCGTGCCCCCGCAGCAGGATGCACACGTCTCCATACTGCAGCGGGCGCTGCGCCCCACCCTCGGCAACGGTCATGGTGCCCATCAGACCCCGGATGCGTCCGGCGATGACCCGGGCCTCCGCCTGGGTGGAGGAGATCCCCTCCTGCCGGGCGGCCTCCTTGTCCACCAGCAGCCATTCGGTAGGGTGGGGGGTGTCGTCGTAGGCGGCGGAGCAGACCAGCTCCTCCTCCGGGCCATATTCCACGCCCCCCAGCCGCCGTCCCATCAGCTGCCGAAAGAGAAAATTCACCGTTTCGGTGACCTCCCGGCGGCTGCGGAAATTGTTTTTCAGGGTGATGGTGGCGGGATAGGCCGGAGCGTCCGGGTCATAGGGGCCATAGGCGTCCCGCCGCCCGGTGAATAGCTCCGGCATGGCCTGCCGGAACCCGTAGATGCTCTGCTTGACGTCCCCCACCATAAAGAGGTTGGTCCCATGTCGGGACAGGGCCAGAAACAGAGCATCCTGGGCCGCATTGGTGTCCTGGTACTCGTCCACCATGATGGCGGAAAACCGCCCGGACAGCTCCGCCGCCAGGGGGGTGGGTGCCTCTGTCTCCGGGTCCAGCACCAGCCGTAGCGCCTCGTGCTCCAGGTCGTTATAATCCAGCAGCTTCTGCTGCCGCTTCAGGTCGGTATAGCAGGCCGTGTACTCCCGCACCAGGGCGCCCAACGCCTCCACCAGCGGCGCCATGGCCGCCAGATCCTCCCGGCACTGGGCCTCGGTGCCGCAAAAGAGCTTAGCGCCCCGGGCCAGCAGCTTTTTGGTGAATTTGTTCCGCAGATCCTGCACCGCCTTACGCTGCTCCAGCACCACCGGGTCGGTGGTGCGGAAGCCGGGCAGCGAGGCAAAGGTATAGCCGGTCACCGCCTGCCGCATGCCATCGTAATCCAGAGTGGGCAGGGTCTCCCGCAGCCGACCAAGGCCGTGCCACTCCTGCTTGAGCACATCGTGATAGGGCTCCAGTCCCGCCACCTGCGCCATCTCATAGGTACGGGCGGCGTAATGGGCCGCGCCCTCCAGCAGAAAGTCCAGCTCCTGCAGCAGGGGGCGCATCCAGGCGGTGCGCTCCAGGGGCAACACCGCCGTATAGGCGTCGATCTGCCGCTGCAGCCAGCGGTCCGGAAAAGGCTGTGCCTGCATAAAGGTATAGGCGCTGACCACCGCCTCCCGCAGCGCTGCGTCGTTGCGATCCCCGTTCAGCTGCGCCGCCAGGGCAAAAAAGGCCGGGTCCTTGCGGCGGTAGGCCCGCTCCAGCACCGTATCCAGCGCCTCGGCCGCCAGCAGAGCCGCCTGGCTCTCCTCCGCCACCCGAAAGCCCAGGGGCAGCCCGGCCCGGGCCGCAAACTCCTGCAGCAGGCGGGTGCAGAAGCCGTGCACCGTGGATATATACGCCCGGGGCAGCAGCATCTGCTGCCGCTGATACAATAGATTGTCCGGCTGCTCGGCCATTTTATCCGCCAGGGCGGCGCTCAGGCGCTGCTGCATCTCGGCAGCCGCCGCCCGGGTAAAGGTGACCACCAGCAGGCGGTCCGCATCCACCGGATGCTCCGGGTCGGTGATAAGGCGGATGATCCGCTCCACCAGCACCGCCGTCTTGCCGGAGCCGGCGGCGGCGGATATCAGCAGAGAGCCACCCCGCGCCTCTATGCTGTGGCGCTGCTCGGCGGTCCAGTTTCGTTTACCCACGGTGGCTCACCTCCTCGTCCCGGGCGTCCAGCTCCTCCAGATAGGCGCGGCGTCCCTTGGCCTTGAATTCATTAACCGGGTCCTCTGCGTCACGACCGCAGACCGCCCGGTAATCGCACCAGGTGCAGGGGGACCGATCCCCCTTTTGCAGGGGCAGCGCCCGGATATCGCCGGCCAGCAGAGTATCCGCCATCCCCACCAGCAGCCCCTCCACCGTGCGGCGGAGCAGCTGGAACTGGCGCAGGGTGACCACGTTGCCGGTGGGCACACCGCCCTTGTCCAGACTGGCCGGGATATAGCACTTGTCTCCGCCCGGCTCCATAGCCAGCAGCACCGAGGGGTCGTCCAGCACCACGCCCTCCATACACATCTTTTTGAGGCGGTCGGCGCTCTCCTGGCCCCGATCCACCACCAGGTCGGACAGCTTGTGATACAGCACGCCACCGGGGCGCAGCTGGCCCTCATTCTCCAGATACCGGCGGCTGTTGTCGCAGAGGATAAACAGATACAGCAGCATCTGCATACCCAGACCGGCCTCTACGTCCCCCAGCTCAAAGGCGGTGCTGCCGGTCTTATAGTCCACCACCCGGACAAAGGCGGTGCCGTCAAACCGGTGGAAAATATCCACCCGGTCCACCTTGCCCCGCAGCTGCAGGCTACCGGCCCCGTGGGCCAGCCGCAGGGACACCACGCCCTCTGCGTCCTCTTCCTCCGGGTGGATATTCAGTTCAAAATCCACCGGCATAAAGGCAGACTGGCGCAGCTCCATGACGGTGTGCCACAGCATATTGCAGGCGGTGCGCTCCGCCAGGCTCAGCTGGTACATAAAGCGACCGCTCTTTTCCTCGTAACCGCCCATATTCTGCCGGATATAGGCGTCCATCTCCCGATGGACGTCCTCCTGCAGGCGGGCCATCAGCTCCCGCTCCATGGCGGGACCCAGTTCCTGTTGGCGCAGCCGGTCCACCAGGCCCTGTGGCCGGACGTAGCGGGGCAGCAGCACCTCCATGAGATGGTGCACCAGAACGCCAAACACCGAGCCGTCCACGTCCGCCACCCGACGGGGGCGCACCCGCAGCCCGTACTGGCAGAAATAGGAGAACCGACAGCGGTAGAACCGCTCCGCCTGGCTGGCGGACAGGCACATATCCGTGCCGAACAGCGCCCGGGCGTTTTCCTCCCGCTCCAGGCGGAAGGGAGCACCCTCTGCCGCCCGTTCCACCGCCGCCAGGCGGTGGGCATAGTCCGGGCGGTCCGCCATCACCCGGCGCAGGGTGCCGGTGATCTCTGTGGGCACGGCATAGCCCTCCGCCAGCCGCCCGAACGTCTCCCGGGCGGTCTCCAGGTCGGTGCCGTCCGGCTGCCGGGACACACCCTGGGTGTGCCGGGGCAGAATACGCCGGATGGCGGTCACCAGGGGCGAGGGGGCACTCTCGCCGCCGGTGTGATAGGTCACGTACAGCGTCTCCCGGGGGGCGGACAGCGCCAGATAGGCGTAATACCGCTCCTCCACGCACTGGGTCAGCACGTCCCCGGCCAGGGTCAGCCCCATGGCCTTCAGGCGGCGGCGCTCCTCCTCGGTAAGCACACCCTCCCCGATGGGATAGGCCGGGAACACCCCCTCATTGGCGCCCAGCACAAACACCGCCCGGGGGGCGTGGTAGCGGATGCGGTCGGCAGAACCTACCGTCACCGCATCCAGGCTCTGGGGGATGGTGCCCATATCCACCATCTGACACAGCATGGTGAACAGGTCCTCCAGCCGGTTGGCCGGCAGACGCTGGCTGCCCAGGGCCAGCACAAACCGATCCAGTATGCCCATGATCTCGTCCCACAGCCGGGCAGCGTGGGCCGCCAGCACCGGCTGGGCCAGCTGCTCCAGGCAGGCCGCCTGGGCGGCGATGCGCCGGGGCAGCTGCTCCTGGCCGGACAGCCAGGTGTACACCGCCACAGCAAACTGGCGGCCGGTGACGGTGCCCCGCAGGCTCTGGCGCAGGGCGGACAGGGGCGCCATCAGCGCCGCCCGATGGCGGTTGAGCCGGGCCAGCACCGCCCGGTCGGCGGCGGTCATCTCCCGCCCCAGGCCGGCGGGGTTTTCGGTCCACTCCCGCTCCCAGGCGGAGCCCTCGATCCGCCAGATATATACGTAGTTCTCCATCTCGGCGATCTCCACCGGGGACAGAGTCCACAGATCGGTCTTCATCAGCCGCAGCAGCTCCTCGGTGCGCCAGCCGCCCACCGCCAGCCGCAGAGCCGCCCGGATATACACCACCAGCGGCTCGCACAGCAGGTCCTGGCGGGTATCCATATAGCAGGGGATGCCCTCCCCGGCCAGCATCTCATCCAGCAGGCCCTGGTAGTCCGGCAGATTGCGCACCACCACCGCGATGTCCCGACAGCGGTACCCCTCCTGCCGCAGCAGATAGCGGATGCGCCGGATCACGTAGGCGCACTCCTCGTACACATCGCCGCAGGGGGTCACCGTCACCTCGGGGGCGGGTGCCTCGTACACCGCCGGCGCCGGGGCATACAGCCCGGCCTCCAGCGCCTGCAGCGCCCCGCTGTCGGTGCGGCAGTTCCCGGTCAGGCGGGTCAGCCGCCAGGCAAGGCCGTGCCGCTCCGCCAGCCGACGCAGGTCGTTGACCGTGTCGGTCACCGGGGAGAACAGCGTGTATTCCCGGCGGCAATCCTCCTTAGAGGTGCCCGGCCAGCGGGCGCCGGGGGTGTCGGTGCACAGGGTCACCGTCATCTCACTGACCCGAGGCAGAAAGCGGTCCAGCACCTGCAGCTCCTGGACCGTAAAGCCCTTAAACCCGTCCACAAACACCGCCGCGCCCTCCGGCAGGCGGCTGTCCGGCAGACGCTCCGCCAGGCGGCTCAGATCGTCCAGATCGTCCAGGCCGGTGTCGGCGGCCAGCCCCTCGTAGGCGGTAAAGACCCGATAGAGATCCCGAGCTTTTTCGGTCAGCAGAGCATCCTGGCCGTCGGTGTCGGCCAACTCCTCCGCCAGCCGCTCCCACTCCCCGGTGGGCACGGCGCACTGGCGCAGCTCCTCCCACAGGGTCAGCAGCTGCGCCACGTAGGCGCTGTCGGTGGCCATACGGGGGCGCAGACCGCCCATGGGGGTGTCCGCATCCGCCGCCACCGCCGCCACCTGCTCCAGGGCACGGCTCATCAGCAGCGCCCGGACACCCTCGTCCAGCCGCTCGCCGGCCATGCCGCCCACCTCCCGGAATACCATATCCGCCAGGCGGGAGAAGCTGAGCACCTGCACCCGGGCAGCCGCCACCGGACCCAACTGCTGCAGCAGGGTCCGCTCACTCTCAAAGGAGTGCTGCTCCGGCACCAGCCAGAGGATATTCTCTTGTTGGGTGGCGGCCAGCGCCGCCAATCGGTCCAGCACGTACCGGCTTTTGCCGCTGCCGGACGGGCCGATGAGCAGTTGCAGCATCGCGGTCACTCCTTTGGGGGGATTTGTCCCTTTCAGTATACAATATCCCGGCGTTTTTTTCTACTGTTTTTGCGTCTTTTCTGTAAAATACCACAACCGGTGTCCCATTGTCAGGCTCTTATGTACATTTGTGTTGATGTGTATAAATGTGCATTAGCATGCATATTTTGTGTGTTTTGGGCGTATGCAGCGTGTAAATGTATTTGGATTTATACGGTGCCGGTTTGTTTTACTTTTTATAAGGTAGCCGTTCGGCTATCTTATAATTGTTTGATGTCCTGTGCTATTATAACAAAAAAACACGTCGGAGCGAGATATCTCCGGCGCGTTTTTGCGTTGTAGTATTCTTAAATTTATATGTCACCATTCACTCCGCCAGCACATTATCGATCACCTCCAGCAGGTGGAACGAGGCGACCTTTTCTGCATTGCACATGTGCACAAACTGTTCGCAGCGCTGTCGAGACGTGAACAGGTCCGGTACGCGGTGCGCGCGTATGCGCACTCCATCGGTGGCGGTCCAGGCCTCGATGCCATAGCCGGTATAGTGGTTGCCCCAGGCGTCGGTTTCCTCGGTGACGATCATCTCATAAACGCAGTCCATACATTCCACTCTCCTCAACGTTTAGTAGGTCGGATACGGTGTGGCCGGTATAGGCGGCCACCTTTTGTATCGTGCTCAGCTTAGGGTCACTCTTTTCCCGTTCCAACAGGCTGAGGGCCTCCGTACTGATATCGCAGTGAGCCGCAAATTCCATCTGGGATTCCTGCATTTGTTTGCGAATCTTCTTCAGATTTTTCGCCAATGCGACTCTTTCCGGCATATTACGACCCCTGCTCTATCGTACTGCAAGAGTTTTGGGAGCGCCACGGAATGCATTACGGATTATCCGCTTTTTTGAGAGAAAATAGGAACTGTGTCTGCACGGAAAATACCCATACGCATAGAGAACGGGGCGGGAACAATCCCGCCCCGACTCCGTTTCAAGGCAAACCCTTTAAGAAATGGTCACTTTTTTCTCCGGGCTGTAATCGGTGATCTCCTCAGAATCGCTGCCACTGTAGACGGTAATTTCCACCTTTACTCGATACCGTCCGCTACCCACCTGCGCAGTTTCGCTTATGTAGCCAGTTACATCGTTGAATGTAGCCTCCCAAGATTCCACCTTGCTCCACCAGAGAACGGTGTATTTTTGCAATGTCATTTTTATATATACCTTTGTTACATTACTATATCCCTGCACGTCTACTACACAATAGGCAGTACCGGATGTAGTGATGGTGAGCGATGTGGATGTGTTGTTTGTGTAAGTAAAGCGCGGTTGAACGGCATTTTCACCTTCTGTAGAAGCAGCAGAAACCACTAAGTTTAAGGGACACAGCAGTAGCAGACTCATCAGCAGGCAGACGATTCGTTTGACATTCCTTGACATAATTAAAACCCCTTGCATCGTTTGTATTTGGGCGGGTCATCCCCGACCCATACCTTCTACAACGACACAAGGGGTACTTTTGTGACAAAGAATATTAATTGCTTTAGGAGAAATCGATTCAGCAATCTTTAACAATTCGTCCTTGGCTACTGTTCCAAAAACAGAATACGAGCATTGATCGTCAATAAAAGCAATAGTAGTTGTTTCCTTGTTTTGATATACAATACCAGATAAATGAGCCACTGTTATTTCTTGATAATCAGTCGTCTCAGTATCCACAAGTGCAGAGTATCTATCAGATAATTGTTGACGGTAGTATATCCGTTCGCCGCTTTCCGAATGTACATACGTGACCTTGTATAATGCACCCGCATCCACTTCACTCTCCACCACATACCCTTCCGGGATGTAGGTGGGAGTTCTCTTCTCCATCTCCACCTGCACCGGGTCGGAGGTGTCGTCCACAAAGATCACCCGTGTGAAGGTCTCGAATACCTCGGTGAAGAACCGCACCACCGGCTGGCGCAGAGCCTCGACGCTGAAGGTGGTCACCGTCATGCCGACCAGCAGCGCAATGATGATGGTCGCCACCCGCCGGGCCACCGTGCCGAACAGCACGTAATAGCCGTGTTTCTGCCGGCGGATCAGTTTTTCCATCCGCGCCTTAAACTCGTCGGACAGGACGATCCCGGCCAACTCCTCCTCGCTAGGCAGGCGGGCGTTCTGTTCCCGGACGTAGATGTCAAATGCCTCTTGCAGTTTGGGGTGTTTATAAATGCTCATATACCTCTCCTTCTTGCTGCTTCATCTTCTCAGCCAGCATGGTTCGCGCCCGTTCCAGTCTTTTGCGGACGGTGGCGTATTCCACATCCAGTATAGCAGCGATCTGTTTTTCAGAAAGGCCATGATAAGCGCGCAGCTCCAGCACGTCCCGGTATATCTCAGGCAACTCACAGATGAGCTCCACCAGCTCCTGCACCGCAACGTTGTCCAGCATATCCTTGTCCATGGATAGGACATTTTCAAGTTCATCGTAGCTCACCGGTGCATAATGCTTATTCTTGCGCAGCATATCAATAGCTGCATTCTCAGTAACTACAACGAGCAAACGCTTGGTTTTGTGACTAT
>JAFQKB010000066.1 GCA_017397125.1 Clostridia bacterium | reverse complement strand
TATCCATCTCAGCCTTGCAATCGCCGTACTTAAAGTCCATGCGCTTGCCGCCCACGATGGCGTACTCGTCCTCCAGGTCGTGGGGGACGGTCCAGTCCAGGGTGATGTTGGAGAAGGGAGCCTGGGTGCCCCAGCGGCTGGGGGTATTGACACCGAATACGAAGGATTCGATGCACTTTTTGACCTGGTCGTAGTTCAGATTGTCCACCCGGACAAAGGGAGCCAGGTAGGTGTCGAAGGAGGAGAAGGCCTGGGCGCCCGCCCACTCGTTCTGCATAATGCCCAGGAAGTTGACCATCTGGTTGCACAGGGTGGCCAGGTGGCTGGCGGGGGCAGAGGTGATCTTGCCCGGGACACCGCCGAGGCCCTCCTCAATGAGCTGCTTGAGGGACCAGCCGGCGCAATAACCGGTCAGCATGGACAGGTCGTGCAGGTGGATGTCCGCGTTTTTGTGGGCGTTGGCGATCTCGTCGTCGTAGATCTCGCTGAGCCAGTAGTTGGCGGTGATGGCGCCGGAGTTGGAGAGGATCAGACCGCCCACGGAATAGGTGACGGTGGAATTCTCCTTGACACGCCAGTCGATGTTCTTGACGTATTTATCCACCAGCTCCTTATAGTCCAGGATGGTGGACTTCATATTGCGCAGCTTCTCCCGCTGGCGGCGGTACAGAATGTACGCCTTGGCCACGTCGGCATAGCCGGCCTGCACCAGCACGGTCTCCACGCTGTCCTGGATGTCCTCCACAGCGATGATGCCGTCCTCGATCTTCGGCTCAAAGTCGGAGGTGACCTTCAGGGCCAAAAAGTCGATGATATTGTCGTTATACTGCCGCTCGCAGGCGTCAAAAGCCTTTTTGATAGCGCCGGAGATCTTTGCAATATCAAAATTCGTTACTTTACCGTCTCGTTTGTTTACGCGATACATACAAACACCCTTTCTTTTATCTTTTTTATAGTATACCCGATTATTGACCGCGGAGCTGTGCCGCCGGGATGTGCTCCCGCACGAGTGCCAGCAGATGCTCCATCTCCTCGTAGGAAAAGGCCGCGTAGCCCTCTCCCAGCAGCTGGCCGGAATCCACGAACTTTTGGATGAAATACGCCGGTTCGCCGGCCAGCCACTCACCAATGGCGGCAAAATCCGCCGGTGTGTGGATGCCCTTGACCGCCGTGGTGCGAAACTCGTAGGGAATCCCGCTGTCCCGGAGGATGCGGATGCTGCGGTCGTATACCGCCACATCCACCTCGGTGCCCACCGCCGCCTCATAGCCGGCGGGAGAACTCTTGACGTCCATCGCCACGTAATCCACCAGGCCCTGGGCCAGCAGCGCCTCCAACCGGTCCGGCAGGCTGCCGTTGGTATCCAGCTTGACCCGGTAGCCCAGCGAGCGGACCTCCCGCAGAAAATCTGCCAGGTCCGGCTGCAGCAGCGGCTCGCCGCCGGTGACGCACACACCGTCCAGGATGCCCTGACGCTTAGAGAGATAGGCAAGCACCTCTTCCCGGGCGTTGGGATGCTCTAACGGGGTGCGGACCAGGCCCGCATTGTGGCAGAAGGGACACCGCAGGTTGCACCCGCCGGTGAACACCGTACAGGCGGTACGGCCGGGAAAATCCAGCAGTGTTAACTTTTGAAATCCCTGAATGTTCATAAGGCGCTCCCTTCAGTTACCGTGCCCTGCCAGTATAGCACACACAATGTAGACTTGTCAACACCAAAAATGCAAAAAACCACAATATGTTGTGGTCGTAATTGAGAAATATTCCCACATTTTGTTTTAACGCAGTAAAGCAAAGCCGGGGTGAAGCCCCGCAAAAGTCGCTGAAATCAAGGGTCTGCACTATATTCAGGCATACAAAAACGGCGGCTGTCGCAACAGCCGCCGTGCAAAACTTTCACGCTTGACACACTACATCTTGTGGTTGTTTAGTCGCTGGAGGGTGGTGCGGATGGCGCGCTCCGCCTTTACGGGGTCGGTCAGCCCCCACACCGCCGTCTCCATGGGGCAAAAGCCGTCTCCGGCCCGGTTGCGGATGGCGGGTACGACCGTGTCCGCCGAAACACAAACCCCGTGGGCGGTCAGCAGGTCATGGGCCGGCTGGCTCATCACCCCGCCGTGCACCGCCGTCACCCCCAGCCGCAGGTACAGAAAGGCCGCCGCCTTACCCACCACCCGGTCGGCGGCAGCAAAGCCGGTCACAGCCGCGCCGCTATCCAGCAGCGCCAGCAGCGGCGCCACACCCCGGCGGGTGTCGGTGTATTCCACCCCGTCCCGGCACAGCACCACGGTGTAGTCACCCGCCTCCAGTCGGGCCATCGCCCGGACGAGATCCGGATTCATCGCCGGACCACCCGGGTCAGCACCGGCAGCAGCACCAGCTGCAGCAGCATACCGGCCGCACCCACCCAAAGGCTGGTCCAGATGATGGATAGGGGCACGCCGGTATAGCCCAGGCCATACACAGCCACAAGCAGCACCAGCGCCCGGGCCGCACGGCCGGCCAGCTGGGTCAGCAGCACCTGCCCCATCACCGGCATCGAGGAGCGCCGCAGCAGGCCGGCGCACAGGCCGTAGCCGGCCAGCTCCACTGTCATAAAGGGCAGTAGGGTCGCAACGGGCATCCCGGTCAGAGCGTGGCTGAGCACAGGGCTCACCAGGCCGGAGACCAGACCCGCCACAGGGCCGCCCCAAAAACCCGCCAGCATCACCGGCAGGTGCATGGGCAGCAGCAGCTCGCCCACCTTAGACCCAAGGCCCAGCCACCGACCCAGCAGATGGCACGCCTGCGGCAGCGCCACGCAGGCCGCCACCGAAAGCACACTCAGCACCGCCGCAAAGGCGACCGCATTATAATAGGTTGTTTTAGTTTTCATCATCTTCTCTCCTCACGCCTCAAATCGGTCCGCCACCTGCCGCAGCAGCTCCGGGATGGGCAGGTGCTGGGGACAGGCCTCCACGCACTGGCCGCAGGCGATGCAGGCAGATGCCTTGCCGCCCTCCCGGGTGGCGTTGTCGTAATAGGTAAAGGGCGGAGTCCATCCCTTTCCGCCGTACTGCTGCTGGTCCTCATTGTAGAGGGCAAAGCACCGGGGGATGGGGATGGCCATGGGGCAGCCGTCCACGCAATAGGCGCAGCCGGTGCAGGCGATGCTGCCCCGACCATTGAGTATCTCCGCCGCCCGGCGGATGAGAGCGTGGTCCGCCTCGGTCAGGCGCACCGGGTCGTTGGCGGTGGCACAGTTGTCGGTCACCTGCTCCATATTGCTCATACCGCTGAGCACCGCCATCACCCCGGGCAGCTCCATCACGAAGCGCAGCGCCCAGGAGGCCGGCGTCCAATCGGGATGGGCGGCCCGGAACATCTCCTCGATGACCGGAGGCACGTTGGCCAGGATGCCGCCCTTGACCGGCTCCATCACCACCACCGGCAGGCCGTGGCGGCGGGCGGTCTCGTAGCACAAACGGGACTGCACGTCCCGGCTCTCCCAGTCCAGATAGTTGAGCTGCAGCTGCACAAACTCCATCTCCGGGTGCTCGGTCAGCACCCGCTCCAAAAAGGCGGCACTATCGTGAAAAGAAAAGCCGATTTTTTTGACCAGTCCCTGCTTTTTCTTCTCTTTGAGCCAGTTGAAACAATCCAGCTCGGTGAATTTCTTATAGTTCTCCGCGTCGATGGCGTGGAGCAAATAATAGTCAAAGTATTCCACGCCGGTCTTTTCCAGCTGCTCCCCAAAGACCCGGTCCCGGTCCTCCAGGGTGTTGAAATAGCCGGTGTGCAGCTTGGTGGCCACCGTAAAGCTGTCCCGGGGATACTTCTCCGGCAGCAGAGGGCGCACCGCCGGCTCGCTCTGCCGGCCGCAGTACATCAGGGCGGTGTCAAAATAGGTGCCCCCCTGCCGGCGAAAATGCTCCACCATCTTATGACACAGGTCAAAATCCACAGCGCCCTCCACCATCGGCAGACGCATCATACCAAAGCCAAGACGTTTTTCGTTCATATCCGGTCCCTCCCATCAGGTCTTGCACAGTTTTATGATCAGCGCGTGGGGCAGCAGCTTGGCCAGCAGCCGATAGAACTTAAAGAACAGCCGGGGCGTGTACATCCCCCGGCCGCGGCCGGCCAGCACCACCGCCCGGTCCGCCACCCGGTCCGGGTCGCTGTAGGGCAGCAGCTTAAACATGGGGGAGCGGCCGGTGATGTTGGCCACCTCCAAAAACTCCGTTTTCATAGGGCCGGGGCACACCGCCAGCACGTTGATACCACTCCCCCGCAGCTCCTCCCGCAGACCCTTGGAAAAGCTGGACACGTAGGCCTTGGTGGAGGAATACACCGTCATCCGGGCGTTGGGGGCAAAGGAGGCGATGCTGGACACGTTTACGATACAGCTGCCCGCCGCCATAAAGGGGAGCACCACCGTGGTCACCGCGGTCAGCGCCCGGCAGTTGAGGTCCACCATCCGGCTCTGAGTGCGCCAGTCGCTGTCTATCACGTTGTCCAGCTCGCCCAGGCCGGCGTTGTTGATGAGCATCTTCACCCTGACGCCGGCGGCGGTCAGCCGCTCCTGCAGCGCGTCGTAGCAGGCGGGGTCGGTCAGGTCCATGGAGAGGGCGGTCACCGGGATGGGACACCCCTGCGCCATAGCCTCCAGCCGCTCCCGGCGGCGGGCGATCAGCCAGATGCCCTCCAGGTCGGGATGGCGGGCGCACACGCTGCGGAAAAAGGACTGCCCCAGACCCGCCGAGGCGCCGGTAATGATAGCAATATTCATACGGTTCACTCCTATTCTGCAATCATGCCCATTCGGTCCAATAGGCGATGTGGTAGCCGGTGATCTCCACCCGGCGGGTGCCCTCCGGAATGGCAAAGGTGAAGGTCTTGCTCTTGCCGGCGCGGATCTGGCCGATATAGATGCGGCCAAAGATCTCGTCCGGCAGGGTGAGCACATTCCCCTCTCTGTCATAGCAGGTGTAGACAAGATAGTTGGTCTCTTCGGTCATCCATTTGGTGGTCACGTTTTTGACCTCGACAGACACCGTCGGCTTATTGTAGGACACGGCGCCGATGACAATGCGCCCCAGCCCGTCCGGGGTGTAGCCGGGGGCGGGCAGGCTGACGCTGCCCAGCTCCTCCTGCCGGGGCGGCGCCACGGTGGTGGTGGCGGCCGTGGTGGACGTGGCAGAGCCGATAGAGGTGGCAGAGCCGGTGGTGGTGTCAAACCAGTCGGCGCCGTCCATCTCGTTGCCCGACGCCGGCGTGCCGGTGGTGGTGGAGGTGGAGCTGTCGGACACGTCCTGGCCGGCATCCGCCGCAGGCGTGCTCCCGTCCGCCGGGGTGGACACATCTCCGCCGCCGCAGGCGGTCAGCAGCAGCGCCGCCAGACACAGTGTTATAAGTAAGAATCGTTTCATACGTACACTCCTTTGTAACCGGCCACCGAACCGGTGCGCCGTATATATGGTCAGTATACCAATTTTCCTAGGGTCTGTCAAATGGATTTCCAACCAGTGGGGTGTGGGCTGGATGAAGGAAAAGGGGTAAAGAAAAATCCCACGCCTGGGAGGCGTGGGAGGGAGCTGAAAAGAGAATCTAAACAACGCGTAGAGATAAAAGCGCAAGAGTGGTGTGCAGATATTCACCGATATTTCTCGCTATACACAAACTCAGAATTATTCGGCAACACTAAACCCTTATCAGCACCGTTATCTATTAGCACGAGCGTGCTCTCGTTCTTTATTTCAAAGATATAAGTTGTGCTTTGCGAGGTAGCAATCAGTTTGTTCCCTTCTGTTTCAAATGCTCCGACCTCGGCATAAGAAATAATGGAACTCTCACCAAGAGCAAACGTTTTCTCCCTCATATCCAGCCAAAGGTATGGTGCTAAAAGCTCTTCATAGTCGCCGACCATGAAATAGTTCCCGGTTTTCAGGCCACTCTCGGAATTGCCGGAGCCGCAGGCGGCAAAGACAAGTAACATAGCTATGCAAAGAGCAAGAACAGCAATCCGCTTCATGTGTTTTACCCCTTTTTGTTTTATTGTACCACAACAGGATTGCTCTTTCAACAAGGAAAATCGCAGCCGCGAATGGACTCTGAACCACGGTTTTGCGCCGACTCTCTGCGTGTCCTACCCCCTGCTCGCAAAACCTGTGCAATCCCTGCGGGATTGCCATGCTTCGGTCATCGTTCTTCTTGCGAAAGAGCGACTAAAAGTAGCGTAAGTAGGGGTAAGAAAAGCGAAAAGGTGCATCAAACTGCTATTGAGCAAATTGATCTTTACAGGCTTTTTAGTTCATTTATAAACTGAGGAAAAACTGTCTGATCTGTCATAAATTCAAATTTAAGAATATGACTCCCTGCATCGCCCTGTATTTCGCCGGATACTTCAATATGTCCAGTTCTGTCACTTTTAAATTCAATTGCGTTTCCATAACCAATCTCACAAAAAGTTACATCTTTTCTCTTGAATGAGATTAAATCTTCTAAAGCTACAATGAATTTCTGTAATTCCTTATAATCGTATTCACAACCGTCCGCAATACCAGTAAATACACCAGATTTGACCATAATATCAAATGAACAGTTATATGGATTTCCGTTTTTTTCATCGTCTATATAATGGTGGAAATCTCTGATTTCAATATAATTACCGCAATATTCAAGTTTTGCATCCATAATAAAATCACCTACTCAAACTCAGAGTTGTTTAACTGATTATATCACTTTTCTGAAAACAAATCAAGGCGAAGCCTTGTATATCATCCGCAGCTTGTCTGCGGTATATCATCAACACGCAGTGTTGCATCTCATCACGCCGCCAGGAAATGCACGCTGACGCGTGATGAGATACAAGGTCGGCTTGCCGACCTTGATGATATGCACCGCTCTTCGTGCGGCG
>JAFQKB010000065.1 GCA_017397125.1 Clostridia bacterium | reverse complement strand
CCCTTGTTTCAACAAAGGCAACCCCCGGTTTTACTGGGGGTTAAAAATAGCTTTTAGCGAGGAGTAAAGTAGGCGAAACCTTCCCCTCGAGGGGAAGGGGGACCGCCGAACGGCGGTGGATGAGGTGGAGAGAGATAACGCCGTCTGCGGACGGCTACACCTCATCAGTCACCTTCGGTGACGGCTTCTCCTCGAGGAGAAGCTTATCGCCGCATTTGCGGCGGCGGAGCGAGTGATGCAAAAGAAAGACTATTCGGCGCCTCTTTAGAGGTGTGCCGGTACTATGCCCTTTTAGGGCTTTTCAAGCCACCGGCTTAGCCGGTGGTTTTGACTCAGTCACCACGACATTTGCCTACGGCAAAGTCCGGTGACAGCTCTCCCGGAGGGAGAGCCTATGCCTCCCCTTTTGGAGGAGGTGGCACGGCGCAGCCGTGACGGAGAGAGGAAAAGCGTTCATTTCTTCCATTGTGCCATTGATTGCAAACGGATAAAGAGGTATCTTATGCTCACACCGAATGAATTCAACACCCTGCGCCGCCAGATCATCGACCGGCAGTTTGCCCGGATGAATGACCAGCAGCGTAAGGCGGTATACCACACCGACGGCCCCCTGCTGATCCTGGCCGGCGCCGGCAGCGGAAAGACCACCGTGCTGGTCAACCGCATCGCCAATCTGGTGCGGTACGGTCGCGGCTACGAGAGCACGGTTGTGCCTACACTCACTCCGGCGACGGAGGCGGCGCTGCGCCGCTGCGCCGCCGGCGAGCTGCCGCCGGACGAGGATCTGGTGCGCCTGCTGGCGGTGGACCCCTGTCCGGCCTGGCGCATCCTGGCCATCACCTTTACCAACAAGGCTGCCGGCGAGCTGAAAGAGCGGCTGTGCCGGATGCTGGGCGCCGAGGGCGACGAGGTGGCCGCCGGCACCTTCCATTCCTTCTGCGCCCGTCTGCTGCGGCGGGAGGGGGAGCGGCTGGGGTATTCCCGCCACTTTACCATCTACGACACCGACGACAGCCGCCGGCTGATGAAGGCGTGCATGAAAGAACTCAACATCGACGAGAAGACCCTGGGGCACAAGGCCATTCTGGGTGAGATCAGCCGCGCCAAGGACGAGCTGGTGGATCCGGAGGAATACGCCGCCCGGCACCGGTCCGGCTTTGATATCCGGCTCAAGCTGGTGGCGAAGGCCTACGGCCTCTACCAACGGCGGCTGGCGGAGGCGGACGCCATGGACTTTGACGATCTCATCGGCAAGACGGTGGAGCTGTTTACCCGCTGCCCGGACGTGCTGGAGCGGTATCAGAACCGCTTTCGCTATCTGATGGTGGACGAGTATCAGGACACCAACCACGCCCAGTACCGGCTGGTCAGCCTGCTGGCCCAGAAGAGCGGCAACCTCTGCGTGGTGGGGGACGACGACCAGAGCATCTATAAATTTCGCGGCGCCACCATTGAGAACATACTGGGCTTTGAAGAGGAGTTTGTGGGCTGCCGGGTGATCCGGCTGGAGCAGAACTACCGCTCCACCGGGCGCATCCTGGACGCCGCCAACGCCATCATCGCCAAAAACAAGGGGCGCAAGGGCAAGACCCTGTGGACCCAAAACCCCGAGGGCGATCCCCTGCGGCTGGTGACGGTGGACAACGCCGAGGAGGAGGGCAAATACATCGCCGAGGTGATCCACTCCGGCGTGTCCGGCGGCCGCCGGTACAGCGACTTTGCGGTGCTGTACCGGGCCAACGCTCAGTCCAATGCCATCGAGCAGGCCCTGGTCAAGAGCGGCGTGCCCTACCGCATCATCGGCGGCCACCGCTTTAACGACACCCTGGAGGTCAAGGACGCCATGGCCTATCTGCGGGTGATCAACAACCCCGCCGACGAGGTGAGTCTGCGCCGCATCATCAACCAGCCCAAGCGGGGCATCGGCGATACCACCATGGACAACGCCGCCGCCATCGCCGCCGGGCTGGGGCTGTCCCTCTACGAGGTGCTGGTCGGCGCCGCCGACTATCCCGATCTGAGCCGGGCGGCGGGCAAGATCGCCACCTTTATAGCGCTGATGGAGGAGCTGCGGCAGACCGCCGCCGACCCGGAGGTGCCGCTGCACCGGCTCTATGGCGATATGCTGGAAAAAACCGGCTATCTGGCTATGTGGCAGGCCCAGGGGGACGCCGAGGCCGGCCGGGTGGAGAACCTGGAGGAATTGTCCTCCACCATCCGCCAGTACGAGAAAAACGCCGGCACCGAGCTGGCGGACCTGGCGGGCTTTTTAGAGGAGCAGGCGCTGATGACCGACATCGATAACTACGATGCGGATGCGGATGCCACGGTGCTGATGACCATGCACGCCGCCAAGGGCCTGGAGTTTCCGGTGGTGCTGCTGCCCGGCTTTGAGGACGGCATTTTTCCCGGCTATCAGACCATGTTCGACCCGGTGGAGCTGGAGGAGGACCGCCGTCTGTGCTACGTGGCGGTCACCCGGGCCCGGGAGGAGCTGTACATCCTGCGTGCCCAGAGCCGTATGCTGTACGGCCAGACCAACCGCAATCCGGCCTCCCGCTTTCTGCAGGACATTCCCCGGGAGCTCACCGAGGAGGTGGATCGTACCCGGTCCTACGGTGGCTTTGACGGCTTCGGCGGCT
Source organism: Clostridia bacterium (assembly GCA_017397125.1). Lineage (GTDB taxonomy): Bacteria > Bacillota > Clostridia > Oscillospirales > Acutalibacteraceae > UBA5905. Next base: position 21,584 of record JAFQKB010000065.1, on the reverse strand, counting down.
CCCGCTACGAGAGCGGCCGGTCCTCGTATGGCGGGGGATATTCCTCCTCCTACGGGGGACAGACCTCCTTTGGCGGGTATTCCTATACGGCGGCACCCGGTGCCCGCCCGGCAGAGCCCCGGTCCGCCGGCACCCGGGTGACGGTGGGAGCCACCCCGCAGGCGGCCGCCTCCGGCACCGCCCGGTTTGCGGTGGGGGATACGGTGACCCACCAGAGCTTTGGTACCGGCCGGATCCTGTCCATGACCCCCATGGCGGGGGACACCCTGCTGGTGATCCAGTTCGACAAGGCAGGGCAGAAAAAACTGATGGCCAACTACGCCAATCTGAAAAAGGTATAAAAGAACGCCGTGGTGCTTTTGCACCACGGCGTTTATATGTGGGGAAAAGACACCGCCGACCGAATGAACGGCCTCGAGCGCCCCAAACCAAACGAGGGATACGCTCTCGAAAACGATGTCTCTAACAACAGAGTAACAGAAAAACCGCCTGTTGTCAATACCCAGTCTATGCAGAATGGGGAGAAATATTCACCCGGGGCGTTTTTGCCGGCGGAAAAGATGCAGGGCCCCACGCGGGTGACACCCGATGGGGAGCGGGGGAACGAGGGGACGCGGGACGGGAAACCCGTCCCCTACGACGAAACTTTCGATGAGGTGCCCGTGGACGTGGCGGACGGGCAATGCCCGTCCCTGCATTTCTTGCTTCCTTATGTAAGACAGATGATGATACAATAGCAACAATCCCTCCGTCCGCTGATGCGGACACCTCCCTTTACACAAGGGAGGCTATAAGGTGCCCGGGAGGGTGACGTGGAGTATGCGATAGTGGCGTTGGAAGACGGAAAGATTTATGTGCAGGCGGATCGCAAAGTGCTATCCGGAACAGATAGAGGGACGTGGAAAACACAAATCGACACTTTTTTCGATCGAGTAATCCTACAAAACGGTAGTCTAACGGTGGAGAGTGTAGAAGGCGACGAGCTGACTATTACTAAAGATGAAACCATTTGGAAAGGTAAAGATGAGCATGTTTTGGAAACCGGTATTCGCCGTCCTTTGCGAGACAATGAATATCTCATCAAACTTTCTGCGTTATCGCACATCGATGAGCTTGCCGAGGCATCTGTTGTGCAACGAAATGCGGATGGCAGTCGAAAAATAGAGCCGGATAAAAAGAACCATCCTTTTGCAAAGGACGGTTTTGAATATCGCACGGTATATTTCAAAGACCTGGACGGCAAATACTATCGTATTGTTTTGTCGGTTGGGCAAAACGATGGTATTTCCACCGTTTACAATGTGGGGAAAATAAAAGAAGCAGTCGCACCCGAGGGGAGTGTTATCTCCGCGATTGGCTCAAAGGCCCAAGGTGTGACTGCCACTGACAACAGAGTAACAGAAAAACCGCCTGTTGTCAATACCCAGTCTATGCAGAATGGGAAGAATTATTCCAAAGGTGCGTATCTGCCGCCGGAGAGGATGACCGGGGATGCCTTGATAGACCCGAGCGGGGAGCGGGGAACGAGTGGACGCGGGACGGGAAACCCGTCCCCTACGACGAGGCTTTCGATGCGGCGGCGGTGGACGAGGCGGACGGGCAATGCCCGTCCCTACAGCGCCCGGTTGCAGATTAGCTCGATTAACTCCTCACTCCTCACTCCTCATTCTCCTGTCACACGGACATCCCTGTCCTCATACAGTAGTAGTGAAGCGTCGGCGGCACCGCACACCGCCCCTGCTTACATATTGTATATAGGAGGCAATGCGTATGGCGGAAAAAATCTTTCGTGACAGCGGCTGCAAAGAGGCCGTCTGTGTGGATGCCGGCCGGGTGTACGACAGCTGCTGCGACAAGGACTGCGTCGAGAATATGCGGCTGTTCTTTACCGAGCGGGAGCAGATGCTGGTGGACCACGCCACCGGTATCCGGGCCAAAAAAGCGGAGGTCATCACGACCTACATAGACGTGGAGGCGCTCCCCTTTAACCGGGGATACTATTCCTGCGACCTGACCTTTTTCTTCGACGTGGAGGTGGAGGTGTACGGCGGCCACGGCTGTCCCTGCAATATGCTCCACGGTGTGGGCGTATTCCGCAAAAAGGTGATCCTCTACGGCAGCGAGGGCCACGTGCGGGTATTCCACAGCGAGTACGTGGCGGATGCCCACGACCGGCAGGAGATGCCCACCCGGAATATGCCCCGGTGCTGTGTCCAGGTGGCGGAGCCGGTGGTGCTGGACGGCCGCCTGGTGGACTGCTGTGACCGGTGCCGCTACGACTGCGGCGATTGCGGCTGTATCCCGGCCAGTCTGTGCGGCCGCTACGGCGGCAACTTTGTGGATGGGGCGGATTGCAAGCTGGTGGTGGTCACCCTGGGCATCTTCTCCATCGTGCAGCTCATCCGCAACGTGCAGATGCTGATGCCGGTATACGACTATTGTATGCCCAACAAGGAGTGCAAGCCCACCAGCGAAAACCCCTGCGACCTGTTCCACAAGATGAGCTTCCCGGTCAACGAGTTCTTCCCGCCGGCCACCGAAACGGATAGCTGTGGCTACGACAAAAAAGGCGGCTGCGGATGCGGCAAGGATCGCTGAAAGGAACACACCCCTTTATGACTGAATAAGGTGAAGAGGACAGCCGCCCGGCTGTCCTCTTTTGCTGTAAACGTCTTGACAAAAGGCCAAAAATCGTCTACAATAATATATAGAACAAATGTTCGTATTTATAGCGACACAGAATAAGAGGGCAACTGCATCCGGAGAAATGCAGTTGTTTTTTTTATTGTCGGAGAGAGGGAAAACGCACAAAACTGTGTCCGTCTGCTGCCGGGGTGGGGACCGCCGGCAGCGGCGGATACGCAGAAAGGAGAATGGTATGATCAAAATACAGGACTGGGTCGCGGCCATCCCTGCCGAGGAAAAACACATCGCCTACGTGGGCGAGGGCATGGCAGAGACCCGCGATTTTTTTGTCACCGGTGGTGACTGGGAGAGGTACAAGGACTGGAGTTTTCATCTGGATCTGGCCTTTGATCTGTCTACGGTCACGTCCCGGGACAGCCGCCAGGTGGTGCAGACCAGGGTGGACTCCACCGAGGACGTCACCGAGGCCCAGGTGAAGACCAGCGCCACCACCACCAAGGAAAGCTATACTGTGGAGGAGGAGCAGGTAAGCTGGGAGCCCGCCACGGACATTGCCTCGCTGGCCAAGACGGTGGAGGCGGACGGTATCCGCCTGACCTGGACCATATTGCGGCAGCACACCCAGCTGCCGGGTAAGCTGCTGGCCACCCTGCGGGCGGTGGGCGCCACCTTTGCCCAGGTGAAAAAATCCGCCCTGATGGTGTTTGAGGTGGAGCCGGCGGTGGAGGCCAGCCCGGCGGTGGTGCTGCCCGCCAGCGAATTTGAGGAGATGGAGGCCCGGATGGATGCTCTGTGTGAGCAGACCCGCCGGCATGCGGTGGCGGCCGGAGAGGAGGCAACCTCCGCCCGGGATGCTGCCCAAGAGGCCGTCGCCCACGTGCTGGCGGCGCAGGGCCACGCCGGAGACGCCGCCACCAAGGCGCTGCTGGCCGCCAATAATGCGGCGACGGCGGAGCGGGCGGCACAGGGAGCCGGGTCGGCCGCCAATACGGCGGTGAGCGCCATGGAGGCCACGCAGACCGCCGCCGGCGAAGCCCGGTATCACTCCGAATCCGCAGCCAACGCCGCCGCCGGGGCGAGGGATTATAAGCAGACTGCTGAAGCGGCGGCCGCAGCCGCGGCCGAAAGCGCTCGGCGGGCTGAGGAGGCCGCCGCGGCGGGGGTGCCGGGCGGCGGCTCTATCACCGTGGACGAGGCGCTGGATGCAAACTCCACCAACCCGGTGCAGAACAAGGCGGTATCCGCCGCTGTGGCCGATGTCAACAACAACATCTCCACGCTGGGCTCGGCGGTGGCAAATCTCCACATTGGTGTGGGTAAAAAGCAGGATACCCTTGTCAGCGGAGAGAACATCAAGACGGTCAACGGGCAATCCCTGCTGGGTGAGGGCAACATCACCATCGAGGGTGGTGGCGGTGGTTCCATCACGGTGGACGATGCCTTCAATCCTGAGTCCACCAACCCGGTGCAGAACAAGGTGATCACGGCGGTATTGAATGAGGCTATGACTGCTCTTGGGGCTATGACACAGCAATTAACCCCCGCCGTCACAGCCGCCGACAACGGCAAGGTGCTGGCCGTGGTGGAGGGCCAATGGACTGCCGTGGCAATCCCTAGTGCAGAGGGGGCGAGTTTCTAATGGCTGATGTATATGTTATCAACGGCTCGACCCTAACCGCCATTGCAGACAGCATCCGGGCCAAGACCGGCACTACGGGTCTAATCCCAACTACCGCTATGCCTACGGCTATCGAGGGTATCAGCGGCGGCGGTGGCGGCTCTGCCGATAGTCGGGTGAAGTATGTTACTTTTATGGACGGCGAAACCGAGTTGATTAAATACCCCGTCATTGTCGGTGACACCTGCAAAGACCCCGTTACGGCTGGGCTTATTTCCACACCCACAAAGGAAAGCACCGCACAGTATAATTACACTTATTCCGGGTGGAGTTTGACCGATGGCGGCTCTGCCAGTTCGTCCGCTTTGGCGAATGTGACCGAGGATAGAACGGTGTATGCGGCGTATTCCTCTGCGGTGCGGTATTACACCGTCACCTACTATGACGATGATGGTGTAACGGTGCTGAAAACCGAGAGCCTTGCGTATGGTCGGACACCGAGTTATACGCCCATTAAGACTGACCACGTTTTCAAGGGGTGGACACCTAACACAACGGTTACCGGGGACATGAGCTATACGGCGAGTTGGGAAGTTGGACTGGATTTCACCAATATGTCTTGGGCAGATATAGACACGGCAATAAGGGCGGGCAAAGCCGAAATGTTCGCTATTGGTGCTAGAAAGAATTTTACTTGCACATATCCAAATGGTAGAACCTATACACAGACTGTGCAGATAGCAGGAATTAACCACGATGATCTGGCGGATGGTAGCGGTAAAGCAGGATTAACTTTGTATGCGTGGGATTATAGTGGAATCAAGACTACTTGGGGTGGATATTACGATACAGGTATTCCGTGGTGTGGAACGGACACAACGACCACAGATATAAAGACCGATTTGGATGAGTTGTATAGTTACTTCCCTGCTGAACTGCAAAGCCTTGTTAAATCGGTGAATAAAACACATTATGACACGAGAACTTCACAATATGTAACAGTAGCAGCCACGCTTTTCCCTCCTGCTGTAGTGGAACTTATGCCTAATGCGACGGCTAGAACAGGCGAAGGAAGTTTGTATCCATATTGGGAAACCAATAGCCCTCCGCCTGCTTGGACACGAACCAGATATAATAACACGAGGAATGTGTATTATATTGAAAGTGGCACGCTTAAAAATGGTAGTCAAAGCCAGCAGCTCGCTCGCCCATACTGTCTATTCTGCATCTAACCTATGAAAAACCTACTAATCTCAATCACCATCCTGCTCCTGCTGGTGTTGCTGTTCAGCCGCTACGGCCCAGCAGAAACCCAGCCGGAGCAGGGCGGCACACCCTCTGTGCCGGGTGATGGTACGGCGGTGCAGGGCGAGGGAAACGACCTTGTGCTGTATGCGCAACTACCGGCGGGAACGCTATCCCCGAACACGGGGCGGGTGCATCCCTTTCGGTTACTGGCAAAGAGGAGCACCTTATGGAATGGTTTTTGGACGCAATGGAGGAGGCGGTGAGATGGACGAGCTGGAGATCGAGCGCCGCCTGAGCCGGGTGGAGGACCGGGCCAAATCCAACACCCACCGGGTGAAGGAGATGGAGCAGAAGCAGGCGGATATGACCAAGCTGGTGGAATCCGTGGCGGCAATCGCCCAGAAACAAACGGATATGGACGCAGATATGCAGGAGATCAAGGCGGATGTCAAGAGCATCACCGCCCGGCCCGGCCGCCGCTGGGAGAGCATCGTGGAAAAGGTGCTGCTCTCGGTGGTGGCGGCTCTGGTGGGCTGGGTGCTGTTGCGGCTGGGCATCGGCGCATAAGTAAGGAGGAATGAAATGGAAGGAATTGTACGGATTATTGCACTGGCCATTATCGTGGAGGGACTGGTGGAATATGGTAAAAGTATTGGAAAAGCCTTTGCAGGCGACGACCGCAAAATGGCGATCACCCAGTTGGGAGCCGTCGTTGGCGGCGTTGTGGTGAGCGTAGCCGCCGGAGCGGACCTGTTTGCGGCGCTGGGTATCCACTTTGTCTGGCCTTGGCTGGGGGTGGCGCTCACCGGTATCGTCATCAGCCGGGGGGCTAACTACGTCAGCGATTTTGTGGGCCGTCTGCACAAAGGAAAGGAGAGCGCATAATGGCAAAAAAGCTGTATCTCTCCGCCGCGGCCCACGCGGCGGACAACAGCACCCGGTGCCCCGGCTCCTGTAGCGAAAACACCCACTGCCGAGCCTATATGGACCTGGTGGAGAAGCGAATGACAGAGCAGGGGGTAGAGGTCAAGCGCGGCTTTGCGGATCAGACCGGGGACGCCGCCCTGCGCAATCGGGTGGCGGAGGCCAACGCCTGGGGTGCAGACCTCTATTATGTGGCCCACACCAATGCCGGTGGCGGCCGGTACAGCATGACTATGTGCTGGAAGGATGCCGCCAGCAAGGCGAGGGCAGCCGTGATCGGTAAGCACCGGACCGGTGTCAGCAGCCATAAGGTGGCGGTCCGCACCGACCTGTACGAGATCAAGGGCACTGCGATGCCCTGCCTGTACGACGAGCTGTTTTTCCACGACAATCCGGAGGACTGCGCCCGGTTCCACAGTGGTGGAATGGAGCAGATGGCCGAGGAGACGGTGAAGGCGCTGTGTGAGATCCTGGAGGTGCCCTATGCGGCGCCTCGGACAGAGCAGCCGGCCCTTGAGGCTGCCGCTCCCCGGGCCGGGGACCAGGTGGTGCTCAACAGAGAAAAGCTCTATCGCTCCAGCGTGGGGGCGGCGGCGGTGACCCGCACCGGCACCTTTTATCTCTACGACGGCAAAAGGATCAACGGTCGCTACCGGGTGACCAATCGCAAAAGCCGGGTAGGCAAGCAGCCCCTGGGGCTGTACGTGTCCGGTTGGGTGCAAATGTAATATCCGAGAAAAGGGGCGTCGTTCGACGCCCCTTTTTTGGCGCTTTTTTGGATTGACAGTACGGCGTGGATATAGTATAATTACCTAAATATGTTCGCCTGTTGTTCAGTCGATAAAAAGTAAGGAGAAAACTATGATCAAGGACACTATTTTTGAACTTTCCCGTTACGATGCCGAGATCGGCGCCGCTGTGGAGGCGGAGTACAACCGTCAGCGTCGGGGCATCGAGCTGATCGCCTCTGAGAACGTGGTCAGCGAGGCCGTGCTGCTGGCCACCGGCACCATTCTGACCAATAAATACGCCGAGGGCTATCCCGGCCGCCGCTACTACGGTGGCTGCCAGTGCGTGGACGAGGTGGAGCGTATCGCCATCCGCCGGGCCTGCCAGTTGTTCGGTGCCAACTACGCTAACGTCCAGCCCCACTCCGGCTCTCAGGCCAATACCGCCGTCTACGTGGCGCTGCTGCAGGCGGGGGACACCGTGCTGGGTATGAATCTGGCCCACGGCGGCCACCTGACCCACGGCAGCAAGGTGAACTTTTCCGGTAAATACTACAATTTCGTCTCCTACGGCGTGGACGTAGAGACCGGCTGCATCGACTACGATGAGGTGGAGCGCCTGGCCAAGGAGCACGCCCCCAAGCTGATCGTGGCGGGTGCCTCTGCCTATCCCCGTGAGATCGACTTTGAGCGGATCGCACAGATCGCCCACAGCGTGGGTGCCTATCTGATGGTGGATATGGCCCACATCGCCGGTCTGGTGGCGGCGGGCCTGCATATGAGCCCGGTGCCCTATGCCGACGTGGTCACCACCACCACCCACAAGACCCTGCGGGGTCCCCGGGGCGGCCTGATCCTCTGCAACGACGAGGAGATCGCCAAAAAGATCGACAAGGCCATCTTCACCGGCATCCAGGGCGGTCCTCTGCTGCACGTCATCGCCGCCAAGGCGGTGTGCTTCGGCGAGGCGCTGACCCCGGCCTTTAAGGAGTATCAGACCCGTCTGCTGGAGAATAACAAGGCTCTGGCCGCGGCTCTGCTGGAGGAGGGCTTTGACCTGGTATCCGGCGGCACCGACAACCACCTGAGCCTCATCGATCTGCGGCCCATGGACATCACCGGCCGGGATATGGAGATCCGCCTGGACGAGGTGGGCATCACGGTCAATAAGAACGCCATTCCCGACGACCCCCAGAAGCCCAACATCACCAGTGGTATCCGTGTGGGCACCGCGGCGGTGACCACCCGCGGCTTTGGGGTGGAGGAGATGCGGCAGATCGCCCACCTGATGGCGCTGGTGGCCCGTGACTTTGAGGGCAGCCGTGATATGGTGCGCGCCGCCGTAAATGCTCTCTGTGACAAATACCCGCTGTTTGAGTGATTCCGCAAGTATATAAATAGCCCAAAGATGAAGTGAGATGTTTTAATGTACTATTTAGGCATCGACATCGGCGCATCCAGCGGGCGGCACATTCTGGGTCACCTGCAGAATGGCCGGCTGGAGCTGGAGGAGATATACCGCTTTGAAAACGGTATGCACGAGGAAGACGGCGTGCTGGTGTGGGATATCCACAACCTGGTGGCCCAGGTCAAGGCGGGCATCGCCCGGTGTAAGGAGATCGGTAAGATCCCCCACACAATAGCCATCGACACCTGGGGCGTGGATTACGTCCTGCTGGATAAGGCGAAAAAGGAGATATTGCCCGCCGTGGCCTATCGCGACAGCCGCACCGAGGAGGGAGCGCAGGCGGTGGCACGCATCCTGCCCCAGGCGGAGCTGTACGCCTGGACCGGTATCCAAAAGCAGAACTACAACACCATCTATCAGCTGTACTGTGACAAGTGCAGCGGCAAGCTGGACAAGGCCGCCCATTTTCTGATGATGCCGGACTACCTGTCCTTCAAACTAACCGGTGTGCTCAAAAATGAGTACACCAACGCCACCACCACCAATCTGGTCAACGCCGAAACAAAGGAGTGGGATACGGAGATACTGGACAAGCTGGGTATCCCCACCCACTTGTTCCTGCCCCTTTCTCTGCCGGCCACGGCGGTGGGGGAATTCACCCCCGCCATCCAGCAGGAGGTGGGGTATAACGCCACGGTGCTGCTGTGTCCCTCCCACGATACGGCGTCGGCGGTGGCGGCCTGCCCCATAGACGGCGAGAGTGTCTACATCTCCTCCGGCACCTGGAGCCTGATCGGTACAGAGAATCGGTATCCGGTGGTGAGCGAGGAGGCTCTGGCGGCCAACTTTACCAACGAGGGCGGCATCGAGTATCGTTTCCGTTTTCTCAAAAACATCATGGGTATGTGGCTGTTTCAGAACATCCGCAAGGAGCTGAACAAGCAGTATACCTACGACGAGATGATGCACATGGCCATGGCCAGCGACTATTGCCGGCTCATCGACCCCACCGACCCGGTGTTTTTGGCGCCCGACAGCATGCTGCAGGCCATCCGCACCTATCTGGGTGAGCCGGAGCTGCCCCTGGGCGATCTGCTGGCCAGTGTGTACCACTCACTGGCGGCCTCCTACGATAAGACGGTTAAGGAGATCGAAAAGATCAGCGGAAAAGAGATCCACGTCATCCACATCGTGGGTGGCGGCAGCAAGGATATGTATCTCAACCAGCTGACCGCCAAGCGCACCGGCAAACGGGTGTGCATTGGCCTGACCGAGGGCACGGCCACCGGCAATCTCATATCTCAGGTAATGTACACAGAGCATAAGGACCTGACAGAAGCAAGGGAGATCATCAAGAAAACATTCCGGATAAGTGAGGTGACCCTATGAACAGATATTCTGAGGCAAAGACCATCTATGCCCGGTGGGGCGTGGACACCGAAAAGGCCATCGAGACCCTCCGTTCTGTGCCGGTGGCGCTTCACTGTTGGCAGGGGGACGACGTGCGGGGCTTTGACCAAAAGGTGGACGCCCTGAGCGGCGGCATCCAGACCACCGGCAACTATCCCGGCCGGGCCAGAACCCCGGAGGAACTGATGGCGGACATCGACGTGGTGCTGCGTCTCTGCCCCGGCGCCAAAAAGCTCAATCTCCACGCCTGCTACGCCATCTTTGATGAGGAGAACGGTGGCTGGGTGGATCGGGACAAGATCCAGCCCAAGCACTTCAAAAAATGGGTGGATTTCTGCAAGGAGAGAGGCCTGGGCTGTGATTTCAACCCCACCTTCTTCTCCCATCCCATGTGCGACCCGCTGACCTTGGCCAGCCCCAACGAGGAGACCAGACGGTTCTGGATCGAGCACGGCAAGGCCTGCATCCGCATCTCCACCTATCTGGCTCAGGAGCTGGGTCAGCCCTGCATTATGAATATCTGGACCGGCGACGGCTTTAAGGACATCCCGGCGGATCGTATGGGTCCCCGCGTGCGCTATAAAGAGGCCATCGACGAGATCCTGTCCGAGCCCTTTGATTTCAACGAGGTCAAGCCCTGCGTGGAGTCCAAGGTGTTCGGCATCGGCGTAGAAGCCTATACCGTCGGCAGTGCCGAGTTTACTCTCTCCTATGCCGCCGCCCATATGGATAAGTGCATTCCGCTGATGGACAACGGTCACTACCATCCCACCGAGGTGGTGTCGGATAAGATCCCGGCTCTGCTGGCCTTTTTCCCGGAGATCGCCCTGCACATCACCCGCCCCATCCGCTGGGACAGCGACCACGTGGTGCTGTTTGACGACGAGACCCGCGAGATCTGCAAGGAGATCGTGCGCTGCGGCGGCCTGGACGGCCGGGTAAAGATCGCTCTGGACTATTTCGACGCCTCCATCAACCGGGTGTCCGCCTGGACCGTGGGCCTGCGCAACACCCAAAAGGCGCTGCTGTCCGCCCTGCTCACCCCCCATGAGACGCTGACCGATCTGCAGGACGCCGACAACTGGACCGAGCTGATGGTCCGGCAGGAGGAGCTCAAGACCCTGCCCTTTGGCGACGTATGGGCGGAGTATTGCGACCGGTGCGGCGTCCCCCAGGATGGCGCCTGGTTCGCCACCGTCCGGGAATACGAAGAAGACGTAATGAGCAAGAGAGGATGAGCAAGAGAGGCTAAGAATATGAAGGATATTTTGACCGCTCCCTTTGTGGAGGACATGAAAAAGGTAACCGCCAATATGTACCGCCAAGGCTGGGACGAGAGAAATGGCGGTAACATTAGTTATATGCTGGAGGAGGACCAGGTAGCCGAATATCTGGATCTCACCCACGTCATCCGCACCATCCCTACCGGCTTTGACGCCACCGAGCTGATCGGCAAGATCTTCATTGTCACCGGCACAGGCAAGTATTTTAAGAACGTGGAGGGTGACCCGGAGACCAATCTGGGCATCATCCGCATCGCCGCCGACGGCACCACCGCCGAGCTGCTGTGGGGCTATAAGGACGGCGGCCGGTTCACCAGCGAGCTGCCGGCCCACCTGATGAGCCATATGGTCCGCCTTAGAAAGGACCCCAACCACCGGGTCGTGATGCATACCCACCCCACCAACACCCTGGCCATGACCCACGTCCACGAGCTGGATGAGAAAAAGTTCACCCACACCATCTGGGAGATGTGCACCGAGTGCATCGTGGTGTTCCCGGATGGCATCGGCGTGCTGCCCTGGATGGTGTGCGGCAATAACGAGATCGGTGAGGCTACCGCCCGAAAGATGGAGGAATACCGCCTGGTGGTGTGGGGCCTGCACGGCATCTACGGCGCCGGCCGGGATATGGACGAGACCTTTGGTCTCATCGAAACGGTGGAAAAAGCGGCCCAGCTGTATATGCTCATCGCCCACCTACCCCACGTGAACACCATCCGCGACGAGGAGCTCAAGGCGGTGGCCGAGGCCTTTGGCCTGGAGTACAGAAAAGACTTTTTGAATCTGTAACAATCCCATAGAGACCCTATAAATCCTCGGAAAGCACGACCTGCTCTCCGGGGATTTTTTGAAATTGCTTTTTTACATACTATATGCTACAATAAAATTATGAGTAAGAAAATGGAGCGGGACGTGGGCCGCTGCCGCAGCAATTCGAAAAAACGCTGGGTCTGACCGCGGATCGGCCAGGACATCCAAAAGCGAGCAGGGAGGTAAAAATCAATGGTATATGTTTGTGTTCTGATTGCGCTGATCATTATGACGCTGGCCATCGTGTGGGCTGTCAAAAAACGCACCAACACCAGCAAATGGATCTCTTGTGTTTTGATCGGTATATTGTGCGCCACCTTCTTTATGGTTTTGCCCACCGAGTGGGTAAAGGAGGGGAAGGAGGTGCTCAGCAAGCCTCTGTACACCGTTCTCTCGGCGCTGCTGTACAGCTTTAAGGCGCTGGGCGGCCGCCAGGACATTGCCCAACTGGAATCGGTGGCGCTGGATGGGGTGCTCAAAACCGTCTATATCTGTGTGAGCTATGTGATGTTTGCCCTGGCTCCCATTCTGGCCTCCAGCCTGGTTCTGTCCTGTATCGGTGATATGGGGGAGCGGATGCGGTATCTGTTTTCCCGGTCGAAAAAGTGCTGTGTGTTCTCTGAGATCAACGAAAACTCTCTGGCTCTGGCTGAGGGGATCGCCCAAGGGCCGGACCGAAAGACCCTGGTGTTTTGCGGCACCAAGTCCACCGATAAGGATCATGTGGAAAAGGCCAAAAAGCTGGGGGCGATCCTGCTGCACAAGTCCGCCGATCAGCTGCGGCTGGGCCGCCGGTTTCAGGCGTACGAGTTTTACTTCCTGTCCGAAAAGGAAGAGAAGAACATCGAGCTGACGGAAGGCTTTATTCTGAAGAGGGACGCTCTGCAGAAATACGAGGTGACCATCTGCTCCTTTGTACAAAACAAAGCGAACATCCACGTGATGGAGTCCATGGTTGCCAAAAAGCCTTGCGCTGTGTTTGAGAGCACCCACGAGGTGCTGCTGAAGAAGGCCGCCACCATCCGCAGTCGATCCCCCAAGACCGAGCTGGTCTTTTTCGGCGTCTCGCCAACCGACAGGGAGTTTGCTCGGTTCGCCCAGCAGTATGCGGTCACCGCCTACGAGGGGGACTGGCAATCCACAGAGCTGGACGATCGGTATAAGGGTTACGATATCAACCTCTATTATCCCCGGGACGAAAAGGATGAATCCGGCAAAACGAAGACAGTCGCGGTCTCTAAAGGGCTGGGGTATCGCAACAACCACCTGATCGCTCAGTGGCAGGAGGAGCCTCTGAAAATTCGATTTATCGACGAGATCGCCCTGTTCTGCAACAACCACCTGTTTGAGCATCCGTTGTACGACCTCCCGGCGGGCCGAAAAGACATCTCCGTGCTGTTGGTGGGCTGCGGCCGACTGGGCATGCAGATGCTGAAATCGGTTCTGTGGTGCGGACAGATCAAGGGATACACCCTGAAGGTGCGTGTGCTGGACAAAAAGGCTATACGAATCGAAAAAGAGTTCCGCGCCCAATGTCCCGAAATGGATCACTACGACGTGGCTTTTGAATACGCGAACGTGGAAAACAACGATTTTGAGGCTAAGATCCAAGCCCATGCAGACGCCACCTTTATCTGTGTGGCCACCGGGTCGGACGAGCTGAACGTTTCTACAGCCGAGACGATACACAGCATCCTGCGGCGCAAATATATAGAGGATACCCCGCCTATATTCGCCCGGGTGCGCAAGAGCAAGATCGCCAAGAACTTTGAAGAAAAGGGCTCCTACCTGGATGAGAGAAACATCAGCCTGTTCGGCACGGCCAAATCCATCTATGCCAACAAGGCTCTGTTCCATTCCGATCTGGAAAATCTCGCCCTGGCGGTACATCTGTGCTATAACTGGGCGCTGGATCAACCCAAGGACAGCTTTGCCTACAAAAAGGCGCTGTACGACTATTGCACCTCCGAGTATGCCCGCCGGTCCTCTATGGCGGCGGCCCTGCACATAGGGGCAAAAATCAGAGGCGCCGGAATCACCACCGCCGGACCGATCCCTACCGAAGAGGAGTTATCTGAGTTTGTCCGGGCGCTGGAGGATAAGGGCCTCGAGCTGGCCCTGACAGAAAACGAGCACAAACGTTGGAATGCCTTTATGCGCAGCGAGGGCTTTCGAAAGGCTGCGTTTGAAGAAGTGAAGCAGTACGCCCCCTACACGCGCACCCACAAGGATGAGGTGGCAAAATGGCACCCGTGCATCGTGCCCTGGGCGGAATTGGACGGGCTGCAGGAGCAATATAATGCATTACAGAAAGAATTGAATCTGAAGCCCAGTGATTTTAAGGAATACGATCGGAAGATCGTAGTGGAAACACCGCAGATCATTCAAAGAGCCAACAAACTGTGCAAGGAGGGTTGGTAATGTACAAGCCGAATCCGGTGGACACGTCGCAGGTTGTTCTGCCGGCGGATCTGACCGAACTGACGGAGAGAATCGCCGAAAACGTCCACGAGGTCTGGGCGCAAGGCCGCATCCGGGAGGGGTGGACCTATGGCCAGGTGCGGGACGACGCCACCAAGCAAACCCCCTGTCTGGTGCCCTATGACATGCTGCCCGAGAACGAAAAGGATTACGACCGCCATACGGCCATGGAGACCATCAAGCTGATCCTACAGTTGGGATACCAGATCCAAAAGCCCTGACCGCTGTAAAACGAACGTGAATCAGATTGGATGGTGAGAGCAAGGAATGAATGACAGCAAGAGTACAAAAGACGCAGCAACTCATCCCGCCAACCCTGAGCCCACTGCGGAGCAGCAGGAGCGGGCGGCACGCATCACAGATCTGTATGCTGCCTTTGGCATCCACATCGGGCCGTGTATCGGCGTGTGGGCCGGTCCCCGGGTGACCCGATTCGAGTTCCAATTGGACCCGGACACCCAGGTGGCTAAAATTCTGCAGCTGGCAGACGACATTTCTCTCAACCTGTCGGTGCCCCGGGTGCGGCTGATCTGCCCCATACGGGGCAGGATGGCCTTTGGCATCGAGGTGCCCAACCGGACCGAGCGGTTTGTGGATTTTGAGGAGGTTTTGGCCTCCGAGGCCTTTACCCAATCGGGGGACAAGCTGCGTGTGGCTCTGGGCGAAAGTCTGTCCGGTGACGGCGTGTGCCTGGAGCTTTCCACAGCACCTCACGTGCTTGTTGGCGGCCAATCCGGCTCCGGCAAAACCACCATGGTTAGCACGATGGTGGCCAGCCTGCTGAGCACCGCCACACCCGATGAGGTCCGGCTGCTCCTGATGGCACCCCAAAAGCAGGAGCTGGAGACGTACGAAAGCGCCCCCCACGTGATGGAGCCGGTGGTCTGCGATGCCCGGGCTGCCATCCAGCGGCTACAGGAGCTGGGTCGGGAGTGCGACAGACGCTACGGCCTGTTTCACGACCGGGCGGTGCGGTGTCTGGACGCCTATAACCGGGTCGTTGAGCAGCCCCTTTGCCGAATGGTTATCCTGGTGGACGAAATGTCCTTTCTCACCAAACACGATCGGTGGGGCTTTGAGTCGGCGGTCTGTCAGCTGGCCCAAAAGGGGAGGGCGGCCGGCATCCATCTGGTCCTGACCACGAGCGACCTGACTGCCAACACCGTCACCGGCATGATCAAGGCCAATATCCCCACCCGCATCGCCCTGTCCACCAAAAACCGGATGGATTCCCGGACGATTATGGATGCGGTGGGCGCAGAATGTCTGCTGCTAAAAGGAGATATGCTGCTGGGCGACTGTGGAATGAATCCGCCGCAGCGCATACAGGCCGCCCGGCTGACCCCGGCGCAAATACAGGATATTCTACATCAAATACGAGGTGAAACCATATGAGCAACAAGCAGGGACTTTATCCGGACAATTACGACGCATTTATCAGCTATAAGCACCAATCCGGCTTTTATATGGCCCAGGTGATCTATGACAAGCTGATCCAAAACGGCTACTCTGTCTTTATGGACAAGCATCTCAAGCGTGGCGAGTTTGAGCAGCAGATCAAAGAGGCTGTGGAGAAAACCCGCAACTTCATCCTGGTGCTGTTCCCCAAGGACCTGGACAGCAGCAACAATGAGAACGATTGGCTGCGGAAAGAGGCGGAGTGGGCGGTGGCCACCCCCAACGTAAACTTCATCCCGGTATTCTGTGAGGGCTTTAACACCAAGGACATTGCGGTGGAGCTGCCGGATTGTCTCAAAAAAGTGCTTTCGTCCCAGAGCGTCATCATCCACAAGGACGTGGCTATGGACACGGATCTGGATAAACTGTGCGATATTGCGCTGGAAAACGCCAATCCCGTGAAGCCGCTGATCAATACGGTGGATTTTTTCAAAAGCAATCTCAATGATAAATCCCATCTGTCGGTCAAGAGCATTGATATGGCCTTTCACGGCGGCGCGGCGTGGCTGCGGGCCGGAACCAAAAAAGAGATCTTTGACGAAATACTCAGAAGAGGCATCCCTACGCGGGTTTTGATCAATACCCCCGAGGCGGCCGAGAGCATCGCCAAGCACATGCGGGATGAATACGCCCTGTATTTTCCCTTTGAGCAGGTGGCAAAGCTGTGGAGCAAGTACGCCAAAGAGCACCCGGACGTGCTGCAGGTGCGGGTGTGTCCCATCCCGCTCTTGCGTGTCTATCACAACGTTAAGTTTAACGAGGATGAGCTGCGCAACACCCACGATCGGATGCACGTCAAATACTATGCCTATCAAAACATCAATCTGGAAAACTCGTTTGAGCACGAGCTGAGCAGTTTCTCAAAGTATTACGGTATGTATCAGAGAGAGTTCGAGTTCCTCTGGGAGTCCAGCACCCCGGTATAAGAAGCAAAAAAGGTTGGCTATCCGTTCGGATAGCCAACCTTTTTTGCTGTTCATAGCAGGTCGTCCTCCAGCACGAGGACGTTGACCCGGTTGGTGTTATAGGTGCCTGCGTCGATGGCGTATAACCCCTCACCGCAGAAGATGCTGCTGTCATCCTCGGTGCGGTTTGCAGCGTAAAAGGAGGGCATATGGCCGCAGATGAGGGTCTTGTCCGCCAGGGGGCGATTGCCGGTGTACCGTTCGGTCCATTTGATCCACCGGGCTTTGGCCCACGCATCGCCGCCGGCTGCCCGGCGGGCCTCTGCGGTGTCGCCCTTTTCGGGAATCCAGCCGTGGACAAAAACGTAGTTCTCCGTCTCAAAATAGTCCACGGTCTCCTCGATAAAGGCGCAAATGCGGTCTACGGTGCGGGTCTTGCCGGAAAAGTCGATGGTATCGTCAATGGGGTCGATGGAGTATCGGCCGAAAAAGTTCTCCAGGGTCTGCATGGTTCCGTTGATGTAGTTGTGGGGCAGCACCTTTCCGGTCTGCAGCAGCTTGAGCAGCAGATCCTCGTGATTTCCTCTGAGCAGTACCTTGTGATGCAGCTTTTCGAAATACTTCAGCACCTGGACGTTTTCGTTCCCTCTGTCAAAATAGTCCCCGCAGCAGACCAGCAGATGCTGCGGGTTATCCTTGTCAAACCCCGCCCGGTCCAGGGCCTCCTGCAGCAGGGTGTAATGACCGTGCACGTCCGACACCACGAATATGGTTTTGGTATCGCCCATGATATCACCTCTTATGCCGTAATGTTGGCAACGCAATGACCTGCCCGAATTCAGACAGCAGAACGGCCGCGTTGAAGAACCGGGTCATCGCCCGATAGATATGTTCGCTCTTATCGGTCAGGTACAGGTCTTTTCCATCGAAGGTGGCGCCGAAGCGGTCGGCGATCCCGGAGATGTGCTTGCCATAGGGGGCAATGTCGTCCTCTTGCCAATAGAAGCCCTCGAATATCTCGCCCTCGGTGGTGCCTTTTCGCTGGTCGCTGATGCGGATATGGCCGCCGTCCAGAGTCTCGATCAAACAGGAGGCCCGGAGGGAGAAGCCGGCGTATTTGGTGTCCAGCCAATAAGACAGCCCCTGGTTCTCATCGTAGCAGAAATGGATGCTCTGTTTGAGTGTGTCCAGCAGGGCGGCCTCATCCAGCGGCTCGGCCCGGTGGGTGCCCGGGTACAGGTAATCCGCATCCTTGGCATACAAAGTCTGTTCGGCCCGCGTATAGTACAGGTCTGCGTGGGCGATAAAGACCAGCCTCTGCAGGTAGTACATAAAACGGAAGGAATCGGTGAAACTGCCGGTGACCGCCCCTTTGTGAATCCAGCAGGGATGGCACACCCGCTTGAGTGCCCGCTGGCATTTTGCTGCGTCCCGGAGGCGCCGTGCCAGGTGGCGGATGGCGTAGCCGTTGTCCTGAGCGTAGTAGACGTCGTCCACCCGGTGTATGGACACCTTCAGGTCGGCGGTGCCGAAAAAGCGAGGAAACCGGAGGGTCAGTATATGGTTGTCGCTCTTCTTTTGGATATTCTCAAAAAACAGAGCGGCAAGGGCGTCCGGCTCCATACACTTTGGGGCAGGCTTCCAATCCCGGATGGCGGCCGCCTCGTCGGCCTTTTGCCGGAGTGCGGCCACGACGGATTGGATATGCTGCACCACGTAATCGTATATATTTTCATCCGTATCCTGCAAAAGGACCAGGATGGATTCGTCCGACCCCACGCTGCGCAGGGCTGCCTTGTAGGCGTCCGGCAGCGCCTGCAGCGCACACAGAAACACCACGTCGGAGGACAGTATCTCTGCACCACGCAGGGCGGCGATGCGCTCGCAAAGGGCCACGTCAAACGCTTCCTCCTGCACACCGTTGCGTGTGTGGAGAGATAAGCGAGTCCTGAAATAAGCCGCCAGCTTAACCTCCTTTGCGAAAATGTACCGCAGCCGTTCCTCCTCAAATCGACAAGGGAGATAGGTGGCATCCGAAACACAAAACCCGGTGTATGCGGTCTTGCAAAGGTCCGCTACCGCCACGGCGATGTGGGAGGCGCAAAGGTGCTGGCTGTTGTATTCGTTTTTGATGTGGTTTGCCTTGTCAAGAATGGCGGAAAGCAATGCCGTGTGTACCATAAAACACCTCGTTAGCGATTCAGTATGTCGGTGGCTGCTATGACGTCTGTTTCGTCCAGTCCGTCAAAGAAGTTGGAGGTCTTTACCACGTGCCCCGTGAGAAAGTCCGCGCCCAAAAACCCGTCATCCAGCACCACGAAGTTTTCTGTCTCCGGGTGCCGGTCCAGCCAGTTTTTTATCTCCTGCTCTCTGCGTGTGCGCAGCCGTGGGGTCTTGTCCAGGATCTGCAGGCCGTATTGGGCAAACAGATCGTTGATGAGGGCGCCTGTTTCGTTGCACCGGGCCGGGTCCTGGTCCCAATGGACACGCCAGGAGGTGGACAGCACGATCTGGGCTCCGGTTGCGTCGATGATCTGCCGAAGCAGGCTCAGGCGGGAGGGGTCGATGGCCATGCCGTCGCCATGCTCCCGGACGTACCGCTGGGAGTTCAGTACCCCGTCAAAATCAAGAAACACGACTTTCATACAGATCTCCTCAGGGGATGCTCGCCGTATACGTCGTACCCAATGCTGTACAGGCGAAAGGGGGCGGTGAAATGGCCGTCCGGGCCGATATAGGTGTACAGCGAGACCGATTCATAGTCCTCGGCGCCGAAGCCCCAGGAGTCCATCCAGTAGCGGCCGTCGGGGCGCACCGTCCACACCATCATAAAGCGGTCGTCCTCTATCGGCTGAAACACCGCCTCGTATTTGACGATCGGATCGATGGAGCGATCGCCGAGCTCCTGTGTCAGCCTTTCGCAGCATTCGATGCCGGGAAAGGTGCAGATGGTGCCGTTTTTCTCAACGATTGGCTTTTGGATGCCTTTTTCCTCGTTGTAAAAAGTGACGGTGAAATCTTTTATGAAAATGGCGTCGCCAGAGGGATCGCTGATGATGTATTTATTCAGATAGATCTTCTTCTGCGTGGTTGTTTCGTTCATCGCACATCACTCCTTACTGTGTATATATCTATTTTATTATAAAGAACGGATACGGAAAAGACAAGATGTTTCGGTACATTTTTTCGCTGTTTGCATTATAGGATAGAAAAAGCCGAGGGCAGGCGGCGCCTGCCCTCGGCAATGGGGAGCTATGATGATTTTGCTTAGGGATTGGTGCAGACACCGGAGGCGTTAAAATGGTATTTGGTGCCGCCGATGGTGAGGGACCTGCCCGCCACCATATAGCCGTTGCCATCCAGATAATACCACTTACCGTTGTCTTTGACCCAATCGTTCTTAGTCATAGAGCCGTTGCTGTCGAGATAGCACCAGCCCACGCTGTCCTGCTTCCAGCAGTTGGTGACGGCATAGCCGTCGCCACCCAGGTAGCACCAGCCCTTGGAGTCCCGGACCCACTTGTTGGTGACCATACGACCCTGGTCGTCCAGATAGCACCAGCCGTGGCTGTCCGCCACCCACTTGTTGGTGACGGCGTATCCATCGGCGCCCAGATAGCACCAGCCCACGCTGTCCTTGACCCAGCGGTTGGTGACCATACGGCCCTGGCCATCCAGATAGCACCAGCCGTGGCTGTCGGCCACCCACTTGTTGGTGACGGCGTATCCGTCGGCGCCTAAGTAGCACCAGCCGACACTGTCTTTCACCCACTTGTTGGTGACCATGCGGCCGTTACCGTCGAGATAGCACCAGCCGATGCTGTCCGCCACCCACTTATCGGTGACGGCGTAGCCGTCCTCGCCCAGGTAGCACCAGCCGACGGAGTCCATGATCCACTTGTTGGTGGTCTTTCTGCCGGTGGCACCCAGATAGCACCAGCCGTTATCGTCTTTCTTCCAGGTGTTGGTGACACGATAGCCGTTGTCGTCCACATAGTAGCCGTCGATCCAAGCGTTTACTACTACGCCGTCTTTGCCTAGGTAGCACCGGCCGACGCCATCATCCATCCAACAGTTGGTGACCATCCTGAAGTTCTTATCAAAGTAGTACCGCTTGCCGTTGATCTCGACCCACGTATCCTTCGCGGCGGCGCCGTCGTCGGTGAGATAGTAGTTATCTTTCCAGGTGTTACGGAGTATATGACCGTTGCTGTCTAAGTAATA
The DNA here is from genome assembly GCA_017397125.1 of Clostridia bacterium. Classification (GTDB taxonomy): domain Bacteria; phylum Bacillota; class Clostridia; order Oscillospirales; family Acutalibacteraceae; genus UBA5905. The sequence goes on along the minus strand of JAFQKB010000065.1, from coordinate 441 downwards.
CCACATGTCTTCGTAGGCCATCCAACAATCCGTTTGCAGCATACCGTCGGGATTGAAGTAGAATTTTTCGTCACCGTCAATCAGCCAGTCGTTTCTCAGCGGATTGCCTTCTTCATCCACGTAGTAGCGCTCGCCCTCGTAGTCGATCCACGAGCTGGTCACCATACAGCCGTCGTCGCCGAAATAGTGGGCAACATCGGCGTCCTCGTACCACACATTGTACTGCTGGGCGCCGCCTTCGGCCAGATAGTACCAGTCGCTTCCGTCGTGGAAGAGGCCGGCCTCGGTGACACGATAACCGGTCTTATCGATGTAGTACCAGTTGTCGCCGTCGGGCAGCCACTGCTCGGTCATACGGATATTCTCCACGTAGAACGCCCATTTGTCGTACTCATAGACCCAGCCGTTCTTGGCGGGGGCGGTGGAGTCGAAGGTGATGGG
>JAFQKB010000064.1 GCA_017397125.1 Clostridia bacterium | reverse complement strand
GATCTCTGCAGGCGACTGGGAGACCCAGACGGTTGTGTTTGATTCTCTGGACAACACCTATGTCTGCGTGCACTTCAACGGCGCGGCCGGTGGTACTCACTACTTCGACAACGTGAGCATCGCCAAGTACGTCGAGCCCGAAGAGCCTGACGAGCCCTCTTTCGACGGCTTTGTCACCAATGGCGACTTCGAGACCGGCGATCTGACCGGCTGGAACACCGCGGACGGCGCTGTCGTCTCCGATGCTATTGCTCACGGCGGCAAGTACGCTGCTTCTTCCAACAAGACCTCTGTCAAGTATGAGACCATGCTCCGTCAGGAAGGTATTGCTGTTGAGAAGAATGGCAGCTATGCTGTGACCTTCTGGTACTACTACGATGGTACCAATGCCAAGCCCGAGTTCTATCTCTATGCGATGAATGGTGAGACCTCTCTCAACAGAGTCACCTATACTGTCGCTGCGGCCAAGACCTGGACCCAGGCTATTCTGGAGTTCACCGCCACCGATTGCGAAGAGATCAATCTGGTGTTCCAGAACCGCACTGCGGATGACGGCGGCACCTATTACTTTGATGACATCACCATGAAGAAGGCGGTCCCGCCCTCCTTCGACGGCTACATCACCAACGGCGACTTTGAGTGCGGCACCACCACCAAGTGGGAGACCAACGCCGCCAACGTGTTCCAGGTCGTTGAGGGTGCCGGTGTGGATGGCAGCAATGCCGGCTACATCGAGTACAACTGCGACTGGGGTAACATCTACCAGTACGTCAAGGTTGAGAAGAACACCGACTATGTCTACTCCTTCAAGGCCAAGGCGGATGCCGGCTTCCAGATGATCCTGAGCGTTCAGGGTAATGACTGGGCCACTTCTCTGGCCAAGGCTACTCAGGATTGCACCGGCGAGTGGGTGGAGTACTCCGTTGAGTTCAACTCCGGCAACTTCTCCGACATCATCGTGTATGTCCAGTCCAACCATACGGCGGATGCCGGCCACAAGGTTTACGTGGACGACATCACCATCGTTGAGAAGACCGATGTGCCTCCCGTTATTGAGGAGAGCTACGACGGCCACATCTACAACGGCGACTTCGAGTCCGGCGTTCTGGGCGACAACTGGGTGCTGTCCTCTGCCGGCACCTCCGGCATCTCTGCGGATGCTGCTAAGGACGGCCAGTACGGCTTCCTGATCTCCGGTACGGCTTGGGAAGAGATTCTGACCTCTATGGGCTTTGACGTTGAGGCGGGTGTCACCTACACCGTTACCTTCGACGCCAAAACTCTGAAGAGCGGCGGTCGTATGAACTTCCAGGTCAAGTCTCCCAGCAACCCCGCCAAGCCCGGCGCGGGCAACAGCGTGGTTGGCGAGTACATCGACCTGACCACCAACTGGAAGACCTATTCCTATGAGTTCACGCAGGGCGCGAACCCCTACGGTTCTCTGCTGTTCGTGTCTCAGGGTAGCGACTTCTACATTGATAACATCAAGGTTACCAATGATAAGCAGCCCGGCGGCGATGAGCCCGAAGAGCCCGCTGCTGGCTTTGTCAACGGCGACTTCGAGACCGGCGATGCTTCCGGTTGGGAGACCTGGCAGTCCACCACCATTTCCGAAGAGGCCTCCTATGGCGGCAACTACGGCGCTAACCTGATCGGTAACGGCGGCTGGGGCGGCATGCTGAACCAGACCATCGATGTCGTGGCCGGCAAGGAGTATAAGCTGTCCTTCATGCTGAAGGTCAACGCCACCGGTGTCAACGTTCAGGTTAAGCAGGATAGCAACAGCGGCGCTTCCATCCCCGAGACCGGTGGTTGGTACGACGTGAACAAGGCCGGCGAGTGGACCAAGATCGAGTATACTTTCGTGGCTCCCACCGATAAGGTCTTTGTGAACTTCTGCGGCGGCGGTAACGGCAAGGCTGAGGACGTCTATGTGGACGACTTCGTGCTGATCGATCCCAATGCCGGCACCGAGCCTGCTGTTGACTTTGTCAACGGTGACTTCGAGACCGGCGACAAGTCCGGCTGGGAGACCTGGCAGAGCACTGTGATCTCCGAAGAGGCTTCTTACGGCGGCAACTACGGCGCCAACCTGATCGGTGACGGCGGCTGGGGCGGCATGCTGAACCAGACCCTCACCGGCCTGACCGTGGGCAACACCTACGTGATGTCCTTCATGATCAAGGCGAACTCCGCCGGCGTCAACGTTCAGGTTAAGGAGAACAACAGCGGCGGCAACAGCATCGAAGGCTGCGGTGGCTACTATGACACCAATAAGGTCGGCGAGTGGACCAAGATCGAGTACACCTTTGTTGCTACCACTGCAGACGTGTTCGTAAACTTCTGCGGCAGCGGCACCAATAAGGCTGAGAACGTCTACGTTGATGACTTCAAGCTGGTTGGTCCCAATGCCGGCAGCGAGCCCAGCGACAACCCCGTCTTGAACGGCGACTTCGAGACCGGTGATCTGTCCAATTGGATCAACCTGTACGATTCCTGCACCGTCGAATTTGTACAGCCTGGCTATGACAATAGCAAGTATGCTGTGAAGGTTACCACCAACGGTCCCTGGCAGCAGGTCCGTCAGAACAAGATCCCCGTCGAGCCCAACACCGACTACGTTGTTGAGCTGTACTATCGTAACGCCGATGGCATGGGCGTTGTGATTAAGGAGGGTAACGACTACTTCGATCTGACCGCTTTCGAGGTTGGCGAGATCCCCACCGATCTGACCAACACCTGGAAGAAGCATGTCTTCGAGTTCAACACCGGCAAAAACAAGGATGGCGAAAGCATCGATCCGATCGATTCTATCTGCTTGCTGCTGATCGCCCCCGAGGGTGATTGCTCTGCTGAGTTTGACAACATCCGTCTGATCAAGAAGAGCGAGTATGAGCCCGAGGAGAATGACGGTCCTATTGCCAACCCCGGCTTCGAGACCGGCGATCTGACTGGCTGGACCAACCTGTGGGGTTCCTGCGAAGTTGACTTCGAGTCCCCCGGTCACAACAAGAGTAAGTACGCTATGAACTTTAAGGGTGCCGGCGCATGGAATCAGGTCCGTCAGGATGGTATCCCCGTGGTGCCCAATACGGACTATACCCTGATTGCTTATGTGAAGAACCCCACTAACATCAACCTGGTTGTTAAGACCGGCAACGATTCCGCTAACATGGCCGATTATCATGTTCCGGACGATACGACCAGCGCATGGATCCGTCACGAGATTTCCTTCAACTCTGGTGCGGAGACTGAGGTTTGCGTGCTGGTGATCTCCAACGAAAACGGCAACGGTACCGCTCTGGTAGATAACATTCAGATCTACAAGAAGGGTGAAGAGCCCGAACCGCCGGCACCTGAAGTGCCTGTGGTTCCCATGAAGCTCCTGTCCTACGGTGTTGTGAACAACCGTCCCATGACCGCGGACAAGAACCTGATCACCAACGGCAGCTTCGAGTCCAACGACGGCTGGAGCTCCTCTTTCCTGGGCAAGACCCTGTCCATCGTGGACGACGAGACTACTCGTTTTGGCAATAAGAGCCTGTTCTTCAACACCACCGGTGTTGAGGAGACGGAGAAGCACGTCTTCTACGTGGATGTGGAGCCCGAGACCGACTACGTGTTCTCTGCCTGGATTAAGGGTGCCTACATCTCCGATGACAACCGCTTTGATGCGACCATCGGTGTTGTGAACCCCGACAACAACAAGTATCTGACCATCAACGACTTTGTGTTCGTGACCAACAAGCGTCAGCTGGTTCCCACCGCTTGGGATAACGAGTGGCACCTGCGCAGCGTCAGCTTCAACACCGGTTCCAGCACCAAGGTCGGCATCGCTCTGCTGGGTAGCTATACGCAGATGTGGGTGGACGATCTGGCTCTGTTCAAGGTTGAGGATGGTAAGAAGTACGTGTCCGAGAACATGGGCGGCGATATCACTCCCACCTTCGGTGAGACTGAGTTCAACGGCTGTGACGACGACAAGTGCCTGATCCCCGATCCCACCTTCACCAAGGGTGATTCCTCCGATTTCTGGACCACCGGCACCGGCTGGGCCACCGGTTTCATGAGCTTTGCCGAGAGCAACATCGAGTACGGCAACTCTCTGAAGTACACCGCCACCGAGAAGCATCAGGGTCACTACTTCACCAAGTGGGTAGATGTTGAGCCTCAGACCGACTACATCTTTGCTGTAGACGTTAAGATTCTGGAGAGCGGCGCTGGTAAGCTGTCCCTGCTGGATGGCAAGATGCGTCACAACGTCAGCTTCCTGGATGTTGACTTCGACCAGGAAAGCTATGGTGCCGATTGGTTCACCATGATCGTCAGCTTCAACACCGACGTGTTTGACACGCTGGGCATTGCTGTCGTTGACCTGGGCGGCTCCGCTCTGATCGACAACATCCGTCTGTTCAAGGCGGAGGACGGCAAGGTTGTCGAGGACGACTTCGTGGCTCGTCCGGACGGCTGGTACAATGAAGGCGGCCAGTGGGTCTACTTCGAGAACGGCTACAAGGTCACCAACACCTGGAAAAAGGATTCCAAGGGCTGGTGCTATCTGAATGAAGACGGCTATATGGCCACCGACAAGTGGATCATGGATTCCGTTGGTTGGTGCTATGTAGGCGCTGACGGCTACTGCGTCACCAATAAGTGGGTCGCTGACTCTCATGGCTGGTGCTACCTGGATGGCAGCGGCCGTATGGTCACCAACAAGTGGGTGATGGATAGTGTCGGCTGGTGCTATGTGGGCGCTGACGGCTACTGCGTCACCAACAAGTGGGTTGCTGACAGCAAGGGCTGGTGCTACCTGGATGGCAGTGGCCGCATGGTTACCAACAAGTGGGTGATGGATAGTGTCGGCTGGTGCTATGTGGGCGCTGACGGCTACTGCGTCACCAACACGTGGGTTGCTGACTCCTATGGCTGGTGCTACCTGGATGGCAATGGCCGCATGGTTACCAACGAGTGGGTCAAGGACTCTAAGGGCTGGTGCTACATCGGCGAGGACGGCTACTGTGCTACCAATAGCTGGGTGTACGATTCCAAGGGCCTCTGCTATGTGGATGCCAACGGCCGTATGGTCTACAATACGTGGGTCGATGGCTATTACGTCAACGCTGACGGCTACTATGTAGGCTAAGCTACAAGCCCAAATAGGCAAATAACTTTCGGCGGCAGGGGATTTTCCCCTGCCGCCTTTCCTTTTTTCACACTCTATACTATACACAAAAAACGCGCACCCTCTATACCAACAGAGGGTGCGCGTTCAGCGTCGTATTTACAGATCGTGGTTGGGGGAGATGGACAGGTCCGTCTCTTGGTGCTTTTTCTCGGCTTTGTTTTTATTTTGAAACTCTTTCGGTGTGATGCCAAATCGCTTGCGGAATACCGAGATGAAATAGGAAACCGCCGAAAAGCCGGATTGCTCTGAGATGGTCTCTATGCTCAGATTGGGGTTTTCTAAAAGCTTGAGCGCGTATTGCATACGCAGGTCGGCGATCATCTGCATGCAGGTGGTGCCGGTGGATTGCTTAAACAGCAGGGCCAGGTGGTTGGGGGATACGTGCGCCCTTTGCCCCAGCTCCTGCATGGTGATCTTTTTTCGGAAGTTGTAGAGGATGTACTGCAGGGTCTGGTGCACCACCGGATTGGTGGTCTCGTAGCTGGGGAAGCGGTCGTTGCTGTGCTGGCTGGCTTTAATGATGTGCAAGCACAGATAGGAGAGGATCAGGCGGATGCTCAGCTCCTGGTGGGGGGTGTCGCTCTCAAAGCAGTGCAGCAGCTCGGTGAGCTGAGACAGCAGACGGGTGAAATGAATGTCGTCCATCTTGACAGAGTGGATGTGCTCGTGCTGCAGCAGTATCTGCCGCACCTCTTCGGAAATGGCCTGCTCATCAAACCGGAGATGGACCAGGTGGCAATTGGTCTCTGCACCCGGATCGGGGATGAGAGCGTGAATGTCCATGGGCGTCAGCAGATAGGCGCATCCCTGGGAGAGGGGGAAGCGGGTGTCGTTGTACAGATGGGTGCCCGATCCGCTGAGAATGATCTCGATCTCAAAATAGTCGTGCCAATGCAGATTCCGGCTGGGCCAATGCTCGGTTACGATGCGCTCGTCGATGGCCAGATAAAAGGGATGGGTCATTTGGTACTGGAATTTTTGCTCGGAGGATATAAAACGAGAGGAAACAGAGGGAGACTTCATACACAACCTCCTGTTTGTCAAACATCATTACATTGTTATATTGGGATTATACACGATATGCACACAAATTTCAAGACTTTTTGTCAAAATTGTCAAAAAGATTTCACAAATTTCACCATTTTGCTACGAATTATCGGAAAACGTGCAAAAGTGTGTCGTTAAATATTGACATTTCTGCCTTCTAAAAAATCGTGTAATCACAGAGAAGGCTCTAGCTGGAAACATAAGAAAATGCCGATATTCATTGAATAAAATTATTTGTTTTTGGTTTCGTTATACGCGCTGCTGCTGTTTTTTATAAAGACGAAATTCGTTGAATTTTTACATTTTTTGCGATGTGCGGGTATTGAAAAAAAAGAGTCCTTGTGATATGCTGTATACTAGTGTAATAAGGAGGCGTTGGTATGATTCAACTGGGCAATACGTTGGTTTTGGGAGATAGCTATTCCACCTTCAAGGGATACGTTCCGGAGGGCTTTGTTTGCTACTATTCTCCGGAGGACCCGGAGCATTCCGGGGTGACTCGGGTGGAGCAGACCTGGTGGCACCAGCTGCTGGCGGCCACCGATTCTGTGTTGCTGCAGAACAACAGCTATTCCGGCTCCACCATTGGCTTTACCGGCTACAATGGGGATGATTTCAAAAACATCTCCTTTATCCGTCGGTTTGAGACCCTATACGAGCAGGGCTACTTTGAGGAGAACCGGGTGGACACCCTGCTTGTGTTCGGCGGCACCAACGACGATTGGTCCGGCGCACCGGAGGGCGCGCTGATGCACGAGGGCTGGACCGAGCAGGATCTGTACTGCGCTCTGCCGGCCATCGGCTATTTGTTCCACCGGGTGTGTCAGCTTTTGCCGGATACGCGGGTCTGCACCATCATCAACACCGAGATGAAGCCCTGCATCCACGAGGCGCTGATCGAATCCAGTCAGCGCAACGGCGCAGAGGTGATTCCTCTGACCCAGATCGACAAGGTGTGGGGACACCCCTCAGACGTGGGTATGACCCAGATCAAGGACCAGATCCTGGCCTGTTTGGAACAGGCGTAAGCACAATCTGTATATACAAACACACATTGGAGGGTTATATTATGAAACTTCTGTCTATCGGTAACAGTTTTTCGCAGGATGCCCAGAGCTGGCTGCATCGCATTGCGGTGGCCAACGGTGTGGAGCTGGAGACCACCAACCTGGTGATCGGTGGCTGCAGCCTGGAGACCCATTGGAACCATGTCCTGGACGGCGAAAAGGAATATTGGCTGGAGATGAACGGCACCGGCGTTGGCCGCCAGCTGTCTCTGGAGGAGGGCCTGGCGCTGGACACCTTTGATGTGGTGACGCTCCAGCAGGCCAGCCATTACAGCGGCCGTCCTCAGAGCTATGTGCCGTATCTGCCCAATCTAGTGGCCTATGTCCGCGAGAAGCAGCCGGGTGCACAGCTGTATTTCCATCAGACCTGGGCCTACGAGATCGACTCCGACCACGGCGGCTTTATCCCTCACAACCGGGACCAGCAGGAGATGTATCGCCGCATCTGCGATTGTGCCGAGCTGGTGAAGGCTCTGGTGGATCTGCCGATTTTGCCCTGCGGCCCGGTGATCCAGCGCCTGCGGGACACGGTTCCGGCCTTTGATTATAAGGGCGGCTCCGGCCTGTCGCTCAATCGGGACGGCTTCCACCTCTCTGAGGATTACGGCCGCTATACGGCGGCGGCGGTGTGGTTCCGGGTGCTGACCGGCAAGCTGCCCCGCACCGACGCCTTCGAGGAGCTGGACAGCGCCTTGCTGGAGCAGATCAACACCACCATCGAGGCAGTGATCGTCGGCGTGTAAAAGTGCGTCGGCCAGCCCTCGGGCTGAAAGGGGATTGTGTAAATGAGTTTATTCGGCGGTGTGTTGCCGGTCACCGGCACCACCTTTTTGATCTTTTGTCTGTTCGGCGTGCTGCTGGTGGGATATGCCCTGGGGCGTATCACCATCAAGGGTGTGTCGCTGGGGGATGCCGGCGTGTTTTTGGTGGCCCTTTTGTTCGGTGCCCTGTTCTATGGGCCGCTGTCGGACCAGCTGACCGTATCCGGCGCCGGGGGCAGCGTCACCTTTGCAGAGAACGCCCTGGACATTGTGGAGAAGCTGGGTCTGGTGCTGTTTGTGACGGCGGTAGGCTTTATGGCCGGCCCGGGCTTTTTCAGCAATATGAAAAAGAATTTCAAGTCCTACGTGTTGCTGGGCGTGGTGGTGATTCTCTCCGGCGGCCTGGCGGCGGTGGGCTGTATCTTTCTGGGTCGCGGCATCGGCTTTGGCGGCACGATTGAGAGCGCCGAGGAGTTTACGGCTATGATCTCCGGTCTGCTGTCCGGCGCCCTGACCTCCACACCCGGCTTTGCGGCGGCCAAGGCTACGGTGGCGGCGGAGCACGTAGGGCTGGTGTCTGTGGGCTATGGTATCGCCTACATTTTCGGCGTGCTGGGCGTGGTTTTGTTCGTACAGCTGGTGCCCCGGTTTGTGCGGGCGGACATGGCGGCAGAGCGGCAAAAGCTCACGGCCGCCACCGCCGGGACAGAGAAAGAGAAGAAACCAGGCTCCTTCCGCCTGGACGGCAGCGGCATTGCCGCCTTTGCCGCGGCGGCGTTGATCGGCACCCTGGTAGGTGCCATCCGCATCCCGCTGACGGCACAGGGCGTTGACGGCACCTGTTTTTCGCTGACCTCCACCGGCGGCTGCCTGCTCACCGCTTTGTTGCTGGGCCACTTCGGCCGCATCGGCAGGGTCAGCATCATGCCGGAGGGAACCACTCTTAAACTGTTCCGCGAGCTGGGACTGGTGCTGTTCCTGGCGGGCGCCGGTATTCCCGGCGGCGCCGAGTTTGTGGAAAAGTTTGATCCCATGTATTTCGTGTACGGCGCCTTTATGACGCTGCTGCCTATGATCGTGGGCTTTTTGTTTGCAAAGTACGTGCTGAAGATGAGCCTGCTCAATAATTTGGGCTCTCTCACCGGCGGTATGACCAGCACCCCGGCGTTGGGTACGCTGATCTCCGTATCCGGCACCGAGCAGGTGGCGGCGGCCTATGCGGCCACCTATCCCATTGCGCTGATCTCGGTGGTACTGCTGTCTCAAGTGCTGATTTTGCTGTTCTGATGTATAATACAAGGCCGGTGCCCCATCACAGGGCACCGGCCGCTTTCTTTAGGATATTCAACCCAGGGAGGTTTTTTGATTGGTGATCACCGGGGTGTCGTAGCAGGCGAATTTTTCGTCTACGTTGGTGGGGCAGGTCTTCTGGGTGAACAGACTGACGACAGGCACCAGGATCAGGCCGCCCACCATGGCGAACATGCCGGAGTAGAGGGAATTGGTGAAGACAAAGCCCAGCACCGGGATACCCTTGACTGACAGCCAGCCCACGCTGATGCACAGTTGGACGATCTCCAGGCCGGTGCCGAAGATGAAGCTGGCGACCACGGCGGCCCGGGTGGCCTTTTTCCAGTACAGACCGTACAGGAAGGGGGCCAGGAACGCACCCGCCAGCGCACCCCAGGACACGCCCATCATCTGGGCGATGAAAACAGAATCTTTCCAGATGCTGTCCTTGAGGATGGCGATGACGGCGGAGATGGCGATGAAGAACACGATGAACAGCCGCATGATCAGCACACTCTGCTTTTCGGTGACCGCCTTTTTGCGCTCTGCCATGGGCTTGACCACGTCCAGCGTCAGGGTGGAGGAGGAGGTCAGCACCAGAGAGGACAGGGTGGACATAGAGGCCGCCAGCACCAGCACCACGATCAGCGCCACCACAACGGGCGCCAGATCCTGCAGCATGGTGGGGATGACCTTGTCAAACATAACGGCGCCGGTACCGGAGACAAAGCCGCCGGCCACCATATCGTCGTAGTACAATTTACCAAAGCCGCCCAGAAAGTAGCAGCCACCCGCCACGATGATGGCGAACACGGTGGAGATGATGGTGCCCTTTTTGATGGAGCCCTCGTCCTTGATAGAGTAGAACTTACCCACCATCTGGGGCAGGCCCCAGGTGCCCAGGGAGGTCAGCAGCACCACGAACAGCAGAAAGATCGGGTTCGGGCCGAACATGGATATGTACTCGCTGCCCGCCTGGGGGCTGGCACCCAGCGCCTCCACCGCGGCGGAGAAGCCGCCGTTGTCCGCCAGCACGGCGGCGATGACGGTGATGATGCCCACCAGCATGATGATGCCCTGGATAAAGTCGTTGATGGCGGTGGCCATATAGCCGCCGAAGATGACGTAGATACCGGTCAGCACCGCCATAACCACGACCACCACCCAGTAGGGGACGGCGAACACGTTGTTGAACAGAGAGGACAGGCCGTTGTACAGCGAGGCGGTGTAGGGGATGAGGAATATAAACACGATGAACGAGGCGATCACTTTCAGCTTTTTGGAGTCGTACCGCTTTTCGAAGAAATCCGGCATGGTCTTGGACCCCAGATGCTGGGTCATAACACGGGTGCGCCGTCCCAGCACCGACCAGGCCAGCAGAGAGCCGATGAAGGCGTTGCCCAGACCGATCCAGGTGGAGGCCAGGCCAAAATTCCAGCCGAACTGCCCTGCATAGCCCACAAAGATAACGGCGGAGAAATAGGAGGTGCCGAAGGCAAAGGCGGTCAGCCACGGGCCTACCGACCGGCCGCCCAGCACAAAGCTGTCCACGTTGGTGGCGTGCTTGCGGCAGGCCAGGCCCACGCCGATCATCAATCCGAAGAAGCAGACAAGCATGGGAATGGTGATGATGGCGGTGGTGGAAAGTCCGGCCAACAGGGGGATTTGCAAAGTCATAACGGGTCATCCTTTCGTTGTTTCGTGCTTTAAAGCATCAAATCGACTGAGTACACTTTAGCACTTTAAAGCAAATGTGTCAATAGGGTTTTGAAAATTTTTGCAAAAAAGTAAAAAAACAGTCAAAAAGCGGTGTATACCCGTTGACAATCTCGCTTTAAAGTGGTAAAGTATATGGAGATTTTTATGTAGCGGAGTGTTATAGTATGACGATTGTACACCTATTAGAGAGAAACGCCCGGGAATACGCCAAGGACATCGCCCTGGTGGAGATCAACCCGGAGCAGCCGGAGACCCGCCGGGCCACCTGGCACGAATTTGAGCTGGTGGAGTCCACCCCCCGGGCCCGGCACTATCGCCGGGAGATCACCTGGGAGGTGTTTAATGAAAAAGCCAACCGCCTGGCCAATATGCTGACCCAGAACGGCATCGGTAAGGGGAAGAAGGTGGCCATCCTGCTGATGAACTGCATCGACTGGCTGCCTATCTATTTCGGTATATTAAAGACCGGTGCCCTGGCGGTGCCGCTGAATTTCCGCTATTCCTCTGACGAGATCGACTATTGTCTGGAGCTGGCCCAGGCGGACGTGCTGATCTTCGGGCCCGAGTTCATCGGCCGTGTGGAGGCGGTGGCGGACAAGATCGGCCGCCGCTGCCATCTGATCTATCTGGGCGCCGGCTGCCCCATGTTTGCGGACGATTACAACGACCTCATCTCCGAGTGCTCCGGCATGTATCCGGAGTGTACGCTGGAGGAGGCGGAGGACGCCGCCATCTATTTTTCCTCCGGTACCACCGGCTTCCCCAAGGCGATCCTACATAACCACGAGAGCCTCATCCACGCCTGCCGTGTGGAGCAGGCCCACCACGGCCAGACCCGGGATGACTGCTTCCTCTGTATCCCGCCCCTGTACCACACCGGCGCCAAGATGCACTGGTTTGGCAGCCTGCTGGCCGGCTCCAAGGCGGTCATTCTCAAGGGCACCCAGGCCCGTCACATTCTCACCGCCGCCAGCCAGGAAAAATGCACCATCGTGTGGCTGCTGGTGCCCTGGGCACAGGACGTGCTCAACGCTCTGGACCGGGGCGAGATCTCCCTGGACGAGTTCGAGCTGTCCCAGTGGCGGCTGATGCACATCGGTGCCCAGCCGGTACCCCAGAGTCTGATCCATCGCTGGCTGGAGTATTTCCCCGACCAGCAGTACGATACCAACTACGGTCTGTCCGAGTCCATCGGCCCCGGTGCGGTGCACCTGGGGGTGGAGAACGTCCGCAAGGTGGGTGCCATCGGCATCCCCGGCTACGGCTGGACGGTGAAGATCGTGGATCCCGACGGCAACGAGGTGCAGCAGGGCTCTGTGGGCGAACTGTGCCTGAAGGGACCCGGTGTGATGACCTGCTACTACCGGGATCCTGCCGCCACCGCCGACACCCTGCGGGATGGTTGGCTGTACACCGGTGATATGGCGATGCAGGACGACGAGGGCTTTATCTATCTGGTGGACCGCAAAAAGGATGTCATCATCACCGGCGGCGAAAACCTGTACCCGGTGCAGATCGAGAACTTCCTGGCGGCCCACCCGAAGGTAGGGGACGTGGCGGTCATCGGCCTGCCGGATCCCCGCCTGGGCGAGATCGCTACCGCCATCATCCAGGTCAAGCAGGATATGACCTGCACCGAGGAGGAGATCAACGAGTTCTGTATGGAGCTGCCTCGGTACAAGCGTCCCCGCCGCATCATTTTTGCAGACGTGCCCCGCAACCCCACCGGTAAAATTGAAAAGCCCAAGCTCCGTAAGATGTACGGCGGCGAGGGCCTGGTGGATTCCCAGAACAAGTCCTAAGAGAGGAGCAAACCCATTATGAAGAAACTGATGATCGGTAACCAGGCGGTTGCCGCCGGTCTGTACGACGGCGGCCTGCAGGTGGTGTCCAGTTATCCCGGCACCCCCTCCACCGAGATTACCGAGTTTTTAGCCAAATACGACGATATCCACAGCGAGTGGGCACCCAACGAAAAGGTGGCCTGCGAGGTGGCCTTTGGCGCCAGCCTGGCGGGCGCCCGCTCCGCCTGTGCCATGAAGCACGTGGGCCTGAACGTGGCCGCCGACCCGTTGTTCACCCTGTCCTATACCGGCGTCACCGGCGGTATGGTCATCTGTGTGGCGGACGACCCGGCCATGCACTCCTCCCAGAACGAGCAGGACAGCCGCCATTATGCCATGGCGGCCAAGGTGCCCATGCTGGAGCCGGCGGATTCCGCTGAGGCCTACGCCTATGCCAAGGCGGCCTTCCGGCTGTCCGAGGAGTACGACACCCCGGTGCTGCTGCGTATGTGCACCCGCATCGCCCACAGCCAGTCCATCGTGGAGGTGGGGGAGCGGGAGCAGGCACCCATCAAGGAGTACGTTAAAAACCCGCAGAAATACATCATGATGCCCGGCAACGCCATCAAGCGTCACCCCGTGGTGGAGCAGCGCACCGAGGCGCTGCGCGCCCTGGCGGAGGACTGTGCCTTTAATACGGTGGAGCTGAACTCCGATGAGATCGGTATCATCACCTCCGGCTGCTCTTATCTGTACGTCAAGGAGGTGCTGGGGGATTCCGCCTCCATTCTCAAGATCGGTATGCCGTATCCCTTGCCGGTGGATCTCATCAAGGATTTCGCCGCCAAGGTGAAAAAGCTGTACGTCATCGAGGAGCTGGATCCCTTTATCGAAAACCACGTCCGTGCCCTGGGCCTGGACGTGGTGGGCAAGGACGTATTCTCCCTGCTGGGCGAGTTCTCCCAGCAGACCATCGCCGCCGCCTTTGGCAAGGAGCCGAATCCCTGCGTGGCCGCCGACTCGGCCATTCCTAACCGCCCGCCCATGATGTGCGCCGGCTGCCCCCACCGGGGTCTGTTCTACACCCTGGCGAAGAATAAGATCACCGCTTTGGGTGACATCGGCTGCTATACCCTGGGCGCGGTGCCGCCCCTGAATGCTCTGGACTCCACCCTGTGTATGGGTGCCTCCGTGTCCGGACTCCACGGCTTTAACCTGGCCCGGGGCGCCGAGGCGGAGAAAAAGTCGGTGGCGGTCATCGGCGATTCCACCTTTATGCACTCCGGCATGACCGGCCTGGTGAACGTGGCGTACAACGCCACCAACTCCACCGTCATCATCCTGGACAACTCCATCACCGGTATGACCGGTCATCAGCACAACCCCACCACCGGCTACAACATCAAGGGCGACCCCGCCGCCAAGGTGGATCTGGAGGCCCTGTGCCGTGCCCTGGGCATCAACCGGGTGCGGGTGGTGGACCCCTACGACCTGAAGGCCTGCGACACGGCCATCAAGGAGGAGCTGGCGGCCGAGGAGCCGTCGGTCATCATCTCCCGCCGGCCCTGCGTGCTGCTGAAATCGGTCAAGGCGCTGCCGCCTCTTAAGGTGGAGGCGGACAAGTGCAAGTCCTGCAAGCGGTGTATGACCCTGGGCTGTCCCGCCATCAGCATGAAGGATGGCAAGGCAGTTGTGGACGCCACCCTGTGCGTGGGCTGCGGCGTGTGCAAGCAGCTGTGCGCCTTTGATGCCATTGTATAAAGGAGGGGAGACTATGAAAACGACCAGTGTTATGATCGTCGGTGTGGGCGGTCAGGGCAGTCTGCTGGCGTCCAAGCTGCTTGGGCGTCTTCTGGTGGACGAGGGCTACGACGTTAAGGTCAGCGAGGTCCACGGTATGAGTCAGCGCGGCGGTTCGGTGGTCACCTACGTCCGCTTTGGGGATAAGGTGTATTCTCCCATCGTCACCGAGGGCGAGGCTGACATCATCATCGCATTCGAAAAATTGGAGGCGGCCCGCTACGCCAAGTACCTGAAGGCGGACGGCCGCATTGTGGTGAACACCCAGCAGATCGACCCCATGCCGGTGATCATCGGCGCCGCCGAATACCCGGCGGACGTGCTGGAGGAGCTGACCGCCAAAGGGGTGCAGGTGGAGGCGCTGGACGCCCTCTCTCTGGCCCAGCAGGCCGGCTCCGCCAAGGCGGTCAACATCGTGCTGATGGGGCGCGCTGCCAAACACTTTAACATCCCCTACGAGCGCTGGATCGCCGCCATTGAGAATACGGTCAATCCTAAGTTCGTAGAGATGAATAAGATCGCATTCGATTTGGGATATAGTGCATAATTTTGCAAAACAGCTATTGACAATCCAAAAAAATGGTGCTAAAATACACCACATAAAGACGCTTGAGCGGAAACCAGTACCCGAAAATATCACCCACAGAGAGCTGCGGTTGGTGGGATGCAGCGGTGTAAAGTCGGCGAATTCATTCCGTGAGTTGTTAGCTGAAGGGCAACTGCGTAGGCTAAACGGGTTTCGACCGTTATATCGACAAGGGTGTGCTTGCACCCGGAGGCCGTTGTCGTGAGACAACGGTAAATAGAGGTGGTACCACGGGATTTTTCTCGTCCTCTGTATTCCGCAGCGGAATGCAGAGGGCGTTTTTGTTTTTCTGCGTTTCGCGTCAACCCAAATCCATCTTGGAAGAAAGGACGAAACACAATGGAACAGCGCTATTACCAAAAAGAAATCGAAACCATGCCGGTAGAGGAGATCAAACAGCTCCAGTCCGAAAAGTTGGTCAAGCAGGTGCGTCACGTCTACGAAAACGTGCCCTACTACCGCAGCCTGATGGACGAAAGGGGAGTCAAGCCCGAGGATATCACCGGTATTGAGGACCTGCACAAGCTTCCTTTCCTCACCAAGGCCGATCTGCGGGACGCCTATCCCTACGGTCTGCTGGCCAAGCCCCTGAAGGATTGCGTGCGCATCCAGTCTACCTCCGGCACCACCGGCCGTCGCGTGGTGGCCTTTTACACCCAGCACGACATCGATCTGTGGGAGGATTGCTGCGCCCGCGCCATCGTGGCCGCCGGCGGCACAAACGAGGACGTGGTGCAGGTGGCCTATGGCTACGGCCTGTTCACCGGCGGTCCCGGTCTCAACGGCGGCTCTCACAAGGTGGGGTGTCTGACCCTGCCTATGTCCTCTGGTAATACCGAGCGGCAGATCCAGTTTATGGAGGATCTCTCCGCTACCATCCTCTGCTGTACCCCCTCCTATGCCGCCTACATCGGCGAGACCCTCAAGGAGCAGGGCTACACTCCGGATAAGATCCCGCTCAAGGCGGGTATCTTCGGTGCCGAGCCCTGGACCGAGGAGATGCGCCGGAGCATTGAGGCCACCCTGGGCATCAAGGCCTATGACATTTACGGTCTGACCGAGACCTCCGGCCCCGGCGTGTCCTTTGAGTGCTGCGAGCAGACCGGTATGCACATCAATGAGGACCACTTCCTGGCCGAGATCATCGACCCCGATACCGGTGAGGTGCTGCCGGAGGGCAGCAAGGGCGAGTTGGTGTTCACCTCGCTGGACAAAGAGGCGTTCCCCCTGCTGCGCTATCGCACCCGGGACATCTGCGTGCTCAGCCGTAAGAAGTGTTCCTGCGGCCGCACCCTCATCAAGATGGCCAAGCCCATGGGCCGCAGCGACGATATGCTGATCATCCGCGGCGTCAACGTGTTCCCCAGCCAGATCGAGACGGTGCTGCTCAAAGAGGGCTATGAGCCCAACTATCAGATCATCGTGGACCGTGTGGGCAACAACGACACCTTTGACGTAAACGTGGAGCTGAGCCCGGATATGTTCACCGACACCGTCAGCGGCGTCACCGAGCGGGAAAAGGCGCTGGCGAATGCCATGAAGACCATGCTGGGCATCAACCCGAAGGTGCACCTGGTGGCACCCAAGAGCATCGTCCGCAGCGAGGGCAAGGCGGTTCGCGTGATTGACAAACGCAAGCTGCACGATTGATTAGAAAGGGGAAATACGTATGTCTTTGAAGCAATTGACTGTTTTTGTAGAGAATAAGCAGGGTACGCTGGTGGACATCACCGAGACCCTGGCGGCCCACAACGTGAATCTGCGGGCGCTGTCCATTGCGGACACCCGTGATTTCGGCATTCTGCGACTGATCGTCAACGATAACGACACCGCCTGCAGCACGCTGAGTGAGCAGGGCTATCTCATCAAGATCACCGAGGTGGTGGGTGTCAAGATCGGCGACCAGCCGGGCAAGCTGTCCAAGGCCCTGCAGGTGCTGGACGAGGCCGGCATCAATATGGAGTATCTGTACGCCTTTATGGCCCGCACCGAAAAGCACGCCTACGTGGTGCTGCGGGTGGCGGATAATGCCGCTGCTGAGGCGGCGTTGGAGGCGGCGGGCTTCCATCTGATCACCGACGCCGACGTGGATAAGCTGTAATACTTTTGTGGAAAAGCCACCTGCGGGTGGCTTTTTCCTTTGTTTAGCAGTTGCAATAAAAAGGCTTGTGTGATATAATACTACATCATTGTTACGGAATGGAGGGATCGTGTTGGGAAAGTTAAAACATTTGCAGCCTGCCCGGGTATTTGCTATCTTTGAGCAGCTGTGCGCCATTCCTCACGGTTCGGGAGATACCGCCCGCATCAGCGATTTCTGTGTTGCCTTTGCCCGAAAATTGGGTCTGTGGCATCAGCAGGACGCCCTAGGCAACGTGATCATCAAAAAGCCGGCCTCTGCCGGGTATGGGGACCACCCCACGGTGATCCTCCAGGGTCACCTGGACATGGTGTGCGAAAAAGCTCCGGATTGCCCCATTGATTTCACCCGGGACGGCCTGGACGTGGACACCGATGGGGAGTGGGTGTTCGCCCACGGCACCACCCTGGGCGGTGACGACGGCATAGCGGTGGCAATGGCGCTGGCTATACTGGAGCGGGAGGATGTGTGCCACCCGCCCCTGGAGGTGCTGCTTACGGTGGACGAGGAGACCGGTATGTTCGGCGCCGAGGGCCTGGACGGCACGGTGCTGGATGGCCGGATGCTCATCAACGTGGACTCCGAGGCGGAGGGTGTGCTGACCGTCAGCTGCTCCGGCGGTGCCCGGGCGGAGCTGTGCCTGCCGCTTACATACGAAGAGAATCGGCGCCCCTGCTACCGGGTGACGGTGGCAGGCCTGCAGGGCGGCCATTCCGGCGTAGAGATCCATAAGGGACGCCTGAACGCCAACGTGGTGATGGGCCGGTTTTTGCAGAGCCTGTCCTGCTCTGTGGCGGCGGTCAACGGCGGCCAAAAGGACAACGCCATCCCTGTTTTTTGCCAGGCTGTCATCGCCTGCGACAGCGACCCCACCCAGACAGCCGCCGCCTTTGCGGCAGCCAATCGGGTGCCGGGTGACCCGGACCTGACGGTCACCGTGCAGCCGGTGGACGCGGCCGCTCAGGTGATGACCGCAGCCGTAGCGGACCGGGTGGCGGAGCTGCTGGCCACGGTGCCCAACGGCATCGTTACCATGAGCGAAGATATCCCCGGCCTGGTGCAGACCTCGCTGAATCTGGGCATCCTCACCACCGACCAGCGTGAGCTGCGGGCCTCCTTTGCGGTGCGCAGCAGCAAGGAGGAGGAAAAGACCGCCCTGCTGGAGCGGTTGCAGAACAAGATCGAATCCTACGGCGGCCGCTACGATTGCTACGGCCACTATCCGGCCTGGGAATACGCCCGGGAGTCCCGCCTGCGGGACGTGATGTGCCGGGTGTGGGAGCAGGCGTCCGGCACCCCGCCGGAGGTTATTGCCATCCACGCCGGCCTGGAGTGCGGCATCCTGTGCGGCAAGCTGCCCGGCCTGGACGCGGTGTCCATCGGCCCGGATATGCAGGACATCCACACCTGCCGGGAGCGGCTGTCGGTGGCCTCCACCGACCGGGTGTACCGCTATCTGTGTGCGGTGCTCCGAGAGTTATAATGCAAGAATAGGGGAGAGATAAGATGATTAAGCAGAGAGTGGAGCGGATCCGGGGCGAATTGGCCCGGGGCGAGGCTTTTTTGGTTACCAGTGTGACCAATCGGTTTTATTATACCGGCTTTGAGACCAGCGCCGGTGCGGTGTTGATGGCCCCGGAGGGTGCGGTGTTCCTAATCGACTTCCGGTATTACGAAAAGGCCAAAGAGGTGGTGGACAGCTGCGAGGTGCAGCTGAGCCAGCGGCTCAACGACGAGATCCGGGAGCTGTGCGGCCGTTTCGGCGTCCGTGACCTGTATATCGAGGCGGACAGCACCTCGGTCAGCCGCCTGGCGGCGCTGCGGGCGGCTCTGCCGGACGTCACCGTCCGGGAGAGCGACCGCTTTGACCGCCTTACCGAGGATATGCGGGCGATCAAGACCCCGGCGGAGCTGGCTCTGCTGCGGCAGGCCCAGCAGATGACCGACGAGACCTTTACCTACATACTGGACCGTATTCAGCCCGGCCGTACCGAGCGGGAGATCATGCTGGATATGGAGTTCTTTATGCGCCGCCTGGGCAGCGAGGGCGTGTCCTTTGACTTCATCGTGGTGTCCGGCAAGAATTCCTCTCTGCCCCACGGTGTGCCCACCGAAAAGGCGGTGGAGCGGGGCGATTTCCTCACCATGGATTTCGGTGCCGTGGTGGGTGGCTATCACGCGGATATGACCCGCACCGTGGCGGTGGGCCAGGTCACCGGGGAGATGCAGAAGGTATACGACACCGTTCTGCGTGCCCAGCTGGAGTCCGAAAAGGTCATCCGCGCCGGTGTGGTGTGCAAGGATGTGGACAAGGTGGCCCGGGACATCATCTACGGTGCCGGCTACGAGGGCTGCTTCGGCCACGGCCTGGGGCACAGCGTAGGTGTGGAGATCCACGAGAACCCCAGCTTCAATCCCCGGTGCGAGACGGTGCTGCGCCCCGGCACGGTGATGACGGTGGAGCCCGGCATCTACCTGGAGAACCAATTCGGTGTCCGCATCGAGGATATGGTGTACGTCACCGAGGAGGGCAGTCTCAACCTGACCGCCAGCGAGAAAAAACTCATTGTACTGTAAAAAAGGCCATTTTTTGTTCGCTTTATACAAACAATTTAACTTTTTACTGTGAAAAAGCGAAAAAAGTGTGTTGTTTCTATTGTTTTTTATTTAACATTGTGGTATGATTACTTAAATATCTGTGCAGATGCTATGATTCTGTTGTGCTTTTGTGTGCGACAGGGGTCGTACACTTCAAAGGAGTGAAGATTTTTGGATTCCAAATTGGCAATGTATGTTCTCAAGCGTATACTGCTTGCTATCGTCACAATTCTGATCATTTGTGCCATTACGTTCTTTACGATGCACGCTGTCCCTGGCGGTCCCTTCAACAGCGAAAAGGCGCTGGATCCTTTGACCATTCAGGCGCTCAACGAGCGCTATGGTCTGGATAAGCCGCTGCCGGTGCAGTTCTTCAACTGGATGAAGGGCCTGGTCCAGGGCGACTTTGGCGTATCGCTGAAAAACGGCCGTGAGATCAGCGCCATCATCGGCGAGTCCTTTCCCATATCCGCCAAGCTGGGCCTGATGGCCATGGGTGTGGCGCTGCTGCTGGGCATCGTGTTCGGCAGTCTGGCCGCCTTGATGCGCAACAAGCTGCCGGATCGGGTCATCGTGTTTTTCTCCACCCTGTTCACGGCGGTGCCCTCCTTTGTGTTGGCCACGCTGCTGCTTTTGGTGTTCTGCATCAAGCTTCAGTGGATCCCGGTGTGGGACGCCAATAACCCCAGCTACATATTGCCGGTCATTGCCTTGGCGGCCTATCCCATGGCGTATATCACCCGTCTGTCCAAGACCAGTATGCTGGACGCTCTGGGCCAGGACTATATCCGCACCGCCCGTTCCAAGGGCGTCTCCCGCACCAAGATGATCTTCAAGCACGCCTTGCGGAACTCTATGATCCCGGTCATCACCTACGCGGGTCCCCAGATCGCCTACATCATCACCGGCTCGATGGTGGTCGAGACCATCTTCACCGTGGGCGGCATCGGCAGTAAGTTCATTACCGCCATCAACGACCGCGACTATACAATGATCATGGCGACCACGGTGTTCCTGGCGACCATTATGGTCATTGCCAATCTGATCTGCGACCTGCTGTATAAGGCCGTGGATCCCAGAATCAAATTCGACTAAGCGGTGGTGTACTGATGAATACAAACGAAAACAAAATGCCGAAGAAGAGCCTTTTGAGTGCTCAGATCGACTTATCTAAATTTGAAAAAGCAACCGACGAGGAGAAGGCACAGCAGGATGTAATGAGTGAGTCCACCACCTTCTTCAGGGACGGTATGAAGCGGTTGTTCCGCAATCCTCTGGCGGTAATGAGCATCGCCCTGCTGGGTGTAATTCTGGTGCTGATTATTGTAGCGCCTATGATCATCCCCTATGGCTATGAGGAGATCATCAAGGTGGACGGCAAGCGTGATCGCGGTGCCCAGAACCTGGCTCCCTTTGAGTATAGCGAGTTGGAGCAGCAGTATATGGAGAAAACCGGCGAAAAACTGTTTCCCCATATCCTCGGCACCGACGAACTGTGCCGTGACTATTTTGTCCGCGTGATCTACGGTACCCGGGTATCTCTGACCATCGGTCTGTTTGCCAGCATCATTGTGCTGATCATCGGCCTGATCTACGGTAGCATCTCCGGCTATCTGGGCGGCAAGGCAGATTTGGTAATGATGCGTATTGTGGATATCATCTATTCGCTGCCGGATATGCTGATCATTATTCTGCTGTCGGTGGTGCTTAACGAGCGCCTGGTCTTTAAGCCCGGCACCCTGTTGGCTAACCTGGGCACCAATATGATCTCCATCTTTATTGTGTTCGGTCTGCTCTATTGGGTGTCCATGGCCCGTCTGATCCGCGGCCAGATCCTCTCTATTAAGGAGAATGAGTACGTTCTGGCGGCCCGCTCCATCGGCGCCAAGCCGGCCCGCATCATCCGCAAGCACATCATCCCCAACTGTCTGTCGGTTATCATCATCTCGGTGGCTCTGCAGATCCCCTCGGCCATCTTCACCGAGAGCTATCTGTCCTTTGTGGGCCTGGGCGTCAAGGCGCCGATGCCCTCGCTGGGCTCTCTGGCCAACGCCGCCCGGGACGGCATTATGTCCTATCCCCACAAGCTGATCTTCCCGGCTATTATGATCTGCGTGATCGTGCTGTCCCTCAACCTGTTGGGCGACGGTCTGCGCGACGCATTCGATCCTAAGCTGAAGAGGTGAGTAAAATGAGTATGCCTCTGATCCGTGTACAAGACCTGCACACCTCCTTTTTCACCGATTCCGGTGAGGTGTGCGCCGTAAACGGTGTCTCCTTCGATCTCGACCACGGCGAGATTTTGGGCATCGTGGGCGAGTCCGGCTCCGGTAAGTCGGTGACCGCCTATTCCATTATGCAGATCCTGGCCTCCACCGGCAAGATCGTGGACGGCCATATCTACTACAAGGGTGAGGACATCACCCAATGGAAGGATAAGCAGATGCGGGATTTCCGCGGCAAATGCTGCTCCATCATCTTCCAGGACCCTATGACCAGTCTCAACCCCGTCTTCACCATCGGCAACCAGCTGATAGAGGCCATCACCCTCCACACCGACAAAAAGGGCAAGGAGGCCAAGACCCGGGCCGCCGAGCTGCTGGAGCTGGTGGGCATCAACGAGCCCCTGCGCCGTCTCAAGCAGTATCCCTATGAGCTGTCCGGCGGCATGCGCCAGCGCGTGATGATCGCTATGGCTTTGGCCTGTGAGCCGGATATCCTCATCGCCGATGAGCCCACCACCGCCCTGGATGTGACCATCCAGGCCCAGATTCTGGAGCTGATGCAAAAGCTGCAGAAGGAGATGGGTATGGCGGTCATTCTGGTCACCCACGACCTGGGCGTCATCGCCAGTATGTGTGATAACATCATCGTGATGTACGGCGGCCGCATCTGCGAGCGCGGCACCGCCCACGAGATCTTCTACAACCCCAAGCACGAGTATACCAAGGGCCTGCTTCGCTCCATCCCCAATGTGACCCGGATGAAGGAGAAGCTGGTGCCCATCCTGGGCACCCCCATCAATATGCTGAATCTGCCTGCAGGCTGTTCCTTCTGCGCCCGGTGCGACAACGCTATGAAGATCTGTCTGACCGAAAAGCCGGAGGAGATCTCCATCAACGAGAACCACAAGGCCTCTTGCTGGATGAACATCCGCGATGCCGTGATGGCGGAAGGAGGGAATACCGATGAGTGATATTTTGCTGGAGGTCAAGGACCTAAAACAGCATTTTCCCATCCGCACCGGCTTCTTTAAGAAGACCCCCCTCAAGGCGGTGGACGGCGTGTCCTTCACCATTGGCAAGGGCGAGACCCTGGGCCTGGTGGGCGAGTCCGGCTGCGGTAAGACCACAGTGGGGCGCAGCATCCTGCGTTTGTACGAGCCCACGGCCGGTCAGGTATTCTTCGATGGCGAAGAGGTGACCGGTCACAACATCCAGGCTATGCGCAAGAAAATGCAGATGGTGTTCCAGGATCCTTATTCCTCTCTGGATCCCCGTATGACGGTGGAGGACATCATCGGTGAACCCCTGGACGTGCACAACCTCTATTCTAACAAAAAAGAGCGCCGGGAGAAGATCCTGGAGTTAATGAACTATGTAGGCCTGAACTCTGAGCACGCCACCCGCTACGCCCACGAATTTTCCGGCGGTCAGCGGCAGCGCATTGGTATCGCCCGGGCACTGGCGGTGGATCCCCAGTTCATTGTCTGTGACGAGCCGGTGTCCGCTCTGGACGTTTCCATCCAGGCACAGGTCATCAATATGTTTGAGGAGCTGCAGGAGAAGCTGGGCGTTGCCTATCTGTTCATTGCCCACGACCTGCTGGTGGTGCACCACATCTCCAAGCGCATTGCCGTCATGTATCTGGGTAAGATCGTGGAGTTGGCCGATGCCGACGAGCTCAACGAGAACCCCCTGCACCCCTATACTCAGTCCCTGCTGTCTGCGGTGCCGATCCCGGATCCGGACATCGCCCGCAGCCGTCAGCGTATCGTGCTGGAGGGCGACGTCCCCAGCCCGCTGCACATGCCCTCCGGATGCCCCTTCCGCACCCGCTGTCAGTATGCTACCGAGCAGTGTGCCCTGGAGTGTCCCACCCTTACCGACCGGGGCAACGGACATCTGTCCGCTTGCTTTAATCGGTAATTCCATTCCCTTGTATACTTTCTGCCGGGACCGGCTGTCGGGGCGGTTTGCTTGAACTCTTCCGTCCGGACGGCGGCACGACAGAGTATAATAAAAAATTTTAGGAGGAAATCGCAATGAAAAAGTATTTGGCATTGTTCCTGGCTGTTGTTATGGCTCTGTCTCTGTGCGCTTGCGCAGGCGGCCCCGATAACAGTGGCAACGTCGACAACGAGGCTGCCGCCGCTCTGCTGAGCGACGCTTTCATTGATCCTATCAATGATTGGGCTCAGTACGACGAACTGATCGACAAGATCAAACTGGAGACCGACACCGCGAAGCGTACCGAGATGATGCACGAGGCAGAGGACATTCTGATGTCCAACGGCTGCGTTATCCCGCTGTACTACTACAACGACATCTACATGATGAAGGAGAACGTTTCCGGTATGTACGCCAACCTGTTTGGCTACAAGTTCTTCCACAAGGTCACCATGGCCGACGGCAACAAGACCCTGCGCGTGAACCTGGCTTCTGAGCCGGACTTCCTGGATCCCGCTCTGAACAGCTCCGTTGACGGCGCTTGCTTGGCTGTTAACTCCTTTGCCGGTCTGTACACCTACAACGCTGAGGGTAAGACCGTTCCGGATCTGGCTACTGGCTACACCGTGTCCGATCCCGCTGAGGATGGCTCTGTCACCTTCACCGTGACCCTGAAGGAGGGTCTGAAGTGGTCCGATGGCACCGCCCTGACCGCTGCTGACTTCGAGAAGTCCTGGAAGCGCGCTGCCGCTACCGAGACTGCTTCCGACTACGGCTATATGTTCTCCTCTTTCGTTGGCTATCCCAACGAGCTGGCTGTTAAGGCGGACAACGACACCACCCTGACCTTCACTCTGGCTGCTCCCTGCGCCTACATCGAGGGTCTGATGGCGTTCCCCACCTTCTTCCCCGTGCCCGCCGCCGCCTTCGCGACTGAGGCTGGCGCTCCCGGCGCTTGGTGCACCGAGGCTGGTTTCGTTTCCAACGGTCCCTTCATCTGCACCGGTTGGAACCACGACGTGTCCATGACCTATGAGAAGAACCCCAACTACCACGATGCCGCCAACGTCACCGTGGACAAGATCGAGTTCATGCTGTCCGCTGACGATACCGCTATCTACGCTGCCTACAACGCCGGCAACGTGGACATCATCGACACCGTTCCCAACGACGAGATCGCCAAACTGCTGGCGGACAACAACAAAGAGTTCAAGATCGTTGACAACCTGGGTACCTATTATGTGGCTTTCAACGCCAACAGCGAGCTGTTCGCCGGCAAGACCCCCGAGCAGGCCGCTTGCATGCGTCTGGCCTTCAACATCCTGATCGACCGTAACGCCATCTGCGAGACCGTTGGTCAGACCGGTCAGGTCGCCGCTTCCTCTTACATCCCGCTGGGTATGGCCGACGGTAACGGCGGCATCTTCAAGCCCAAGGCTGAGGACAACTCCTACTACGATGTGAACGCCATCAACGATGACTTCGAGGGCACCGTTGCTAAGGCTCGCGAGTATCTGGAGGCTGCCGGCTTCAAGTTCGGCGCCGACGGCAAGCTGTCCGCTGAGACTCCCATCGTGATTGAGTATCTGACCAACGACGGCTCCGGCCACGTGGCCGCTGCTCAGATCATGCAGCAGGATTTTGCTGAGATCGGCATTCAGATGACCATTCAGCAGGTCGAGTGGAACACCTTCCTGGAGGAGCGTAAGCAGGGTCACTTTGACATCGCTCGCGAGGGCTGGCTGGCCGACTTCGACGATCCGATCAACATGCTGGAGATGTTCCAGACCGCTTCCGGTAACAACGACTGCCAGTTCGGCCGTTATGAGGGCTGGGACGCTGAGTAATCGAAGCGTTTGCGGATCTTAAAAAAGAATCGTCAGTCCTTCCGTATGTGACGGTCTGAACAGTTTTTCTCCCCGAAAGAGACACTCTCTTTCGGGGAGTTTTCTTGTGAGAAAAAACCACTGGCTTATGCCAGGGTTGCCGAATAGCTTTCAGCGTTCCTTGGCCTCTCCCTCCGGGAGAGGTGGCACGGCGATAGCCGTGACGGAGAAGGGGCCTTGGGGGGCTTGCTAACCTTTTGTGCACAAGTGTCGGTAAGTTTAAGCGTACTTGTGCGCCGCTAGCATCACGGGGCCTTTTCCGCATATAGAAACCTTCTCTTAGCCGTTTTCTTGTGTCAGCCTCTTTTCTTTTGGAAAGGACTGTGGTACAATAAGAATATATCACACGGAGGGAGACCTTGCTATGACCGCTTTGGAACGCTTTTTGACATATGTGCGCTTTGATACCCGCTCTGAGGAGGACAGCGACACCTTCCCCAGCACGGCTAAGCAGCTGGTGCTGGGCCGCTATCTGGCGGAGGAATTGGCCCGCATCGGCCTTACGCATACCGGGCTGGACGAGAATGGCTACGTCTATGGCTATCTGCCGCCCACACCGGACCGGGCCGCAGAGCCGGCCATTGGCTTTGTGGCCCACATGGACACCTCTCCGGACGTGTCCGGCACGGATGTCAAGCCGGCTGTTATCGACTATGCCGGCGGCGATATCGAGCTGCCCTACGCCACTCTGTCGGTGCAGAATTTCCCCTTCCTGTCCCGCTATGTGGGGCAGCAGCTGGTGGTCACCGACGGCTCCACCCTGTTGGGCGCCGACGATAAGGCGGGCGTGGCGGAGATCTTCACCGCCTGCGAGTATTTTGCCACCCACCCGGAGGTGTCCCACCGGGGCATCGCGGTGTGTATCACCCCGGACGAGGAGATCGGCTGCGGCGCCGACCGCTTTCCTTACGAGCGCTTTGCTGCCAGGGAGGCCTATACCGTGGACGGCGGCGAGCTGGGGGAGATCGAGTATGAGAATTTCAACGGTGCGGCGGTGAGCATCACCATCACCGGCGTTAACATCCATCCCGGCTCCGCCAAGAATAAAATGAAGAACGCCGTGCTGCTGGCGGCGGAGCTGATCTCTATGTTGCCCCCGGCCGAAGCACCGGCCCATACCGAAGGCTACGAGGGCTTTTATCACGTGACGGACATAGCCGGCAACGAGAGCTGTGCCACCGTCCGGATGATCATTCGCGACCACGACCGGGAGCGGTTTGAGGCCCGCAAAGCCTTTATCCGCGATCTGGTGGACTATCTCAACCGGCGTGACGGCGCCGGCACCTATAACCTGACGCTCAAGGACAGCTACTACAATATGAAGGACAAGATCCTGCCCCATATGCACCTCATCCGCAATGCCCAGGCGGCCATGGAGGCGGAGGGGATCGCTCCGCAGGTGGTGCCCATCCGCGGCGGCACCGACGGCGCCCGGCTGTCCTACGAGGGCCTGCCGTGCCCCAATCTGTCCACCGGCGGCCTCAATTTTCACAGCGTCCACGAGTGCATCCCGGTACAGGCTCTGGACAAGATGACCCGTGTTCTGATCCGCCTGGCACAATAAAAAAGGCGACGCCCCCGGCACGAAAACGTGACCGGGGGCGTCTCTATGTAGAGGACTGGAGGAATTCAATTATTTGGCAACGGTCGCCTTGTCGGCCGCCAGATCATCCGCCATCTGCTTTTGGATGCGGGGGTCGTAGGAGAGCATCGGCTCCACATTCTTGTGCTTAAGGTTGCGGTCCACGTAGTTTTTGGTGATCTTTTGCACCTGGCCGCTGAGCACGATAACACCGATCAGGTTGGGCACCATCATCAGACCGTTGAAGGTGTCGGAGATATCCCAGGCCAGGGAGGAGGTCAGCAGAGCGCCGGACATAATCAGCAGCACAAAGACTACCTTGTAGATCTGCTTGGCCCGCTTACCGCCCAGATACTCCACCGCCTTGGAGCCGTACTGAGACCAGCCCAGCACGGTGGTAAAGGCGAACAGCAGAATGGCCACGGCGATAAACATCTCGCCGACGGGGCCAAAGGCGTCCCGGAAGGCAGCGGCCACCAGAGTGGCGTCGCCGTCGGTACCGGCCACGATGTTGCCGGTGGTCAGATCCACCACGCCGCTGGTGAGGATGACCATAGCGGTCAGGGTGCAGATGACCATGGTGTCGGCGAACACCTCAAAGATGCCCCACATGCCCTGACGCACAGGCTCCCGGACGTTGGAGCTGGAGTGGACCATAACCGAAGAGCCCAGACCGGCCTCGTTAGAGAATACGCCCCGCTTAAAGCCCCAGGTGATGACCTGCTTGAGGGTGATGCCTACGGCGCCGCCCCAGGCGGCCTTGCCGGTGAAGGCGCTGTTGAAGATAGCGCCAAAAGCGGCACCGACCTGATCAAAGTGGATGCCCACGATCACCAAAGAGCCCAGAATGAACAGCACGATCATAGCCGGCACGATCTTTTCGGCCACGTTGGCGATGCGCTGCAGACCGCCGATGATGATGAGGGCTGCCAGGATCAGCAGCACCACGCCGATGATGACGGCGTACAGAGAAACACCCTCGTACAGCACGATGTTGGACAGGGCGGGGATCTTAAAAGCACTCTCAAAGTTGGCCACGATCTTGTTGACCTGGCCCATATTGCCGATACCGAAGGAGGCCAGTATGGCAAAGCAGGCGAACAGCACCGCCAGCACCTTGCCGATCCATTTACAGCCCTTTTTGGCGCCCAGACCGTCCTTGAGATAGTACATGGCGCCGCCGGCCCACTCGCCGTCCACCTTGCGACGGTAGAAGATGCCCAGCACGTTTTCGGAGTAGTTGGTCATCATACCGAAGAAGGCGGCAGCCCACATCCAGAAGATGGCGCCGGGGCCACCGGATACGATGGCGGCGGCCACACCGGCGATGTTGCCCACGCCCACGGTGGCGGCCAGCGCCGTACACAGGGCCTGGAACTGGGAGATGGAGGCCTTATCCTTGGTATGACCGGACACCCGCTTGGTGAACAGGCTGCCGATGGTCTGCTTCCACCAGTGACCGACGTGGCTCACCTGGAAGAACTTGGTCAGGCAGGTCATCAGCACGCCGGTGCCGATGAGCAGCACCAGGCCCAGGGTCACCCATACGAAGGTGTTGATTTTGTCGTTGACAGCCGTCAGGCCGTCGAGAAATGCGCTCGCAGTAAGAAACATAACTATATCATCCTTTCCTACTATTGAATATGCGGCAGATCCGGTCGAAAGTTGAAAAAAGGCAACAAAAAAGCGGGGCCTCAAGGCTCCGCACAAAATAAACACTACGGCGGCAGGACCGGACGGGCCTGCTGTCGCTGGGTAGTGGGATATTCTGTCCTTTCGCCTGAGAGATTGGGGCGTGACGCCCTTTGCACCTTCGGCATCCGTGTCGTGCACGGAGTTCTCCAGAATGCTATCCGCTTTCAGTCGAGGCACGTGACGTGCAGACCTGAGAGTGTTACTCCTTCGGTGGAGCAGGGGAGAGCCCTGTCCGTTTCCTGAAAGCTTCGTCTAGCGTATTCGATTTTGTTCCATTGTACATTGTTTTTTTTATTTGTCAACCCCTAATCGACAAATATTTGACAATTTTCTTCCTTGCGGTTTCTCAATGCAGAATGACGGTCTTGGCTCTGCCCTAAGAATGTCGTTTGGACAAAAAAATTGAAGAATAGATAAAGATGGTCGGTTGCGTTCACTGGTAGTATATGGTATACTTGTTGTAGATGTATAGGAAAGGGGATAGGACGATGGAAGATCGCAATCGCCCAATCTTAAAGCACCCGGCTTGGTGGCTGCTGGCCACACCCATGGTGGTGCCTGCCCTGCTGGTGGTGGCGGCGTTGGCTGTGATGGCTTATTACAGCTTCACTCGTTTCAACGTTGTCAGCCCGGCTGTGTTTGTGGGGCTGCAGAATTATGCCCAGTTGTTTGCCAATTCGGTGCATTGGACGGCGGTGGGGAATACGGTGTTGTATCTGCTGTTGGGCGGCGGCGTGTCGATCGCCCTGGGGTGGCTGTGCGGTACCGGTGCGGCCCGCCTTCCGCAATTCCTGCGGCCAATTCTGTTGGCGTTGTTTGGTGTCGGCACTCTGCTGTCCCTGTGTCAGCAGAGCTGGATGAATTATATGTTCGATAAGGATGCCTACGGTCTGCTCAACGCGCTTTTGTTGCAGCATACAGGGCAGGTGGCGGATGTGCCCGCTGTCGGCGGACTGATCACGGAGCCGATTCCCTGGGCGGCTATGTATCCCACCGCTATCCGCCTGCTGCAGCTGATCCTGGTGGGGGTTGGGCCTGCCTTTTTCATCTTTTACGTGGGCGGCCGCACCGGCCGCAGCCGTGCCGCCTGGCACACCGCAGTGGCCGCTGTGCCTATGTGGCTTGTGCTGCGCTGGAACATTACGGTCACGGTCACCGGCACCCCCACCGCCGATTATAAAGGGCTGTGGCTGCCGGAGTACCTGAACGATTATCTCAACACCCGTTTTGATATAGGCTACGGTGCGGCTATCCTGATGCATCTGATTCTGCTGCTGGCGGTGCTGGTGGGTGTGGCCCAGGTGGTTGTGTGGCTGTGCACCCGCCACAGCCGGACTGCCACTGTGCCGGATCGTCCCGGGACACTGGCTTGGTGCGGCGGCGGAGTGGGCCTGATGATCGGAGCCCTGGTGGCGGTGCTGCTGGTGCTGGTGATCAACGGCGCTCTCAAGCCAATGGACGAATGGCTCCTGTTCCCGCCACGCTTTTTTGCGCAGCGACCCACCCTGGATAATTTCTCCTTTGAGAATTATTGGTCCCAGCCAAACGGCTTTTTGCATCTGTTGCCGATCTATTGGCTGGTTTCTGTGGTATATTATTGTACCGCCATTTTACCTCCGGCGGTGTTTTTTGCCTTTTCCGGCTCCCGGCTGCGGCGGCCTGTGCTGCTACTGTGGTTGGCGGTGATGGCGCTGGCACCTCTGGCCCGGCACTCGATCCTGTGGTGGGAATGGGGACTGGTGAATGCGCTGGGGCCGGTACTCAGGCTGTGCTGCCATTTCTCGCCGCTGTATCCGGCGTGCCTGCTGCTGACGGTGCTGATCCTACGCCGTGTCGCTACTGGCTGCCACGGGTTTTCGGACCTGTTCCGCTCCACCCGCCGGATCTTCTGCTCCATTGCCGGGGTGCTGGGCTGCTGCGCTCTGTTCCCGCTGAGCATGCTGCTCGAGCAGAACGGACTCGGATTGATCTATGACAGCAGAAACTATTTCCCCTTGCAGCTGTTGGGTGTCCTTTCCGGAGGTGTGGCGTTCGCCGGCACGCTAACGATTGTGTTGGTGGGGCTTGCGCTGCTGCTGGCGGGGCTGACCGGGATGACGGCTGCTCTGCACAGTAGGACAGAAATCCGGCGTGTTGGCAAAGAATGACCCATCCACTTTGTGCAGTGTGGCAATATTGTGCGGTTTGACGATTTTTCTCTTGTCAAATCAGTCAAAATGCTGTATAATATAATACACTACATAACTAGGAGGCCTGTTTATGCCGACCAATGAAGCCTATAAAATCCCCACCAAACGTCAAAACCTGTTCCTGCGCGTGACCAAGGGCCACTTTGCCACCAGTCACAGCCATACGAACTACTATATCGACGTGACCACCCAAAAGATGCGTCTGTCCGAGGCGCGAGCGGTGGCCCATGAGCTGCTGCCCTATTACAATAGCACCACTATTGTGGACACCATTCTGTGTCTGGACGGTACCGAGGTCATCGGTGCCTGTCTGGCCTCTGAGCTGACTCGTGGCGGTTTCGTGAATATGAACGCCCACCAGACCATCTATGTGATGACCCCGGAGCATACGGTGGGCAGTCAGCTGCTGCTGCGGGACAATCTGGTCCCGATGGTGGCGGGCAAGAACGTGCTCATCCTGGCGGCGTCGGTCACCACCGGCTATACGGCTCTGGGCGCCATCGAGGCGGTCAAATACTACGGCGGCCGGGTGGCGGGCATCGCCTCCATCTTCGCCACGGTGGATCAGTTGTAGGGTATGCCGGTACGCGCCTGTTTCAACCCCAAGGATCTGCCGGACTACGCCAGCTACGCCGCCCATGAGTGCCCTCAGTGCAAGGCCGGTAAAAAGCTGGATGCGCTGGTCAACAGCTTCGGATACTCTAAACTGTAATCGCAAAAAGACCTGCCACGGAGCGCTCTGTGACAGGTCTTTATATTTTTTCTCAAAACCCTCTTGACAATCGTGTCTACATGGTGTAGAATATAGATGTCTACAAGATGTAGTCTAGGAGGTGCACGTATGAACGAACTGAATTTAGGCGTGGTGGAGTCCCGGTTTGCGGACATCATCTGGCAGAACGAGCCCATCACCACCCAGGAGCTGGTGCGTCGGTGCGAGGAGGCGCTTCAATGGAAGCGCACCACCACCTACACGGTGCTCAAGCGGCTCAGCGACCGGGGCCTGTTCCAGAATGTGGGGGGCACGGTCACCTCGCTGCTCTCCCGGGACGAGTTTTACGCCCGCCGCACCGAAAAATTTGTAGAGGAGACCTTTGACGGGTCGCTGCCCGCCTTTTTGGCGGCCTTTTCGGCCCGCAAGGCACTGACCGCCGACGAGGTGGCGGAGATTCGGCGCCTCATCGACGGATACGAGGAGGGTTGAGTATGGAGAACGTCTTTTTGCATCTGTTCAATATGAGCATTACCGCCGGCTGGCTGGTGCTGGCGGTGGTGGTGCTGCGTCTGTTGCTGAAAAAGGCGCCCAAGTGGCTGACCTGTCTGTTGTGGGTGCTGGTGGCGGTGCGGCTGGTGTGCCCCTTCTCCATTGAGAGTGTGCTCAGCCTGATCCCCAGCGCCGAGACCGTGCCACCGGACACCTTCTTCTACGAAACGCCGGTGATCGACAGCGGCGTGCCGGTGGTGGACAGCGTCATCAACCCGGTGCTGTCCGGCAGCCTGGCTCCCACCCCGATGAACAGCGTCAATCCTACCCAGGTCCTCACCTTTATCGCCGCCCTGGTGTGGGTGGCGGGCATGGTGGCCATGGCGATCTATGCGCTGGTGTCCACCCTGCGGCTGCGGTATAAGGTCCGGGAGTCGGTGCATCTGGAGCGGAACATCCGCCAGTGCGACCACATCGCCACCCCCTTTATCCTGGGTGTGTTCCGTCCCCGCATCTATCTGCCCTCGTCTCTGGACGGGGCGGCGATGGTCAGCGTGGTGGCCCACGAGGAGGCCCACCTGAAGCGCCGGGACCATTGGTGGAAGCCCCTGGGCTTTCTGCTGCTGACCGTCTATTGGTTCAATCCCCTTTTGTGGGTGGCGTATATTCTGCTGTGCCGGGATATCGAGGCCGCCTGCGACGAAAAGGTGGTCCGGGATATGGATGCCCACCAGCGCAAGGCTTATTCCGAGGCCCTGCTGTCCTGCAGCGCGCCCCGGCGGCTGGTGTCCGCCTGCCCGCTGGCCTTTGGCGAGACCGGGGTCAAGGCCCGCATCAAATCCGTACTGCATTACAAAAAGCCCGCCTTCTGGCTCGTGATCGTGGCGGCGGTGGCGGTGATCGTGGCGGCGGTGTGCCTGCTGACCAATCCAAAGACCGAGATGCCGGAGGACCTGGACAACTATATCTCCCAGGTGATTCTGGAGCATAACAAAAAGGAAACCGGCGATGGTATTTTTGCGTGTGAAGCTCACGAAGTGTTTGGTACGGAGGAAAAGGGTAGAACCATCACCGTTTATGCACTGGTCTATTATCACGAATATGCCTATGCGGAGGGCGAATTGATAGAACGTAGCGGTAGCTGCCTGCCTACAGCTATTACGGTTAAAAAGAAAGGGAAAGCTTACCAATTGTTGGAGTACTGGGTGCCCGGCACAGACTATGCAAAGGACCTCCAAGCCAAGTTCCCGGAAGCCTATCATTCTCAAGTCCTTGATTTTCCGGCGGCGGATTTGGTTGCGCTTTTGAAAGCCAAATGTCTACGCCAGGCGGAGAAAAACTTTGGTATAGAAGGCAAGCAATACGACACCTACTGCTACAATCTCGCCTATATGAAGTTGGAGCGGGACGGCAACGAATGTCTCTTCTGCACCAGTTCTCTGTCCAGCACATTTCCGTATGAGGGCACCTATACCCTCAAGGAGCGATACCTCTACCTGTCGGTGGCGGGGGGAACCCTCACCTTCCGGCGGGATGGAGACGCCTTTGTGTTTGATAGGGCCGGCTCCACCGTTACTTTGGAGGGGATGGGTGCCTCCGCTATCGTGGACGGCGTCCGCTTCACCCCCAAGATCGACCGGCGCACCGAATACTTTGAGCCGCTGGTCACCGTATCCGGCATGAGTCATCTGCCGGAGGATAAGCGGGACGCTCTGTATAAGGACGTGCCCAGCGGCAATCTGCCTGTGTTGGCCCTGACCTCCCCGGCGGAGGTGGACGCTTTCTTAGCGGAATACGGCGATCTGCTGAACTTTGACCCCGAGTGGGATGCTCCCACCCCCAGAGAGCGGCTGGAGGGGTTGGACGACGCCTTTTTTGCGGATTATAGCGTGTTGGCGGTGTATTATTCCGCCGGCAGCTGCTCTGTGACCCCTCAGATCGTCAACCTCAGCTATTATAAGGAACAGGGCCGGGAGAGCATTCTGCTGGCGGAGGTGGACGTATACGAGCCTCAATCCGGTGATGCTGCCCTGGGCCAGTGGTTTATGCTGGCCAAGGTGGACAAGGCGGCAGTCAAGAACGCCGACACCGTCCAGGCCCAGGTGCGCCAGACCATCCCGGAGGATTATTATTTCCAGGCCTTTACCCAGCCGGTGCGGGATCTGAGCAAGGCCAATCCCATGTCCCGCTGGCGGCTGTCGGATGCTGATCAACATCAGCTGCAGCAGATGGTGGACCGCCTGAAATGGATGGACGACGCGCTGCTGGACCGGAACCTGCAGTACGACGCCTGCTTCCGTCTGGGGGACGGCGTCACCTACTATCTGGATTGGTCGGGCAAGGTGCTGTATGATGGCAGCCGTGTGGCCGCCCTGACCCAAGAGGACATAGACTTTTTCGACCTGCGCCTCAGGCTGAGCGGCTCCGCGTCGGCGGTGCAGGCCCACGTCACCGGCACCATGACGGGCTGGAATAAGGCGGAGGACTATCTCCTGCTCAAGGTGACCCAGTCCGACCAGGATCTGGGGGACACGGTCAAGGTGTATACCCGGTTTTACGTGGGCTCGGTGCCGTCGGACGGTGCCACAGTGACCGTGGGCTATGATGGCTGGCCGGTGGAGGGCGACCCCATGGAGGTGTACGCCATCACCATGGAGATGAGCGGCTATGCCGATCTGGAGGGCGGCCCGGATGATGACGACGATGGCGTCTTTACGGGCAAGGTCCTGCAGGTGGCCGGCGAGAAGATGTTGATGCAGTGCTACGATAAGGATAAGTTTGACCAGGTCTGGGTGTACTTTGCCTATTACTATCCGGAGCTGAATCCCCGGGTGGGGGACGAGTACCGCATTATGCACAGCGATCTGGTGGCCAACAGCAATCCGCCGCAGGTGACGGCGGAAAACATCACTCCGCTTTCCTCCACGCCGACGGTGTCTACCACCACTACCAAGCCCACTTCCACCACGTCCGGTACTACAGCTACGACGACCACAACTACAACCACGACTACCACCGCGACGTCTACAACAAAAACGGTAGTTAAAGTCACTACGACGACGGCCAACCGCACGGTAGCAAGTATGTCCATACCTCCTGTTTCGGAAAACAATTCGATTATTAAAATCAACCGGGAAGAGTTTCAACGTTTTTTGCAACAGCCGGAATATGGTTGGATTGTGGAGGGCACCAAGGAGATATATAGCTCGCGAGGTGTATACTTTAGGTACAGTTATGCCCGTTTCCCAGTTAACAACACTCTGTTTTCTTTCGCTCAAGATGAGGAAGCGATTCAGGCATTTTTATCGCAGAACGACATCGCCGGAAAAGTGGAGGGAGCTGTTATTTTTGAAGCGGCGCTTTCTCCTATCACTATGTGGGTAAAAACGACGGAGGAAAACGCATTTATAGTGATCGAAACCGATCAAGGCTCTTTTGATAATATAAGCGGCTACACCTACAAGTATACTTGTTATGATGAAGCATCTTATCGGCAAAAATACAGTCTACGAGAGGCTTTGTTGCTTGTAAACGGCAAGCCGGTTCAGACCACCCTTCCGGTATTGATCCAATATCATCACGGAGAAGTGCCGTTGACCGAACTGTTGGTTGCGTTCGGTGCAACTGTGCAGGAGGAAGGTGACAGTATTCGACGCTTCTATTATGAAGGCGAAGAAAAAATGTGGATAGATCTTTCCAATGGCACGGTTAACGGTAACAAACCTGCTATGATTGGTGGGAGCACATTCTCGGAAGTTTCCAACCGAGATATAATCGTGGAGGTCAGTTTTGCGCGATTTAAGGTGCAAGATGTTTTTGGTGGTGAACTCCCTCGCGTTGAGTACGATTACGATAACGACACGATCCATTTTTATTATGAGTAATCGCATTACTCATTAACAAAAGCGCATGCATTGGCGCAAGCCCAACAACCAAAGACGATACCTCGTACATAAAAAGCGAAAGCCGTCGGCAAAATAGCCGACGGCTTTCGTTTATAGCGTTCTATAGCCTCCCGTGCCTAAAGGGGGCCTTTGGGGTGGTTTACTAACCTTGCGTATGCAAGCGTCGGAAATTTGAGCGTACTTGTGCGCCGCTTGTGTCATAGAGTTTTGCTCGTATTGGGCTCCAGCTATGCTGGAGATTTATTCTTATATTTCTTACACGTCCGGCTGTAATTCGAGCACCGCTTCGATCATCGCAGGATAGGTCGCCATCTCCTCCTCGGTGGGGGCGGTGTGGCGATAGTGGGCCAGATACTCCACGTTGCCGTTCTGGCCGTGGATGGGGGAGACGGTCAGCCCCAGCAGGGTCAGCTCATTCTCCGCCGCGCAGGTGAACAGGTCTGCCATCAGCCCCGGCAGGCTAGCGGCGGGGTCCCGCAGGATGCCGTTTTTGCCCAGCTCCTTGGGCTTGGCCTCGAACTGGGGCTTGATGAGGGTGACCACTTCGCCGCCCTCTTTTAGCACTCGATGAATGGCGGGATAGATCTTTTTCAGCGAGATAAAGGACACGTCCACCGTCGCCATATCGCAGATGGTGTCCCCCAGCTGCTCCGGGGTCAGGTTGCGGGCGTTGGTGCGCTCCAGCACCGTCACCCGGTCGTCGGTGCGCAGCCGATAGTCCAATATGCCATAGGCCACGTCCA
Organism: Clostridia bacterium; assembly: GCA_017397125.1. GTDB lineage: Bacteria > Bacillota > Clostridia > Oscillospirales > Acutalibacteraceae > UBA5905. The sequence continues at coordinate 29,402 of JAFQKB010000064.1, read as the reverse complement.
CCGCAAACACCCGCCGGGCGCCGCTCTGCAGCAGGCAGTCGGTAAAGCCGCCGTTGCTGGCGCCGATATCGCACACGGTCAGGGCAGTGGGGTCGATGGCAAAGTGCGCCAGCGCCTTTTCCAGCTTATACCCGGAGCGGCTGGCGTATTTTTTGGCCTTTTCCCGGCAGGTGACCACCGTGTCGGCGGGCAGGGGTGTGCCCGGCTTCTCCGCCGGCACGTGGCCGATCCAGATCCGCCCCTCCATAATGAGGGCGGCGGCGGTATTGACGTCCACGTTCAGTTGCTGTGCGACCAGTTGGTCGGTGCGGATGGTTTCCATAGTGTGACACTTCCTTAGTTTGTGATATCGAGTTGCTTGTGTACGTCCTCCAGGCGCAGGTGGCGCACCCGGTGGGGATGGCGGAATTCGTGATAGCTGTACACCTTTACGTCGCAGGTGCCCCGGCGCCGCTGCCACAGGGATTGGCGGACATGCACCGCCGCCACCTTGTGGTCGGGCACCGTCACCCGGTGCAGGGTCAGGCGGCGGGAATAGCAGAGGGTGTAGCGGCCGTGGGCGTGCCCCAGTCCGGCGGTGCAGCGGTCGAGCACACGCACCGTCAGCAGCCACAGACAGGGGAGCACCGCCATCAGACACAGATAGGTGATCAGCTCCCGCCACAGAGGAAACAGCACCCGCGCTGTCTGCCCCACCGGGGGCACAGCCGCCAGCAGAAGCAGGGGCAGCCGGATATAGCGCAGCAGCGCGCCCCGGACCGGGCGCAGGGTGATCCGCGCCGGGGCAAGGGCGGGCAGCACCGTCCGCAGCTCTCGGTGGCTCTGTCGGTGGCGGGCCGGGGGCAGCAGCACCGCCAGGGTGTTTTTGTCCTTGCCGTAGCCGGTGCAGCTGATGTACACCGTGTGCAGCCGCAGCAGATAGGCCGCCAGGGTCTGGCGGCGGTCGGCGTAGTTGATGGCGCTCACCGCGCAGCAGTGGGTACGGTAGGAGAGCAGCCCGGCCCGCAGGGTCAGGTTGTCTCTGTGCCGGCACACGGAAAAGGGCAGGTGCCGCAGCAGATGCCGTCCGGTCCCCACCAGCCAGCCCACCAGCAGCACCAGCGTCAGCAGGGCGGCGGTGCGGGGGATGACGGCGATGGCGTCCGCGGCGGCCTCCAGATTGTCCAATAGGGTCTGCTGCAGGCCCTCTCCCAGCAGAATACCGCTCTGACGGAATACGGTGGCCAGCAGCAGAACGCCGCTGAGGGAGTCGGAGGCCAGCAGGGCCAGCAGCCACACCCGCCCCGGGGAGATGGGCAGGGTGTATCCCTCGCCGGTCTCCGGCAGAAACAGGCCGGCCCGTGCTTTACCCACCGTCAGGCGTATGTCCGCCATCCGATGGTTGCCGGCGTCGGTGTCGGCCGCCACCCGGGCGGCCCCCAACAGCCGCAGCCACAGCGGGCGTTCCACCGTTAGGGTGGTCACCAGCCCCAGGGGGATATAGGTGGTGCGCCGCCAGATCAGCCCCCGGCGCAGCCGGATCCGCTCCGGGGTCAGGTCATAGGTGCGCCGCCACCAGGCCAGCGCCGGCAATAGGAGCAGCAGCCCGATCGCCGTCAGGTCGATCCAGGTGCCCCGCAGCCACCGGGGAAAGCCGTCCGAGATGCGGATGTATCGCACGCCCCGGACGAGCGGCAGCAGTAAGAGCAGCAGATACTGGGGAAAGTGTCCCGGGATGGCCGCCGGGTGCTCCCGCCGGGGCCGGGTCATGAGGGGGAGAGACGGCGGCACCATTCCGCCGCCCGGTCGCTGTCCAGGCCCTCGATGAGCAGATAGCCGCCGGTGGCGCTCACCAGCAAAAAGGCGGTGTGGCACAGCCGCTCCACCGGCCCCTGCAGCAGGGTCACCTGCCGCACGGCGCGGGTGTCCATATACCGGGCGGTGATAAACACTACCCCGCCGGTGACGCACACCCGCTTTTCGTCCAGAGAAAAGGATAGATTCCGCCGCCGCAGGGGCAGATAGACACACAGTGTCAGCAGCATCAGCCCCACCCACAGCGCCGTGAACAAAAGGGCCGGGGTCGGGGCGCCATAGCGGGCCAGCAGCGCCGAGCCCACCCCCAGGGGGATAGCCGCCGTTAGTGCCGCGGCCGCCCAGGACCACAGCACCCGGGGCGATGGTTTTTCGTGCATACAGGTATCACCTCTGCCGCTAGTGTATCCCGAAAACCGGCATACAAACGGTAAAAGGCGGGTTGGGGGCAAAGAATTTAGGTTATTTTTCAGTATACCATATTCTGTCCGGGAAAACAAGGCCCTGCGCCTGTCCCTTTTTTTACAGATCCCACAATTCGTCAAAAAGCCACAGGGTCATAGGGGTATAATGACCGGGTAAGGATGTGAAGCGCATGGTGATCTATGTGGATATACTGCTGGCCCTCAACTGGTGGATCGATTTTTTGCTGCTGTTGGGGGTGCGCCGCAGCCTGGGCGGCGGCGGTCGCCCCTGGCGGCTGGCGGTGGGGGCGCTGGTGGGGGCGGCCACCTGCTTTGTGCTGTTTTTGCCGCCGCTGCCGGTGTGGCTGTCCCTGACCGTCAAGCTGCTGTCCGCCCTGTGTATGGTGCTGGTGGCCTTTCGGTGGCAGGGGTGGCGCCAGCTGGCCCGCCGGGTGTTTCTGCTGTTTGGCTTTTCCGCCGGGCTGGCGGGTCTGTGCGGTGCGCTCTACTTTTTTGTCGCGCCCCGGGGCTTTTACGTGTTCAACGGCGTGGTGTACTATTCTCTGCCTCCGCTGCTGCTGGTGGCGCTGTCGGTCCTGTGCTATGGGCTATTGTGGCTGACCGAGCGCTGGATGCGCCGCCGTGCCCCGGCCGGGCACACCTTTCGGGTGTGGCTGCAATACGGGGACAAAACCGTGGAGTTCCCCTGCCTGTACGACAGCGGCAACCACCTGACGGAGCCCTTTTCCGGCCGGCCGGTGCTGGTGGTGGAGCGGGACGTGGCACAGCAGCTGCTGGCGGTGCCGCCCTCGGTGGAGGAGATGCCCGCCCACAGCGAGGCGGGCTGGCGGCTGGTGCCCTACGATACCCTCCGGGGCGGCGGCCTGCTGCCGGCGTTTATGCCCCGGCAGGCGGCGGTGGTCACCCGGGAGGGGCGGCGCCCCTTGCCGGCCTGCTACGTGGCGGTGTGCCACCGCCTGGGCCGGGGCGAGTATCGGGGCCTGATGGGCACCGCCCTGGGCGAAGAATTGATGTGAAAGGTGACGACGAGTATGCTGTATGGATTCTTTTTTCGGCTGTGGCGGCTGTTCTGGCGGTTGTTTTCCGGGGAGCCGGTGCATTACATCAACGGGGCGGAGGTGCTGCCGCCGCCGCTGACCGCCGAGGAGGAACGGGGACTTCTCGACCGCCTGGCCCGGGGGGATGAGGGGGCGCGGGACGCGCTCATCACCCACAATCTGCGGCTGGTGGTGTACATTGCCCGCAAGTTTGAGAGCTCCGGCGTGGGGGTGGAGGATCTCATCTCCATCGGCACTATCGGCCTCATTAAGGCGGTGCAGACCTTCTGCCCGGACCGGAATATCAAGCTGGCTACCTACTCCTCCCGCTGTATTGAAAACGAGATACTGATGTATCTGCGCAAAAACGCCCAGCGGCGCAGCGAGATCTCCATCGACGAGCCGCTGAACGTGGACTGGGACGGCAACGAGCTGCTGCTGTCCGACGTGCTTGGCAGCGACCCGGACGTGGTGCACCGGGACCTGGAGCAGGAGGCGGAGCGGCAGCAGCTGCTTTTGTGCGTGGCGCGGCTGTCCCCCCGGGAGCAGCAGATCATGCGGCTGCGCTTTGGCATCTGCGGCGAGCAGGAGCACACCCAAAAGGAGGTGGCGGACCGGCTGGGCATCTCCCAGTCCTACATATCCCGGCTGGAAAAGCGCATCATCCGCCGCCTGCGGGAGGAATTACAGCGGGTGGAGTGATTCTGCGCCAATGTGGTTTAGTGATTTTGCAAAAAAAAGATGATATTGATTTTTCTAACAAATGCTAGTATAATAAATACGGAACAAGGTGATCTGTGCGATTTCACTGTGTTTTTAAACACCTGTTCGTTTTGTTGTAGGAGGTGTGCTTGTGAAAAGGATCGTTTGCATTGTATTGTGCGGTATTGCTATTCTACTGTGTGTGGGTGGCTGCGGTCGGTCTGCCCGCTATGGCGGGCAGGACGCCAATGGTCAGACGGCTGCAGACGTTGTGCGCGCCTACTACGATGAGATAGATGCACCCGCCACGAATAAGAAAACCTATTTTTCTCCCCGTTATGAGATCGAAAACAGGGTAGAGCAGCCGATCACGTTGATAGCTCTTAACCATTGCGAAGAGGTTTCAAAGGATCAGTTGCGAGAGTCCGAACGAGAAGATCTGAAAGAACTGTCCAAAGACTACTATGCGTGTTGTTATGTGCAGACGGCAGATGTCGTACGGTGTGAAAAGGACAATGCATGGGGGCAAAAGGGAGAAGAAGTATCGCGCCAGTATATGTACATTCTGGTGATGGAAAGCAAAGAATCCGGTTGGAAGATATACGATTGCGGTTATCCACCCATCTATGTGCCGGAATAATTACAGAGTATAAATAAGAAGCGGTATGCCGTGACGGCACACCGCTTCTTGCTTACGATCGTTTTGGCTTTAGTAAATGGTCCACACCGGCGCACACCGCCGCCCCGGCCAGATAGCACAGCATATCCGCCCAGGAGAAGCTGGTGCCGAAGACGACCCGCAGGGGAGAGCCGGCGCCCACCCCCAGCAGGGAGAGAATGTCCAGATATTGGGCGATCTCCACCGCCGCCGCCAACAGAAACAGATACAGCGGCAGCAGCCGGACGCCGGTGGGGAGCGCCACCCGCACCAGGCAGTACAGCAGCACCACCACCAGCACGTCCCCCAGATAGGGCCGCACAAAGCCGTCACGCACGTACAGCCCGATCAGCACCTCGGTGATGAGCAGCACCGCCGCACCGGCCAGAAACCCCAGGCGCCGGGACGGCTTATACATAGGGCACCTCATACAGCATCTCGCCGGGTAGCATATAGCGGATATCGTTGGTTGCCACCAGTCCGTATGTGTGGGCCTCCTCCACCGTATACACCTGCTCGTCGGTGACTACGTACAGCCCCAGCTCATATGGCTTGCTTACCCAGTGGGGGATGAGATACAGATCCCCCAGCTCGTACACCACGTGGTCGGCAAAGGCGTTGGGATGATAGGCGTGATAGAAAGAGGCCTCTTCTCCGGTGGAGAGCACCACGTCCCCCAGCCGTTCCACCAGGTGGCTCTCATAGTAGTCTCCCATATAGTCGGCCAGCAGACCGTTGCGCAGGGGATGGACCGCATCCGGGTTGCCGGCGGGCCGGTTGTCATAGTCGTCGTGGTCGTTCTGATCTTGGTCGATGTAATACTGCATGGCTGCCAGAATGGCGTCGGCCCGTTCCACCACCGCCCGGCGTGCCTGCAGACAGTCTATGTTGAATTTACGGAAATCCTCTGCGGGGTCGGGGGTGAAGAAATAGGCGTCCGTTTCCTTGTCCCAATCGATGTGGCCATACTCCTCCAGCTGCTCCCACAGATAGTTGGTCAGGGTGTGGTGATGGTCCTCGCCGGACGGGGATTTCTCCCACAGCTCCACCAGATAGGGGACGGCACCCTCGGACAGCTCAGTCAGGTGCCCCACGTCCAGCTCCTCGATCTGCCCCTGCTCATAGGCGTGGATGTTGTATCGGGCGATAAAGGTGTCTACGTCCACGTAGCCCACCGCCAGACCGATGACCGCGATGGCCACCACGGCGGCCCGCATATAGGAAAAGCGCATCCAGAACAGCCGTATCGCCACGAACAGCAGCACCGCGGCCAGCATCACCATAAACACGCCGGTGAGGACACGCAGCCGGGTCATGCCGAAGGAGCCGATGTACAGCACCATCTTAGAGAGGGCTGTGGCCACCAGACCCAGGGAGAAGAGCAGAACAAACAGCGCCACCAGCCGGGTGGACAGGGGCGCTTTGCCCTCCTGCTTGCGGGACAGACCCAGGCAGACCGCCACCATCAGCAGGTTGATGGCGCAGATGGCGCACATCTCGAAAAAGCCCCGCCGGGCGTACTGAGCCACCGTGTAGTCCTTCGGCAGAATGCCGGAAAAGGCGCTGAAGAAGTAGGCCAGCTGGGAGAAAAGATACAGCACGTACACGGCGCTGATGGTGCCCAGAAAGGCGTTGATCGCCATGGCCGATACCCCGTGCCGTTGGGCGGGCTGGGCCGCCGGTCTTTCCGGCAGGTCGTGCCGCAGACCGAATAGCAGCGAGAACAGCAGTATGAACAGGGGCACACCCACCTGCACGGACACAAAGATCTCGCCCAGATTGTCCAGAATGGTGTGCTCCAGCAGCCCCTCAAAGGCCGCGTCCGCCTCCAGCAATAAGGGGACCACCACCAGCAGCACCGGCAGGGCGCACAGCAGACCCAGCAGCGCCCCGCCAAAGCGGCGCTTTTCGACGGCGTCGCCCTTTTTCACCCAGAAGATGGCGGGGATGGCTTTGCCTAGATGGGCAAAGGGACGGCCAAACAGCAGGCGGGCAATGTCTGCCACCACCGCGATGGTGCCGCCGTCCCGGCGGGCGATGCCGGAGGCGTCCAGCAGGGCCAGGGCGGACAAAAGGGTCATACCGCAGACGGCAAAAAAACGGATAGCGCCGTCGGCGTGCCACAGGAAAATGCCCAGGGCGGCCACCGCCGCCGTCAGGCAGAAGGCGCCGTAGAGGGTGGGGCGGCGCAGCCGCCGGCTCAGGTACACGGCGCCGCACACCAGCACCGCCAAAAAGCCGATGGCATAGCCCAGCCGAAATCCGCCGTAGAGGGAGAAATTGGCAAACAGCAACGATAGAGCCAGCAGTACCGCCGCCAGGATGCTGTCCCGTCGGTCGGAGGGAACAGTCGGCTTTTTCTGTGCCGGTGGCTGGGGCGGTGCGGGGGATGTGTATACCGGCTGCTCGTGAGAGGGTGTGCCGGTGGGGTGGGTCTGGTTTTGTTCCATAGCGGATACCTCCTGCCTGCGCAGTGATTTTGGGAGCACACGGATGCTCGATAGAGCGATTATAGCCCAATATTTATTGTTTGTCAATAATTACCGTGCGAATTTCAATAATGTTGTCACTCTGCACAAAGCGCGGTGTATATTTTTGTCTATATTTATCGAAAAGCAATAAAGAAACCTCTGCGATGGCCGGCTGGCCCGTCGCAGAGGTTTTGTTTAGGCGTCTTGTTTGCAATAAAGGCAACCTTCGGTTTTACCGGAGAGAAAAATAACTTTTAGCGAGGCGTAAAGAAGGCAAAACCTTCCCCTCGAGGGGAAGGTGGCCGAGGCGGCTTTTAGATGCTTCGAATTACGAATCGCGTTTTCGTCTCTCGAATATGTCTATCGCCATATTCCCAGGTTAGTACAAAAGCCGACGAGGTCGGATGAGGTGGTAAGAGAATAACGCCGTCTGCGGACGGCTACACCTCATCAGTCACCTGCGGTGACAGCTTCTCCTCAAGGAGAAGCTTATACCCGCATTGGTGGCAGCGGAGCGCCCTTTGTCACATATGGCTTAGAAATCCTTTTTGGGCATCCCGTGGGGCAGGATGGCGGTCTGCTGCAGGATCTCGCCGTTGCTGTCGGTGTGGGTGGCACGGATCGCCGTATCACCGAACTCGTAGCCGCAGCCGGCGTGATAGCCGTCCCGGGGCACGCCGGACAGCACGATGGGGCAGGGCTGGCCAAAGGAGTCCTGGGGTCCGCCGGGTTTCCATACGTCCGAGATGTGCATGTGTCCGCAGATCATGATATGAGGGCGAACCTCCTCCCGCAGCAGCCGGCACCACTCCCGGAAAATGTCCGGCTCGAACTCATAGTCCGGCCACAGGTGGTGGGAGATGGGATAGTGGATGATCACTGCCCGGGTGGTGACACCCTCGGCGGCGTATTCCTGTTCGGCCCGGGCGATGACCTCTCGGATGTACTCGGTCTCCTGCTCGCGAAAGTCCCGACAGCAGAATACGTTGCCGCACTCGATGTGGTCGTCCCGCTTGTCCTCGCCGCAGTCCAGCACCAGCCCCCACAGGGTGCCGAAGCGGAAGGTGTAGTAGGTGTGCCCGCTGCGGCTGTGGGGTGTGTATGTCTCGGTCATCTCGGAGTGACTGCCCCGCAGGTCGTGGTTGCCCCGGGCAAAGACGATGGGCTTGGTGCCGCCGGTCAGCCGGGAGCTGATGTGGTAGGTGTTGAGCAGTACAGCCGGGTCGTCGCAGCAGTTGGACAGATCGCCATTGAGAATGAGAAAATCAAACGCACCAAAGGCCTCTGCCGCCCGGATGGGCTCCTCCACCCGCTCGTGGGCGTCGGAGATGCAATAGGCCCGGGCGTCGGTGGGGGGCACGGGGGTAAAGGTGTAGGGGTAGGTCAGCACCTCGGTGGCGGTCTCGGAGCACCAGGAGCCCCGCTTATATACCTCCCGGATGCAGACGGTGTAGCCGCCGGCGGCGTCCAGCTCCGCCATGGGCACCGTCACGCTGTGCATCTCGGATAGGGAGCGCAGAATGCCGCAGGTGGCATCGTAGTAGGTCTTGTCGCCTACCTGCACCCACATCAGGCATTCCTTTTTCACGGGCACCATAATCTGATAGGTATCGTTTACGGCAAAGACCGCCGGATGTGTCTGCAGCATATTGTATCGCTCCTTTTTAGGTGTTGTTTTTACGGTATTCGGAGGGGGTGCAGGACTTGATGGACTTAAAGACCCGGGAGAAATACAGCGGGTCGTTGAAACCTACTGAGCCGGCGACCTCCGCCACAGAATAGGAGGGGTCGTGCAGCAGGCTGCAGGCCTCGTTGATGCGGTAGGTCTGCAGATAGTTGTGGGGGGACACTCCGAAATCCTGTAGGAATGCCCGATACAGCTGACTGCGGCTGATACCTACGTATCGGGCGATGTCGGTGACGCCGATGTCGTTGGCGTAATTGTACTGGATGTACCGCAGGGCGTTGGCTACGTAGGTCTGGTGGGTGTCGTCGGCGGGACGTTGGCGGTTCATCCGGATCAGATGGGCCAAAAAGAGGTACAGACAGCCCGCCATCTCCGCGTCCGCCGCCGGGGTGTTGCCGCTGGCGTCCGCGATGCGGCGCAGCAGGGCGGCGGTGCGCTCCGGGTCGTCGCTGGCCAGCACCGGCTGCTGCCGGGAAAAGCCCGCCAACTTGACCAGACGCCGGGCGTCGGTGCCATTGAAGCCTACCCAGCTGTACTGCCAGGGGTCGTGGGCATCCGCCTGATAGTCCGCCACCTGGGAGGGGTACATGATGAAGAGCTGGCCGGCGCCCACGGAGTAGGTCTGCTGGTTGCAGTGCAGGATGCCCTGGCCGGACACCACGTAGTGGATGAGATAGTGATCCCGCAGGGCGGGACCCCAACTGTGGTTGCTATCGCATTGTTCGTAGCCGGTGTTGTACACCGACAGACCGGCGTTTTCTTTCAGCGCATCCCGGAATTGATATCTTCCGCTTGCCATAGAGGGTCCCTCCTTTGTCTTGATGGATACAGTATACCACACAATGCAACATTTGTCCATACTTATGCCAAATAAAAGGGGTGTACTTTTTTGTCCCGGCAATATATAATGTAATCATGGATATTATACTCTAACAGAGAGGAAGATGAATATGTCTGCTCAAACTCTGCTCAAGAAGATTCAAGACGGTGCCTACGACGGCGCTCTGGCCGCCCTGTACGGTACGGACAACGTAGCCCAGCAGCGTGCCCGCTATGCCGGCGCGGTGGAGGGCTTTGCCGCCACCTTTGGCGGCGAGGGCGACCTGCTGCTGTTCTCCGCTCCGGGCCGCACCGAGATCGGCGGCAACCACACCGACCACAACTATGGCCGGGTGCTGGCCGGCAGCGTCAATCTGGATGTGATCGCGGTGGTGCGACCCGCCGCCGGCCTCATCCGTATGCAGTCGGAGGGCTATCCCATCATCGAGGTGGACACCGCCGAGCTGCTGCCGGTGGAGAGCGAGAAAAACGGCTCCGCTTCGCTCATCCGCGGTACCGCCGCCCGCTTTGCGGATCTGGATTACGCCATCGGCGGCTTTGACGCCTACGCCACCTCCAACGTGCTCAAGGGCAGCGGCCTTTCCTCCTCTGCCGCATTCGAGGTGCTGATCGGCGTGATCCTCAATCACCTCTACAACGAGGGTCGCGTCAGCCCGGTGGAGATCGCCCAGATCGCCCAGTACACCGAGAATATTTATTTTGGCAAGCCCTGTGGCCTGATGGACCAGATGGCCTCCTCTGTAGGCAACATCATCACCATCGACTTTGCCGATCCCGCCCAGCCGATCATCGAAAAGGTGGAGGTGGACTTTGCCGCCACCGGTCACGCCCTGTGCATCGTGGACGTGGGCGGCGACCACGCCGACCTGACCCACGAGTATGCGGCGGTGCCCGGCGAGATGAAGGCGGTGGCCGCCTCTTTGGGCGTGCCGGTGCTGCGCCAGACCACCATGGAGGCTCTGCTGGCCAATATCACCGATCTGCGCCGCCAGCACGGTGACCGGGCGGTGCTGCGTGCCATCCACTTCCTGCAGGAGAACGAGCGGGTGCTGGAGCAGGTGGCGGCTCTGCGGGCCGGCGATTTTGAGGGCTTCAAAAAGCGGATCATCGCCTCCGGCAATTCCTCCTTCCAGTATCTGCAGAACGTATACGCCACCGGCGACGTGAAGGAGCAGAGCATGTCCCTGGCCCTGGCCCTGGCCCAGCGTCTGCTGGAGGGGGCGGGCGCCTGGCGTGTCCACGGCGGCGGCTTTGGCGGCACCACCCAGAATTTTGTGCCGCTGGACAAGCTGGAGGAGTTCAAGACCACCATCGAGCAGGTGTTTGGCGCGGGCTCCTGCCACGTACTGAACATCCGCCCCTACGGCGGTGTCTGCGTGGACAAGCTGGTTTGATCGACTTATATTAAAGGAGGAAATAGATATGAAAACCACTCTGTTGATTATGGCGGCGGGCATCGGCTCCCGTTTTGGCGGCGGCATCAAGCAGTTGGCCCCGGTTGGCCCCAATGGCGAGATCATTATGGACTATTCCATCCACGATGCCATCAAGGCCGGCTTTAACAAGATCGTGTTCATCATCCGCAAGGATATCGAGGCGGACTTCCGCGAGGTCATCGGCGACCGCATCGAGAAGATCTGCGCCGCCCATGGCGTGGAGGTCGGCTATGCCTTCCAGGCTCTGGACGCTCTGCCCGAGGGCTTTTCCGTCCCTGAGGGTCGCGGCAAGCCTTGGGGCACCGGTCAGGCGGTGCTGGCGGCCAAGGATCTGCTCACCGAGCCCTTTGTGGTCATCAACGCCGACGATTATTACGGCAAGGTGGCGTTCAAGGAGCTGCACAACTTCCTGGTCACCGAGGCGGCCGACACCAAGTTCTGCATGGCCGGCTTCCAGCTGAAGAACACCCTCAGCGACAACGGCGGCGTTACCCGCGGCGTCTGCCAGGTCAATGCCGATAACTATCTCACCGACGTGGTGGAGACCGGCGATATCGTCAAGACCGCCGACGGCGGCGCCGCCACCGGCGACAAGATTCTGGACGCCGACGGCGCTGTGTCTATGAATTTCTGGGGTTTGACCCCTGCGTATCTGCCTATGCTGGAGGCTGACTTCGTCACCTTCCTGCAGGGCATTGGCAACAATCCCCTTAAGGCAGAGTACCTGCTGCCCGGTCACATCGGTGACCTGCTGAAGCAGGGCAAGGTGTCGGTCAAAGTGCTGCCCACCCCGGATAAGTGGTTTGGCGTCACCTACGCCGAGGATAAGCCTCTGGTGGTCGCCAGCTTCAAGGAGCTCATCGATGCCGGTGAGTACGAGCAGGATCTGTTCAGCGATCTATAATCGTTCATACAATGAGAAAGGGCCGCCCGAATCGGGCGGCCCTTTTCATCGTGACACAGAGACAATAGAATATGTGTGGGGGATAGGTCTTTCGTCCCGGGCCGATGTGGGCATCGGCCCCTACGGTGTTACACCGAGTCGGATAGGCTCTGTAGGGACAGGTGTCCCCACCTGTCCGTTTACGGTCACACACCGAGGTTGGATAGACCCCGTAGGGGCGGGCGTTCTCGACCGCCCCGCAAAGGCATCTCACCCGGGCTTGGCGCGTTTTTTATCGATAGCCCTCTTCTTTGCGCAGTTGCTCTTTTAGTTCGCGCTGTTCCGTCTCGGCAAAGCTGCGTCGCAGGTTGTTGGCAGACATTTCTCCAATGAGCAACCCCAGCAACAACCCCGCCAGACACAAACCAGAGCCTGCTGCCATTTTCCAACCGTCATTGATAAAAAAGACCGTTAATAACAGCGGCATCTCAAAGAAGGTCATCACCACGGCGGTGACTTGCCGTTTCTTTTCTTCGATGATCGGCCGTTCTTGCGTGTAGGGCTTTTCACCGAAAATAGACCCCTTTTTGCTGAAAACTATATCGCACAGCAAGATGGTGTTTATTACGAGAAATATTGCGCAGAAAAGGCTGTAGGCGTTGACGCAGGGACTGTTCCACAACATACCACGCTCGCCCATAGGCACAAACAGCACCAAACCGCACAGCACGAGCGACAGTAAAAACGAAAACAGAAACATTATCTTTTTGCGCATAGCGTTCACCTCAGGAGTATGTACCTTTACTCCGCAGCGGTGAGCTCGGGTTCGGCTTTCTTACCCAAAATCTCAGGCAGCTGCATACCGGCCATGGAGAAGACCTCCTCCAGGGGCGGCACCGACTTCATCATACCGGAGATAAAGCCGGCGGTGGCGTTTTTGCCGTCCGCGCTCTGGCCGTTGTCCCACACGGTGACCTTGTCGATCTTGATGTTCTTGACCGCCTCTACCTGGACCTTCATCAGCTCCTCCAACTTGTCGGCGATGAGCAGCTTGAGGGCCGCCTCGGGGTCGCCGCCGGCGGACTTGACGATCTCGGCAAAACCGGCCGCCTGCTTCTTCAGGATCTCTTCCATACCGCGGGCCTCGGCCTCCATCTTGGCATAGATGGCATCCGCCTCACCCTTGGCCTTGCGGCGGATCTGCTCAGCCTCGGCCTCGGCCTCCAGCTCCATCTCCCGCTTTTTGGCCTCGGCCTGCACGATGATGTCTGCCTCCAGGGTGGCCTGCTCCGTAGAGCGGCGGGCCTCTTCAGCGGCCCGCTCGGCGGCGTAGGACTCCTCCAGAGCCTTGGCGGCCTGGATCTTTTCGGCGGTGGTGGCGATCTTCAGAGCCTCGGCCTCTTTTTCCTTCAGGGCGGCGTCGGACATGGCGATCTTCATCTTGGCCTCGTTCTCACCCTGGATGGCGATGGAGTCGGCCTCGGACACCTTAATACGCTGGTCCATGTGGGCGTTGGCCTCACCGATAGAGCCGTCGCGCTCCTGCTCGGCCACGCTCTTCTTGGCGTCGTTAATGGCCTTGGCAGCCGCCTCTTTACCCAGAGCGGCGATGTAGCCGGACTCGTCGCTGATATCGGTCACGTTCACGTTGATGAGCCGCAGACCGATCTTTTTCAGCTCGGTCTCCACGTTGCTGCTGACCGCCGCCAGGAACTTATCGCGGTCGGTGTTGATCTCCTCAATGTCCATGGTGGCGATGATCAGACGCAGCTGACCGAAGATGATGTCCTTGGACAGCTCCTGGATCTCAGACAGCTGCAGACCCAGCAGACGCTCGGCGGCGTTCTGCATCACGCCCGGCTCGGTGGAGATACCCACCGTAAAGCGGGAGGGCACGTCGATGCGGATGTTCTGACGGGACAGGGCGTTCTTCAGATCCACCTGGATAGAGATGGGGGTCAGATCCAGGAAGGCGTAGGACTGGAACACCGGGATGACAAACTCGGCGCCGCCGTGGATACACTTGGCGCTGCGGTTGGTGCCGTCCTTGTTTTTGCCGATGGAGCCGTAGACCACCATGATCTTATCCGAGGGACACTTTTTGTAGCGGGAGCACACCCAGATCAGGAAGGAAACAACTACCAGGATGAGCGCAGTGATGAGAAAAATAGTACCGGGACCCATAAATACATACCTCCAATTAATTTAATACGTTGTTGTGTGGGCGGACAGGGGATTTGCTGCACACCCCGGTTTTGTCCGGGGTGAGTATGGATTTATTTGCGTTTGACCACCAGAGTGGTCTGGCCGCTGAGGCCAACCACCACCACCTCAGAGCCGGTGGGGAGAGGGGTGTCCTCGTCGGTGACCGCATCCCGCTCTACGTACGAGCCCTGGAGCAGCACGTTCACCTTGCCCTCGCCGGAGCGGGCCGGGGGGATGGTGAGATACACACGGCCGGCGGTGCCAATGGCGTTGCGGTTGTTGATGTTGCCGTTGTTGCGCAGCCCCATCACCGCCCGCAGCAGCAGCGCCATCAGCACCATGGTGCCGATGCCGCACACCGCCGCCACCGGCAGGGAGAGCCACAGCGCCGCACCGGTGCTATCCATGACGTAACCGACCCAGCCGAACACCACCAAAAAGGCGATGATGCCCCGCACCGAGAAGATGCGCAGACCGTCCAGGCCGGAGGGGTCGGGGTCGCTCAGCGGCACGTCCTCGCCGAACACGCCGTCGGCCATATCCATGCCTGCGCCTATATCGCCGGTATCCAGCGCATCCACGTCCAGGGCGTCCGTGTCCAGATCGCCGATATCGTGGTCGATGGATATATCCGCGCCGTCGGCGCCGTCGGTATCCAGGCCGATGAGCATCAATATGGTCTGGATGGCCAGCACCACCGTGGTGGGGATGGCGATGCAGGCAAAGATCTGGGATATCAGACTCAAAGAGTCCCACCAAGCTAACATATACATTCCTCCTCTATATTCTGCCGGTTACAGCAGGTATGACAACGTTTCCTCTGCGGTGCGCCGGGCGATGGATGCGTAGTGGGCGTAGGCCATCACCAGCAGGGTCTTCTCCAGCCGCTCCCGGGCACCGGACACCGGCTCCGTAAAGTCGGCGGCGGCCTTGTGCGCCGCCTGCCGGATAGACGTGTGGCTGATGGTGCCGCCGGTGTCGGCGATCATATCGGTATAGCGGTGGTACAGCTCGCTGTCGCTGATGACGTCGTCGCTATCGTCGCTGAGATTGCCGTTGATATAGGACAGCAGACTGCAGATGCGGTCCAGCTGCAGAGACTCGCACAGCATGTTTATGATGACAATGCGGGCAAACTGGTCTTTGGTGTACTGCCGACGCAGGGGCGGGGACACAAAGCCACGCTTGACCCAGTTCTGTATCCGATAGGGCTCCAGGTCGGTCATCACCGACACCTGGGACAGAGTGATGCCGCCGGCGGCAAAGATGCCGTCAAACAGCTGCCGCGAAACCCCCTTGTGGATACCGGAGACTTCGATCGTAGTCCCCGGAAGTGTAGTAGCCATTACGCCACCTCCTAATCAGGTTGATATGATTATATCATACGGTCACGTGATTGTAAAGAGGGATTTGATGATTTTTCCAAATTTGTCGAAATGCACAATTTTGTGTCGCCGTTTTTGTAGGGGTAGGGAAGGACCGGCCGCCTTATCTATATGTATAAATTATATATATGGAGATATTTTCCTGCCTGTTTTCTGCTTTAAAGCAAAAAATCACGGAATTTTCAATTTTTTACTAAAAAACAGTTGTCAAACCGCCCGGGATGTAGTATAATCGTATAAAACCAACGACATCTGTTGGTGAATTTTGTGCAAAATATCCTATTTTCCGTCTTTTTGCTATGCGAATTAGCCAAAGACGGAGGATGGGTTATCAGAAAGGGCGTGCATCCATGAAAAATTACAACGCAAAAACCATCCGCAACGTGGCGCTGACCGGCCATGCCGGTTCCGGTAAGACGTCTCTGACCGAGGCTATGTATTACCTGGCCTATCAGGCAGACCGTCTGGGTAAGGTAGCGGATGGTAATACGGTCAGCGACTTCGACCCCGAAGAGGTCCGCCGCCAGGTATCGGTCTCCACCTCTTTGGTTCCGGTGGAGTGGAAGGGCACCAAGATCAACCTGCTGGACACTCCCGGTTTGTTTGACTTTGTGGGCGGCCTGCGCGAGGGTATCCGCGCCGCCGGCAGCTCGGTCATCGTCGTATCCGGTAAGAGCGGTGTGTCTGTCGGCGCCGAAAAGGCGTTTGCCGCCGCCCAGAAAAAAGGCATCGCCACCATCTTCTTTATTAACAAGCTGGACCGCGAGAGCGCGGATTTCTATAAAGTGTTCGAGGACCTTAAGGCTAAGTTTGGCCCCATGGTCTGCCCGATGATCGTCCCCCACGTGGTGGACCACAAGGTGGAGTGTTACGTCAACCTGCTGGAGTACCGTGCCTATACCTACGAGAATGGTAAGCAGAAGCAGGTACCCATCCCGGATATGGGCCACCGCCTGGAGGGTCTGCGCACCGCTATGAACGAGGCGGTGGCGGAGACCAGCGAGGAATTGATGGAAAAATACTTCTCCGGCGAGGAATTCACCCCCGACGAGCTCATCCACGGCATCGCCTCCGGCGTGCGTAAGGGCGAGATCGCTCCCGTGTTCTGCGGTTCTGCCGCTGAGCTGGAGGCCATCGACCAGCTGCTGACCGGTCTGCTGTGGCTGGCTCCCTGGGCCGAGTCTGTGGCCGGCGAGACCGGCACCGACGCCAACGGCGATGCCGTGGAGCTGGAGGTGGACGAGAACGCTCCCGCCGTGGCCACCGTGTTCAAGACCGTGGTGGATCCTTTCGTCGGTAAGCTGGTGTACTTTAAGGTCATCCGCGGTAAGGTGGTGCCGGATATGGCGCTGCTCAACAGCCGCACCGGCGACACCGAGCGCCTGGGCAAGCTGTTCTATGTCCGCGGCAAAAAGCAGGAGGAGGCTCCCTTCATCGGCGCCGGCGATATCGGCGCTGTGGCCAAGCTGGTTAACACCGGCACCGGCGACACCCTGTGCGCCCCCAGCTGCCCCGTGACCCTGCCCGGCGTTCCCTTCGATAGCCCCTGCCTGTCCATGGCGGTCAACACCGTCAAAAAGGGCGACGAGGAAAAGGTCGCTACCGGTCTGTCCCGTCTGGCCGAAGAGGATCCCACCATCAAGGTGGAGAAGAACACCGAGACCGGCGAGCTGATCCTGTCCGGTATGGGCGAGCAGCATCTGGATATCATCGTATCCCGCCTGAAGGCAAAATTCGGCGCCGAGGTCACCCTAACCGAGCCGGAGGTCGCCTATCGCGAGACCATCCGCCGCAAGGTGAAGGTCCAGGGTCGCCATAAGAAGCAGTCCGGCGGCCACGGCCAGTTCGGCGACGTGTGGATCGAGTTCGAGCCCTGGGAGGGCGACGAGCTGGTCTTTGAGGAGAAGGTGTTCGGCGGCGCCGTGCCCAAGAACTACTTCCCCGCGGTGGAAAAGGGCCTGCAGGATTGCTCCAAAGAGGGCGTGCTGGCCGGCTATCCTCTGGTCGGCGTCAAGGCCACCCTGGTGGACGGCTCCTATCACCCGGTGGACTCCTCCGAAATGGCCTTTAAGACCGCTGCCTCTCTGGCCTATAAGGCCGGTATCGCGGATGCCAACCCCATCCTGCTGGAGCCGGTGATGCACCTGGCCGTATACGTCCCCTCGGACAATACCGGCGATATTATGGGTGACATCAACAAGCGCCGCGGCCGCGTGCTGGGTATGAACCCCGCCGAGGACGAGCTGACCTGCATCGAGGCCGAGGTGCCCCAGGGCGAGATGGGTGACTACGCAGTGATGCTGCGCTCCACCACCCAGGGCCGTGGCTATTTCACCCTGGCCTTTGAGCGCTACGAAGAGGCGCCCAAGCCGGTGGCGGACAAGGTCATTGCCGCCCGAGCCAAAGCAGACTAATAGAACATAGACGGAGAGCCGGAGCGTATGCGCCCCGGCTCTCTTACTTTTATTATGTTTTTTGATTAAAATGTGGGAAAAATTTATGAGATTTGACAAGGAGAAATTTGGCAGGAAATATTGAATTTTGGCACGGTGTGTGTTACTATTTAATCATTATGGGGTAGTTTGGAGTTTCCCTCATTTGTGTGCAACAACGACGGGCATCGACCCGATTCTATATTAACCAAAAACGTGTCAGTACTGAAGAACGTCAAATTGGAGGTTGAAATCTATGCCTATCAGCATTACAGACATGCAAGCGTCCGATTGGTTGTCCATTATTATTGGATTGATCGTAGGTCTCGTGTTCTTTATGTTCGGTATGAACGTGATGTCCGGCAATCTGGAGAAGATGTCCGGCGGAAAGCTGGAGCGCACGTTGAAAACGGCCACGTCCAACCCCTTTATCAGCATTATTCTGGGTGCTGCCATTACCATCGCGGTTCAGTCCTCCTCCGCTACCACCGTGATGCTGGTGGGCCTGGTCAACTCCGGTCTGATGACCATGTCCCAGACGCTGTATGTCATTTACGGTGCCAATATCGGCACCACCTTTACCTCCTGGATCCTTTCCATGTCCGGCATCGAGAGCGGCAATATCGGCGTTTTGATGCTCAAGCCGGAGAACTTTGCTCCGGTGCTGGCGCTGATCGGTACCGTGATGGTGATGATGTCCAAGAAGGACCAGCGCAAGAGCATCGGTACGGTGTTTATCGGCTTTGCGGTGCTGATCTACGGTATGGAGATGATGGGCGATGCGGTGGGTCCCCTGTCCGAGCTCAAAGAGTTTGGCGATATGGTGATCCGCTACAGCGATCCCTTGCTGCTGTTGCTCATCAGCACGGTGTTCACCGGTATCGTCCAGTCCTCTGCCGCCACTATCGGTATCGTGCAGACCTTTGCTATGAGCGGTGCGATCACCAACGCCATGTCCATTCCGCTGGTGATGGGTGCCAACATCGGCACCTGCGTTACCTCGCTGCTCTCCAGCATCGGCACCAACCGCCATGCCAAACGGGTGGTGGTGCTGCACTTCGCCATGAATTTCATTGGCACGGTGGTGTGGTTGCTGGCATTTATACTGTTTGATTCTCTGCTTTCCGAGGGTGGCGCCATCTACGGTTTCCTGCACGACTACAGTCAGGCCAGTGCCTTTGCGGTGGCGGTGTGCCACTCCATCTTTAACGTGCTGACCGCAGCTCTGTTGCTGCCCATGGGCAAGCTGATGGAAAAGCTTGCCAAGCTGGTGGTGCCGGATGGCAAAGAGGAGAAAATGCCCCGCGGTGTGTTCCTGGACGAGCGCCTGCTCAATTCTCCCTCCGTGGCGGTGTCCGAGAGCAACGCGGCCACCGTTGGTATGTGCGCCCTGGCCCATACGAATGTGATGCGTGCCATCGGCCTGCTTGAAAAGTACGACGAGACGGTGGTGGAGGAGATCCGCGCCGCCGAAAAGACCCTGGACGAGGACGAGGACAAGCTGGGTACCTATCTGGTGCAGCTGTCCAGCCGCTCCCTGTCCGAAAAGGATTCTCAGGTGGTGTCCAAGATGCTCCACGCCATCGGCAACTTTGAGCGCCTGGGTGACCACGCCCTCAATCTGACCGACAGTGCCCGTGAGATGCATCAAAAGGGGCTGTCCTTCACCGCTGAGGCCAAAGGGGAGCTGAGAGTGTTGGTGGAGGCCATCCGGGAGATCCTTGAGATCACCGACCGGGCCTATGCGCAGAACGATGCGGCACTGGCCTGGCAGGTGGAGCCGCTGGAGCAGGTCATCGACGACCTGATCGCGGCGATCCGCTCCAACCACATCCGACGTCTGCGTCAGGGCGAGTGCAGCATCGAGATGGGCTTTGTGCTGTCGGATGCGCTGACCAATCTGGAGCGTGTGTCCGACCATTGCTCCAACGTGGCGGTGGCCATCATCGAGACCGAGCACAACGCATACGACGTCCACTCCTATCTGCGTGGCGTCAAGCACGATAACGAGGACTTTGTTGACGCCTTTAAGGAGTATGCCACCCGGTATTCTCTGGCCTAAGACAAACCGAAAGCCGTCCGCATCCATTGGTTGGGGACGGCTTTTTTTGTTACGTTTCAATTCCTTCGGGTAGCTGCTCCTCGGTGTAGAGGGCGATGCCGCTTTCGCTGAGCAGCCGGGCGGTCAGCCCCATCCCCGGTATTTTGCGGCCGGTGTGGCTGCCGTCCCGGATGCGGTGGGCACCGCAGCTGGGGCTGCCCTCTTTGAGTATGGCGGCGGTGATGCCGTGGGCGCGGCAGAGCTCCAGCGCCCCCGCGGCACCCCGGGTATATTCGGCGGTGCAGTCGGTGCCGTCCGCCGCCAGTACCCGGTCGCCCAGGATCTCGCAGGGCTTGCGGGGTGTGGGCAGTCCGCCGGCACACTCCGGGCAATAGGGAAGGGCGGTGCCCTCCCGGACCAGCCGCCGCAGGGCGGGATAATCAATGATGCCCCCGTCGTAGCGGCAGGACTGACCGCACAGACAGGCGCTGATGAGATAGGTAGGCTGCTTCATCAGAAATACCGCACCAGAGAGATGACCTTGCCCAGCACCACAGCCTCTTTGACGAGGATAGGCTCATACTCCGGGTTCTCCGGCTGCAGCCGGATGTGGTCCTTCTCTACGTAGATGCGCTTGACGGTGGCCTCATCGCCCACCAGCGCCACCACCACGTCGCCGTTTTGCGCCGTATTGGTGCGGCGAACGATCACCACGTCCCGGTCCAGGATGCCGGCGTTGATCATACTGGTACCGCTGACCCGCAGGGCGAACAGCTCGCCCGCCGGATACTGGCTGCCGCCGGAGAAGGGGACGTAGTCCTCCACCTCCTCCACCGCCAGAATGGGCATACCGGCGGTGACCTTACCCAGCAGGGGGACACGGGTGACGCTCTCGCCGGGCAGACGGATGGCCCGGTTGAGACCGCTGCGGCGGTCGATGTAGCCCTCGTCCTCCAGCCGCTTGAGATAGGCGTGGACGGTGGAGGTGGACTTGATGCCGGTGGCCTCGCAGATCTCCCGCACGGAGGGAGGGATGCCGTCGCCCAGCCGGTCTTTTACAAAAGCCAATACTTTTTGCTGCTTTTCATTCAAGGGTTTCATAGAAAAAACCTCCTATTTCGATACTCCTGCACACAGTATAGCACATATGTTCGAAAAATGCAAACATTTGTTTGCGTTTTTGAGAAATTTTTTTAATTTTTCGCAATTCATAATTTTCTTACGGAGAATTCATGATTTCGACACAGAATATTCATACTTGTCCCGTATACTGAGGGTGTACTCAGGAGGGCGGGATGGAGCCGCACCGGAACGCCCGGTAAAACCCGAGTACATCCTCCTCAAAACACCCCTCTAACAAAGGAAAACCGTCCGGCGCTTCGGTGCCGGGCGGTTTTCCTTTTTTTCTCTTGACTTTTTCGGCGGGGTGGGGTATGATAGGTGTGCTATAAATAGTATATAAAGACGATGAACGAGACAGTAGCGCAGGGGAGCGATCCCACAGCGAGCCGGGGGCGGTGTGAGCCCGGCGGAGAAGCCCTGCGTCAAGATCACTCGGGAGTTGCCGGCTGAATGGGGGTACCCACTAGGTGCGGACGGTTCTCCACCGTTATCGGGAGGGCGTATGATGGTACGTGCAAACATAGGTGGTATAGCGAGGTTTGACTCTCGTCCTGTTTTGCGGGGCGGGGGATTTTTATTTTTTCGGAGGTTATGAGATGTACAAGAAAGTATCCACCAATATGAACTTTGTACAGCGGGAGCGGGAGGTGCTGCAGTTCTGGACGGACAACAAGGTGTTCGAGCAGAGTCTGCAGGCCAACAAGGAGGGGGAGACCTATACCTTCTACGACGGTCCGCCCACCGCCAACGGCAAGCCCCACATCGGCCACGTGCTGACCCGCGTTATCAAGGATATGATCCCCCGCTACCGCACCATGAAGGGGTATATGGTGCCCCGCAAGGCCGGCTGGGATACCCACGGCCTGCCGGTGGAGCTGGAGGTCGAAAAGCAGCTGGGTCTGGATGGTAAAGAGCAGATCGAGCAGTACGGTCTTGAGCCCTTTATCGGCAAGTGCAAGGAGAGCGTCTGGAAGTACAAGGGCATGTGGGAGGATTTCTCCGGCACCGTGGGCTTCTGGGTGGATATGGACGACCCCTACGTGACCTATCACGACGATTACATCGAGTCCGAGTGGTGGGCGCTCAAGCAGATCTGGGACAAACAGCTGCTGTATAAGGGCTTTAAGATCGTGCCCTATTGCCCCCGCTGCGGCACCCCGCTGTCCAGCCACGAGGTGGCCCAGGGCTATAAGAGCGTCAAGGAGCGCTCCGCCGTGGTGCGCTTTAAGGTGGTGGGTGAGGACGCCTGGTTCCTGGCGTGGACCACCACCCCCTGGACCCTGCCCTCCAACGTGGCGCTGTGCGTCAACCCCGACGAGACCTATTGCAAGGTAAAGGCCGCCGACGGCTACACCTATTATATGGCCCAGGCTCTGCTGGACCGGGTGCTGGGCAAGCTGGCCACCGAGGAGGCACCCGCCTATGAGGTGCTGGACACCTACGTGGGCCGCGATCTGGAGCGCAAGGCCTACGAGCCGCTGTTTGACTGCGCCAAGGCGGTGGCGGACAAGCAGCGCAAAGAGGGCTTCTTCGTCACCTGCGACAGCTACGTCACCATGACCGACGGTACCGGTATCGTCCACATCGCCCCCGCCTTCGGCGAGGACGACGCCCAGGTGGGCCGCAAGTACGACCTGCCCTTTGTCCAGCTGGTGGACGGCGCCGGTCACATGACCGAAGACACCCCCTTCGGCGGCCTGTTTGTCAAGGACGCCGACCCCAAGATCCTGGTGGATCTGGACGCCCGCGGCCAGCTGTTCGATGCGCCCAAGTTTGAGCACGACTATCCCTTCTGCTGGCGCTGCGATACGCCTCTCCTCTACTCCGCCCGTGAGTCCTGGTTTATCAAGATGACCGCCGTGCGGGAGGACCTGATCCGCAACAACAACACCGTCAACTGGATCCCCGAGTCCATTGGCAAGGGCCGCTTTGGCGACTGGCTGGAGAACGTGCAGGACTGGGGCATCAGCCGCAACCGCTATTGGGGTACGCCCCTCAACATCTGGGAGTGCTCCTGCGGCCATCAGCACGCCATCGGCAGCCGCGAGGAGCTGCAGGCCATGGCCATCGATTGCCCCGAGGATGTGGAGCTGCACCGTCCCTTTATCGACGCGGTCACCCTGCGCTGCCCGGAGTGTGGCGGCGAGATGAAGCGGGTGCCCGAGGTCATCGACTGCTGGTTCGATTCCGGCGCTATGCCCTTTGCCCAGCACCACTATCCTTTTGAGAACCAGGAGCTGTTCAACCAGCAGTTCCCGGCGGATTTCATCTCCGAGGGCGTAGACCAGACCCGCGGCTGGTTCTATTCTCTGTTGGCCATCTCCACCCTGTTGTTCAACAAGGCACCCTACAAGAACGTGCTGGTGCTGGGTCACGTGCAGGACGAGAACGGTCAGAAGATGAGCAAGTCCAAGGGCAATGCCGTAGACCCCATCGAGGCGCTGAACACCTACGGTGCCGACGCCATCCGCTGGTATTTCTATTCCAACTCCGCGCCCTGGCTGCCCAACCGCTTCTCCGGCAAGGCGGTGCAGGAGTGCCAGCGCAAGTTTATGGGTACCCTGTGGAATACCTACGCCTTCTTTGTGCTGTACGCCAACATCGACAATTTCGATGCCTCCCAGTATACCTTGGAGTACGACAAGCTGTCGGTGATGGATAAGTGGCTGCTGTCCCGGCTTAACTCCACCGTCCGCGCCGTGGACGACCATTTGGCGGGCTACCGCATCCCCGAGGCGGCCCGTGTGCTGCAGGATTTCGTGGACGAGATGAGCAACTGGTACGTCCGCCGCAGTCGCGAGCGCTTCTGGGGCAAGGATATGCCCCAGGATAAGATCAACGCCTATATGACCCTGTACACCGCCCTGGTGACGGTGGCCAAGGCCGCGGCCCCCATGATCCCCTTTATGGCAGAGGATATCTACCGCAACCTGGTGTGCGAGAACGATCCCGCCGCTCCCCAGAGCGTCCATCTGTGCACCTTCCCCCAGGTGAATGAGGCGTACATCGACGCCGCCCTGGAGGCCGCTATGGAGAGTGTGCTGCAGATCGTGGTCCAGGGCCGTGCCGCCCGTAACGGCGCCGCCTGCAAGAATCGTCAGCCCTTGGGCAAGATGTACGTGCAGATGGAGGGCGCTCTGGATGAGTATTGCACCGCCATCATCGCCGACGAGCTGAACATCAAGTCGGTGGAGTTCATCACCGATGCCGCCGCCTTTATGAGCTATTCCTTCAAGCCCCAGCTCAAGACCGTCGGTCCCAAGTACGGCAAGCAGCTGGGCGAGATCCGCACGGCTTTGGCCGAGCTGGACGGCAACGCCACCATGGCCGAGCTGAACGAGAAGGGTGCTATCACCCTGGGTCTCGCCTCTGGCGATGTGGTGCTGGCCACCGAGGACCTGCTCATCGAGACCACCCAGACCGAGGGCTATTACACCGTCACCGACCGGGGCATCACCGTGGCCATCGACACCCGCCTGACCCCCGAGCTGATCGAGGAGGGCTTTGTCCGCGAGATCGTCAGCAAGCTGCAGACCATGCGTAAGGAGGCCGGCTTTGAGGTGATGGACACCATCTCTGTGTATGTCACCGGCAACGAAGCGGTGGAGAAGTTGGTGGGACGCAACTGGGAGTCCATCGGCAGCGATGTAATGGCCACTGCCTTGACAGTGGGCGAGACTGCCGGCTACGTCAAGGAGTGGAACATCAACGGCGAGACCGTCACCCTGGCGGTGGAAAAGAACGCCAACTGATAGAAATCGGTTGCATTTTTATCCCAAAATGCTATAATAGATTTGTACCAAGCGAAAGGAGTTTTTACTATGATCATCACTAAAGAAAGCATCATCGGCAACATCCTGGATGCCGATGCCACTACCGCCCCTTACTTCCTGGAGATGGGTATGCACTGCCTGGGCTGCCCCGGCGCCCGCAGCGAGAACCTGGAGCAGGCCTGCGCGGTCCATGGCGTGGACGTCAATGAGCTGGTGGAGAAGCTGAACAAGCACTTCGGCAATTGATCAGAAACCGGCAGAGGTATGTCCTCTGCCGGTTTTTCCACATAGGAGAAGTTATGATTACGTTAGATAAACGCCTGTCCGCTGTTGCCGCCTTAGTGCGGCAGGGTAGCCGCCTGGCAGACATCGGCACCGACCACGCTTATCTACCGGTGCATCTGGTGCAGGCGGGTGTGTGCCCCTCAGCCATCGCATCGGACATTGGGGCGGGGCCGCTGGAGGCGGCACGGCACACTGTGACCGCCGCCGGGCTGACAAGTGAAATCGCTTTACGCCTTGGCGACGGCCTTGCAACCGTCTCGGTACAAGAGGTGGATGATATTGCCATCGCCGGAATGGGGGGCGAGACCATCGTCGCCATACTGAAAGCGGTTTCATACATACAGGATCCCCGTCTGCGGCTGATCCTACAGCCCATGACCCGTGCCGAGGACCTGCGCCGCTGGCTGATTACCCACGGCTTCTCTATCATAGAGGAGCACCTGATCACCAAAGGCCGCCATCTTTATCCCGTGCTGGCGGCGGAGTACACCGCCGCCGCCCCCTGCGAGGATGAGGTGCTTATCTACGGCGGCTTTTTCTCCCCCGAGGAGGGGAGACCCTATCGCCGGATGATGGCAGAGCATCTGCTCCGACGCGCCGCCGGGCTTATTCATAGCGGCGATCTGGTGGGTGCCGCCCGGCTGATCGACCTGAGCGAACTGTTGAGAAGGATGTGAAAATGGTGCCGACACTGATCCAAAAGATGGCGCTGGAATGTGCCAAATGCGTCCAAGAACTGGGAAATGAACTGGATTCTATGGAGATGCTGGTGAACGAGAGCAAAAAAGCAGTCATTTTCCACCTGGAATTGCGGCTTTCTCGCTTGGAGTTCGTATTAACCACTAAAAACAGCTTTATGTGCCCGGTGGGCACGTTGTTTGTCCGAGTATTTCCCCAGAAAAATCGACCGTTGTCCTTGCATTTGTGTGAGTTGATGGCAGAGGACGATTTTCGCAGCTCCTATTTTCCGTATAATTATTCTCCCGAACAACTACGGATAAGCTTCGAAGTATTATCCGACCTGGTGCGGGAGTTACTGCCCGCAGTAGAGGCGTTGGCGCTGGATAATGATTGCTACGAGCAGCGGCTGGCGGAAAAATGCGCTACGCTGGCCCAATTTGGCAATGTGGATACGGCTCCTCTGCGTGAGCATCTTACGGAGGCAGAGCTGCAGGAGTTTTTATTTGCTGAGTGGGGGGAGTTTTACGAAACCTTTGCCCAACTGGTGCAGTTTACCCAGAGTGAAGCATATGCGGCTTTTGTGCGAGGGGATATAGGAAAGGCGCTAAAGCACTATGGCAAACTGGCAGAAAAAGGACAGTTGGAACCCTATTTTGTGCGGTTATACGCCTTTTTGCAGACCCCGGAGGCGCATACTTTTAAGCCGTTACCGACGGCGTGCAGCACCGTATATCTGCAGGGGCGTGCGCAGCAATACAGTGTCCGTGAAGGTCTGCAACTATTACCCGCTGTCGGTGTGCTCTATGTTGCTTTGCTGCCATTATTTTATCTCATTACCGGCGGTGTGCATGCGCTCGTCTCTGCCGGCGCGGTCTACGCCCCCTTTGGGTGGGGATTCCTGGCGATATTGCCGCTGTTGCCGGCTGTGTTCGGAGCGATGAGCCTGCGGCGTTGGCTGTTTCCCAAGCTGTTTCCAAAGGATGCTGGACGCTGGCTGGCACAGGATGAGCTGGAGAATTCTAAAAGGATGAATACGTTCTGTCACGTTCTGTTTGGTGGGTTAGGAGCAGTTTGCTTGTTCTTTGCATTGATGTTTACCTTGGCGGAATCTCGTTTTTATGACGACCGGATGGTGTACGACAATGCCGCTAATTTCCCCTTTCCCAACCCGGTTACTTACGCCTATGAGGATATTGACAAGGTGTATTATATCGAGGGCCGCTGGAACGCTTTTGATGAGCTGGTGGAGCGGGGTTCCTATGTGTTGGTGTTTGCCGACGGCACAGCTATCGATATGGATGCCTCTATCTCCGTCAAGGAGACCGAGGAGCACGTGCTGCCGCTACTTGATCCTTACATAAACGAGATCATCACCTATCCCACCGATGTGGAGTTGGCAAAACAGTACGATAAGTCGGTTGACGACTTTTTCGGATATAATGATGTAGCTTGGTAAAGGAGTGCTGACAATGATCAAGGATATGAAAATTTGGGAAAATGAGATTCCCTTGTACGACGAGAATATCCCCTTTGAGAACAAGTTGACCGCCTATCTTCACGAGGATGGGGAGATCCATCCTGCGATGGTGGTGTTCCCCGGCGGCGGCTATTGCATCCACGGCGAATGGGAGTGCGACCCGGTGGCGTCGTACTACTACGAAAACGGCTACAATGCCTTTATCGTCTATTATCGTGTAAAGCCCTATGCCCATCCGGCCCCGATGCTGGATGCTCAGATGGCGATCAAGTCTGTCCGTGCCCATGCGGCGGAGTGGC
Source organism: Clostridia bacterium (assembly GCA_017397125.1). Classification (GTDB taxonomy): domain Bacteria; phylum Bacillota; class Clostridia; order Oscillospirales; family Acutalibacteraceae; genus UBA5905. Next base: position 1,769 of record JAFQKB010000064.1, on the reverse strand, counting down.
ACGTGGATCCCGACCGCGTATTCGGCGTGGGCTTTTCCGCCGGCGGCCATCTGTGCGGTTGTATGGCGGTGTTTGAGGATATCGTGGCGCAGTATCTCCCCGATGCCCCCGCCACCGATTCCCGTCTCACCGGCGCGATCCTCAGTTATCCCGTCACCTGTGCCGACGCGGACGCCGGTCATCAGGATTCTTTCCGCAATGTATTGGGTTGGGAGTCCTCGCAGGAGGTGCTGGATACCCTCTCTCTGGAGAAGCATATCACCGAAAAGACCTCGCCCATCTTTATGTGGCACACCATCCCCGATACGCTGGTGCCCTTTGAGCACTCCATCCGCCTGACCCGGGCGATGGCGGCGGCGGGACGCCCGGTGGAGCTGCATCTCTTCCCCGAGGGGGAGCACGGCAACTCTATGGCAGGGTGGCTGCCCGGTGCCTGCCAGTGGCCGGCTCTGAGTCTGGATTGGATGAAACGGGTGAAATAAACGGACAAACACCGCACAGCCCAGGCTGTGCGGTGTTTACCTTACTCCGGCTTTTTCTTTTTCGGAACATCCTCCGGTAGCAGCAGAAAGGCCTTGGCACTGCCGTGAGGTCCTATGCAGGGGAATACGTTGTCGGTGTCGGTGGTGTCCTGCACCTCATAGGTGCCGTATTTGTTGATCTGATCCCACACGTCCACCGGCTCACCGGGCACCGGGTGCACCCGGATCTCGGGATCCTCCGGATGGGGCAGAGGCCGCTCTTGTTCGTTCATATCCATCACCTCGCCCTTAGATTGTGCGGCGGCACAAAAAATATACGGCGTGTGCCGCGCACACGCCGTATAGTGGGTTATTCGCCTTTTTGGGTCATATGATAGGAGAGGGTCATCAGGCTGTCGCCCATGTGTACGTTCTCTACGATCGCGTCCGGATAGTCGTGGAGGATGTCGTAGTGGGAGAAATTCCAGAAGCCCTTCACTCCGCAGGCCACCAGCTTCTCTACCAGGCGGGGCGCCGCCTCCTTGGGGATGCAGAGGATGGCCATCTCCGGCTTTTCCTTTTGGCAGAATGCCTCCAGCTCGTCGGTGGAGCGGATGGTCATATCCGCCCGGGTGTCGCCCACCAGGTCCGGGCTGTCGTCGAACAGGCCGATGAGGTGAAAGCCCCGGGACTTAAAGTCGATGTGGTTGCCCACGGCGGTGCCCAGGTTGCCCACACCCAGCAGGATGGTCTTGGTCAGCCTGTCCATGCCCAGTATGCGACCGATCTCCTCGTACAGCTGGTCCACCATATACCCGTAGCCCTGCTGACCGAAGCCGCCGAAGCAGTTGAGATCCTGGCGGATCTGGGAGGCGGTCAGCCGCATCCGCTGGGACAGCTCCCGGGAGGAGATGCGGGTAACGCCGTTCTCTTTGAGATCGTATAAAAAGCGATAATAGCGGGGGAGACGCCGGATCACCGGCAGAGAAATATTCGAGTCCTTAGCCATAGAGGGGACACCTCACAATCCGGAAAAACGTAAGAGATCATATCTACTACATTATGCGGGATTGTGGATTTTTTGTCAAGCCCTTTGCGGAATTTTTCATAGAGAAAGGACGGAAAAAAGGATTGACAGTCGGGCGGGGTGGTGATATAATGTATCCTGTTATATGCGAGGGTGCTGGAATCGGCAGACAGGCACGTTTGAGGTGCGTGTGTCAAATGGCGTGGGGGTTCAAGTCCCCTCCCTCGCACCAAAATTGGGAGATAGGCTTTTGCCTATCTCCCAATTTTTATGCTCGGTCG
>JAFQKB010000063.1 GCA_017397125.1 Clostridia bacterium | reverse complement strand
ATAGCCATCGACTTCAGCTCCTCACGGCTGCCGATCGCGTGCTGATGACCGCAGGAACACTCCCAAATATTCAGAGGAGTACCCCAATAGCGGTTACGGCAGATGCCCCAATCCTGCACGTTCTCCAGCCAGTCGCCGAAGCGGCCCTTACCGATGGATTCGGGGATCCAGTTAACGGTGTTGTTGTTGCGGATCAGGTCCTCACGCACAGCGGTCATCTTGATAAACCAAGACTCACGGGCATAGTAGATGAGGGGGGTGTCGCAACGCCAGCAGAAGGGATAATCGTGCTCAAACTTAGGCGCATCAAACAGCTGACCACGGGCGTCCAGATCCACCAGTACCTTGGGGTCGGCATCCTTAACGAACAGGCCGGCAAAGGGGGTGTCCTCGGTCATATGACCGGCGCCGTCCACGAACTGCACGAAGGGCAGATCATACTTGCGGCCCACCTGGGCATCGTCCTCACCGAAGGCAGGGGCGATATGCACGATACCGGTACCGTCGGTCATAGTGACGTAGCCGTCGCAGGTGATGTAGAAGCCTTCCTTGCGCTGCTTGTCGGCCACCGCCTTAGCGCAGGGATACAGAGGCTCGTAGGCCTTACGCTCCAGATCACGGCCCACATAGCGCTCCAGCACCTCATAGGCGGGAGTATCGTCGGTGGCCAGCTTGCCCAGCACACGGTCCAGCAAAGCCTCGGCCATATAATAGGTGTGGCCGTCGGCGGCCTTCACCTTGCAATAGCTCTCGTCGGGGTTGACGCACAGCGCCACGTTGGAGGGCAGGGTCCAGGGGGTGGTGGTCCACGCCAGGAACCAGGCATCCTCGCCGGCTACCTTAAAGCGCACCACGGCGGAGCGCTCCTTCACGCACTTATAGCCCTGAGCCACCTCGTGGCTGGACAGGGGGGTGCCGCAACGGGGGCAATAGGGTACGATCTTAAAGCCCTTATACAGCAGTTGCTTATCCCAGATCTGCTTCAGCGCCCACCATTCGGACTCGATGTAATCGTCATGATAGGTGACGTAGGGGTCGTCCATATCCACCCAGAAACCAACGGTGCCGGAGAAACCCTCCCACATCTCTTTGTACTTCCAGACGCTCTCTTTACACTTGCCGATGAAGGGTTCCAGACCGTATTTCTCGATCTGCTCCTTGCCATCCAGGCCCAACTGCTTCTCCACTTCCAGCTCCACAGGCAGGCCGTGGGTGTCCCAGCCCGCCTTACGGGGGACCATATACCCCTTCATGGTGCGGTAACGGGGAATCATATCCTTGATGACACGGGTCAACACGTGGCCGATATGGGGCTTGCCGTTGGCGGTGGGAGGACCGTCGTAGAAGGTATAGGTTTCCCCCTGCTTAGACTGCTCCAGGGACTGCTCAAAGACCTTGTTCTCGGTCCAAAAGTGCAGCACCTCTCGCTCACGCTGTACAAAGTTCATATTGGTCGATACTTTTTTGTACATCTCCAAAAACCTCCGAAAAATAAAAAATCCCCCGCCCCGCAAAACAGGACGAGAGTAAAACCTCGCTATACCACCTATTCCCACGTACCATCATACGCCCTCCCGCTAACGGTGGAGAACCGTCCGCACTTAGTGGCAACCGCCATTCAGCCGGCAACTCCCGAGTGATCTTCACGCACCGGTACTCCGTCGGGCTTACACCGTCCCCGACTCGCTGTGGGAGCCTCTCCCCTGCGCTACTGTCTCGTTCACAGTCTTTATATAGTATATAACAAAGGTAATCATACCAAAGGTCGCCGCCATTGTCAAGAGAAAAAAAGGAAAACCGCCCAACAGGGGGTGTCGGGCGGCTTTCCGTAGATCCGGCTTAACAAACAGGATAGTACGGAAATGAAAACAGAACAAATATTAAGAATAAAGTCCAAAGCCTCTTGCACACAATTCTAACCTTTTTCATCAAAACCATAATCACCACTTGGAACTTACTCATTATTGCACAGTCGTTTTTCATTCCATAAATGTGCGATATTTTGCACATCTGCTTTGGTTACCCAATTTTTCGCATAGGCTTCTTTCAGCATGCAAAACTCGCCATCACGCCAAACATACAAATCATAAGCTCTTACGTCACGAAACACAACGTCGCCAATGTTCTCGTTCCAAATTTCATCGATATAGTAGAAGTAAAGATCGTAAATAGACAAGACTACACAGCCGTTGTAGGTGCCGTAATACATTAGTATAATATCCTCTTCTGGACGACGATCGGAAACCGGATTCTCAGCCATCCAATCCTCTTTGATACGCTTGACCATATCCGCACTTAATTCGCCACTCGTCGTAGTTTCCATTGTAGTCGTGGTGGTATCCTCTGCCGTCGTAGTTGTGGTCGTAGATGCTGTGGTGGTGGGGTTGCCGGTTGTATCGCCGCAGGCAGTAAGCGAAACCAGCATCGCCGCCGCAAACAACACGGCGGTTATTCTCGTCCATTTACCCTGTTTCATGCAATCTCCTCCTCACTATGTGTGGATTCTATTTCCATACTATATCAACCCCCACACTTTGTCAACAAAAATAACAACTTTGCCAAATTCCGGACAACAATGCGAAAACCGCCCGACAGGGGATGTCGGGCGGCTTTCCGGTTAGAGGGGTGTTTAGAGGAGGATGTACCCGGGGCTAACCGAGCGGAACGGTTGCGGCGCCGTACCGCTCCCCCGAATACAAGCTCAGTATAACGGCCAAATATGAAATTTCCGTGACGAAATCGTGAATTTCCCGTAATAAAATTATGAATTGGACGCAAAATGAAAATTTTTTCGCAAAAAAGCAAACAAATGTTTGCATTTTCCGAACATATGTGCTATACTGTGGTCAGAACAATGAAATTAGGAGGTTTTTATATGAAACCCTTGAATGAAAAGCAGCAAAAAGTCCTGGCATTCGTAAAAGAGCGGCTGAGCGACGGCATCCCCCCCACGGTGCGTGAGATCTGCGAGGCCACCGGCATCAAGTCCACCTCCACCGCCCACATCTATCTTAAGCGGTTGGAGGACGACGGCTACATCGACCGTATGGACGGCCGCAACCGTGCCATCCGCCTGCCCGGTGAGAGCGTGACCCGTGTGCCCCTGCTGGGTCGTGTCACCGCCGGTATGCCCATCCTGGCGGTGGAGGAGGTCGAGGACTACGTCCCCTTCTCCGGCGGCAGTCAGTATCCGGCGGGCGAATTGTTCGCTCTGCGGGTGACGGGTACCAGTATGATCAATGCCGGCATCCTGGACCGTGACGTGGTGATCGTGCGCCGCACCAACACCGCCCAGAACGGCGACGTGGTGGTGGCGCTCATCGGCGACGAGGCCACCGTTAAGCGCATTTACGTGGAGAAGGATCACATCCGCCTGCAACCCGAGAATCCGGAGTTCGAGCCCATCATCGTGAAAGAAGCGGTGGTATTGGGTAAGGTTATCTCCCTGGTACGGTATTTCTGATGGGCGGGTATAAATATCTCATCAGCGCCTGTCTGTGCGGACACCAATGCCGCTACGACGGGGGCGGATTCGACCTGCCCCATCTGCGGCGTTTGGCGGAGGAGGGGGTGGCTCTCCCCTACTGTCCCGAGCACGCAGGGGGTCTGCCCATCCCCCGCAAGCCCTGCGAGATCGTAGGGCAGCAGGTATTGGAGGCGGACGGCACCGACTGCACCGCCGAATACACCCGTGGCGCCCGGGGGGCGCTGGCGCTGTGTCAACAGCACGGCATCACCGCCGCCATCCTCAAGGACGGCAGCCCCAGCTGCGGCAGCACCCGCATCTACGACGGCACCCACACCGGCACCAAAATACCCGGTATGGGTCTGGCGGCCCGGCTACTGAGCGACAACGGCATCACCCTATACAGCGAAGTAAACCTGCCGGCGGATGTAAAAGAATAAAACAATAAATATCCCCCCGCATAGCGGGGGGTATTTCATTTTCGGGCATAGCCCTAATACTACTGGCTACGCACAAGTGCGCTGTAGGTTGGCCTGCCTGCCACGCATCGATTACTAGCTGCCCATAAATGGGCGTACAAACGGCCTTGGCTCCCTCTGACGAGGGAGCTGTCCGAGCGACGGCGAGGACTGAGGGAGAGATAACGAAACTTCATTTTCTGCTCCTTTCCTCTCTCCCTCCGTCAAAAATCAAAGATTTTT
>JAFQKB010000062.1 GCA_017397125.1 Clostridia bacterium | reverse complement strand
GCAATGCCGCAGCTGGTCTTGCAAGCGGACTGGCAGGAAGTCTGGCACTCGCCGCAGCCGCCGTTCTTGGCGCTGTCGCACAGGTTCTTGGTCTCCAGAGTCTGAATGCGCTTCATAAGGAAAGTCCCTCCTATTTGCTTAGTTTTACTCATTGTAGCACACTTTTTTTCTTAAGTCAATCAACATTTGCTGCCCCTATTGCATAATTTGCAGAAAAATGTTATTATAATGGGGAAAAAGGAGGGGACTCCCGTGCGAAATACCACCCTGTGCTACATTAGAAACGACAAAGGGCAGACACTTCTGCTCCATCGTGTAAAAAAGGAAAACGATTTGAATAAAGATAAGTGGATCGGCGTGGGCGGCGGCTTTGAGGATAAGGAGAGCCCCGAGGATTGCCTCCTGCGCGAGATATATGAGGAGACGGGGCTGACCCTCACCTCCTATTGCTATCGTGGTATCGTCACCTTTGTGTCGGACGAGTGGGACACGGAGTATATGCACCTCTTCACCGCCGACGGCTACGAGGGGGAGATCATCGAGTGCGACGAGGGCACGCTGGAGTGGGTAGACAACGACCGTATCCCCACCCTGCCTGCGTGGGAGGGGGACCGCATTTTCCTGCGGCTGATCGCCGAGGACGCGCCCTTTTTCTCCCTGAAACTGGAGTATCACGGCGACGCGCTCGCCACCGCCGTGCTGAACGGCAAACCGCTGTAAAGGAGGAGACTTTTATGTTCGATTACGCATTGTTGAAAGAGGACGCCCGCGCAAAACTACAGCGTGCTCGCTGGGTTGTTGTGCTGGTGGCGTTTCTGACTGCTCTACTGAGCGGTATGCCTGTCTCTCTGGAGCGAGGCGACACCAGCAACGCAGACTCTCTGTTGGGCGGTGTGCTGAGTGTAATGCCTGCTGATTGGACGGGAATCGTGTTGCTGGGTGGCTTTCTATTAGGCTTGGCGGCGATTGCGTATACCATCCTCGTGGGTAACGTGATCAAGGTGGGCGGCGCCGGTTGGATGCTGCGCCATCATCGCGGCGAAGAGCTGCCCCTGAAAGAGATGTTTGCCCCCTTTAAGCAAAACTATAAGGGGACGATGAACACCATGTTTCTTAAGGATATTACCGTGTATCTGTGGAGCTTGCTGTTTGTGATTCCGGGTATTGTGAAGAGCTACGCCTATTGTATGGTGCCCTATCTGCTCCGTGATAATCCCCACCTGACCCCTAAGCGGGCGTTAGAAATCAGTAATCAGATGACTATGGGACACAAGGGCGATATTTTTATGATGCACTTGTCTTTCATCGGATGGATGCTGTTGGGTGTGTTGACTGCCGGGATCTTGAATGTGGCGTATGTGATGCCGTATATGAATTTGACCATGGCAGGGACTTACGACCACTTAAAGAGGTTGGCTATCAATTCCGGTAAACTATCGTGCTACGATTTAGGCGTCTATGATGAAGAATCGTCCTCATCCGCCACTAACCAATGATGCCATGCCCTGTGATAGGAGGAAATCTTATGACGTTTGATCGTGCTAGAATCAAAGAAGCCGCCAAAACCATACTCAAGCGCAGTCATTGGACTGTGGTGCTGGTGGTGGCGTTGGTGGGTCTGCTGGGCGGCTACGTAGCCGACACCGTTTCCGGCAGCATCCACATCGGCGGCAACAACGAGTTTACTTACACCGACGTGGAGAATGACCCCGACGTCTGGGTGCCGGATGAGAACGGCGACGGGATCTACAACCCGTGGGAGGACGCTCCGCAAGGGGAATATCCCCAGACGGAGGAGAACCCCTTTGATTTTTCGTGGGAGGGCTTTTGGTCGGACATCTTTGGTACGTATGAAGAGTATCGGCTGTTTGTTTCCGTCCTGTCCTTTATTTTGATTTTTGCGCTGTTGGTGGGTGTGGCGTGGCAACTGCTGCTGGGCAACGTGATGACCGTCAGCGGTCACGGGTGGCTTCTGCGCTACTGGCGTGGTGAAACGCCCTCTGTCGGCGCTACCTTCGACGGCTTCCGTATCTACGGCAAGGCGGTTGGCACTATGTTCGTCAAGGAGTTATACGTCTTTCTGTGGTCGCTGCTGTTTATCGTCCCCGGTATCATCAAGGGCTATGCCTACAGTATGGTGCCCTACATCATCTATGAGAATCCCAATCTCACCGCCAATCAGGCCATCAAGATGAGCGAAAAGATGACCGACGGTTATAAGGGCGACCTGTTCGTATTCTATCTAAGCTATTTCGGGTGGAATCTGCTGTCCTCCATCACCGGCGGCTTGGTGGGCCTGCTGTATGTCAATCCCTATATCGGCGTGGCTCACGCCGGTGTGTATGAGGAGCTCAAATGGAACGCCATTCAGACCGGCCGTCTGACCTGGGAGGATTTCGGCCAGACGCCGCCTCCTGCCGTGTCACCGTACGGCTACGATCCTCACACGGGCTATCCCGTCCAGCCTAACGGCTATGCACCTTATCCGCAGAGTGGGTATCCCGCTCAGCCTAACGGCTATGCACCTTATCCGCAGAGTGGGTATCCCGTCCAGCCTAACGGCTACGCGCCCTATCCGCAGAGTGGTTATCCCACTCAGCCTAACGGCTACGCACCTTATCCGCAGAGTGGGTATCCTGCTCAGCCTAACGGCTACGCACCTTATCCGCAGAGTGGGTATCCCGTCCAGCCTAACGGCTACGCACCCCATCCGCAGAGTGGGTATCCTGCTCAGCCTAACGGCTATGCACCCCATCCGCAGAGCGGTTATCCCGTCCAGACCGGCGGCGCCATTCCGACGGTACAACCGGTCGCACCTCCCGTTGCCCCCGACGCGCCTGCTGCTCCGTCAGAGGAAACGTTGCCGCCGGAATCCTGAGAGAACGAAAAGTCCGTGACCTTTCGGTCACGGACTTTTCTTTTTATCGGTCGTACATCGCGGTGAGGGTGGCGATCTTTTCGGTCAGTTCGGGGGTGATGGCATCCGGCAGCATACGCCATTGCCAGTTGCCTGCCGCCACACCGGGGGTGTTCATCCGCGCAGAGTTATCCAACTCCAGATAGTCCTGCATCTGGGTGACGAACAGGTTGGCTACGCTGCCCATACCGCCGCGCAGCATACCCCAGACGTAGCCCTCCTCCTCGTTGAGGCCCAGATAGGCTACCGCTTTGTTGAGGTCGGCAGGGTCTACCTCCTGTATCCAGCCCGCCAGCGTTTCGTTGTCGTGGGTGCCGGCGTAGCAGATGCAGTTTTTGTTGTAGGTGTGGGGCAGATAGTTGCTGGAATCGCGGGCGTCAAAGGCAAACTCCAACACCTTCATACCGGGGAAACCGGAGTCCTCCAGCAGTTTCACCACGTCGGGGGAGGGGAAGCCCAGATCCTCCGCGATAAAACGGATCTGATGGAACCAATCCCGCAGCACGCCCACCAGAGACATGCCGGGGCCGGTGACCCACTTACCGTTTTTGGCGGTCTTTTCGCCGTAGGGCACCGACCAGTAGGCGGCAAAGCCGCGGAAGTGATCGATGCGGATGATGTCGTAGATCTTGGTGGCTCCCTCTACGCGGCGGATCCACCAGCCGTAGCCGTCCTGCGCCATCTTCTCATAGTTGTACAGAGGGTTGCCCCACAGCTGGCCGTCCTCCGAGAAGTAGTCGGGCGGCACGCCCGACACATCGGTGGGAAAGCCCTTTTCGTCCAGTTGGAAGCAATCGGGGTTGGCCCACACGTCCACCGAATCCAGCGCCACGTAGATGGGCATATCGCCGATGATACCGATGCCTTTTTCGTGGGCGTATTCCCGCAGGGCGTTCCATTGCTTGAAGAAAAGGTACTGGATATAGGTGAAGAGGCGAATGTCCTCTGCCAATTCCTCACGGTATTTCTCCAGCGCCTCTGCCTTACGCAGGCGGGCGTCCTCGTCGGGCCACTCCAGCCAGCAGGTCATACCGAAATGCCGCTTGAGTGCCATAAATAGGGCGTAGTCGGGGAGCCATGCGGCGTTTTGTGCCACAAAGGCGTCCACCGCCGTCTTGTCCCGTTCCCAGCCCCGCAGGGTGGCCTGCTGCAGCAGAATGTAGCGATTCTCATACTGGGCGCCGTAGTCCACACGGGCGGGATCGCTACCCCAGTAGCGGGCGGCGATCTCCTCCTCGGTCAGCAGACCGTCCTCTACCAGCAGGTCCGGATCGATGAAATAGGGATTGCCGGCGAAGGTGGAGGGACTCTGATAGGGGCTGTCGCCGTAGCTGGTGGGGCCCACGGGCAGTATTTGCCACCAGGACTGACCGGCCTCGGCAAGAAAATCCACAAAGTTACGGGCGGCGGCGCCCAGCGTGCCGATACCGTAGGGGGAGGGCAGCGAATAGATGGGCATCAGAATGCCGCTGCTGCGTTTGATGTAATTATCCCTTGACGGCACCGGCGGCCACTCCCTTCACAATGTGTTTCTGACAGCAGAGATAGAAGATGATCACAGGGATGATGCTCAGCAGGATCAGCGCCATGGTGGCACCCAGATCCACCGTGCCGTAGCTACCCTTGAGGTACTGGATGTGGATGGGGATGGTGCGGTACTCGTTGATATCCAGCACCAGATAGGGGAGCAGATAGTCGTTCCATACCCACATGATCTCCAGAATACCCACAGAGATGAGGGTGGGGGTCATCATGGGCAGCACCACCGAGAAGAAGGTGCGGACGGGGCCGCAGCCGTCGATGGAGGCAGCCTCCTCGATCTCCAGCGGAATGGACTTGACAAAGCCGACGAACATAAAGATGGCGAGACCGGCACCAAAGCCCAGATAGATCACGGGGATGGTCCAGGGGGTGTTCAGTCCCAGCTGATCCGCCGTCTTGGACAGGGGGTACATAACCATCTGGAAAGGCACCACCATCGAGAAGACGCACAGATAATACACCACTTTGCACAAGAAGGAGTTGCGGCGGTCGATATACCACGCAGCCATAGAGGTAAACAGCAGGATAAGCCCCGTGGACAGAAGGGTGATGACCACGCTGTACAGCACGCTGTTGACAAAGGGATAGTTACCAAAGGTCATACCCTTGATAAAGTTGTCGAAATGGGCAAAGGACTCTGCCGTAGGCAGCGCAAAGGTGTCGGTCTTGACAAAGGTGTTCAGCTTAAAGGAGTTGAGCACCACCGCCAGCACGGGCAACACGTACACGATGCTGATGATGCTCATCACGACGGTCAGTATCAGTTTACCCAGTTTTTCACGGGTTATCGTCGCTTGCTTTTTCATTACTGACGCACCTCCTTACGACGGGTGAAGGCCAACTGGGCAAGACCCAGCGCCGCAACCAGTAGGAAGAAGATGACCGCCTTGGCCTGAGCCACGCCGGGGGAGCGGCTGCCGGAACTGTAGAAGGTCTGATAGATGTTCAGCGCCATCATCTCGGTGGTGTGGATGGAGGAGCCGTCCGGCTGGATGATGTAGGGGAAACCGCCGGTCAGCGCCAAGTTCTGGTCAAACAGCTTAAAGCCGTTGGTCAAAGACAGGAAGGTACAGATGGTGATGGAGGGCATCACGTTGGGGATAATGACCTTAAACAGCGTCTGGTCGGAGCGGGCGCCGTCGATCTTGGCGGCCTCCAGCATATCCTCCGGCACCGCCTGCAGACCTGCGATGTAGATGATCATCATATAGCCGATCTGCTGCCAGCAGATGAGGATGATGAGTCCCCAGAAGCCCCAGGTGGAGTTTTGCAGGATGGAAGTGCCGTATTGGGACAGAATACCGTCGAAGATCATCGACCAGATATAGCCGAGAACGATGCCGCCGATGAGGTTGGGCATAAAGAAGACGGTACGGAACAGATTGGAGCCCTTAATGCCTTGGGTCAGCACGTAGGCCACCATAAACGCCAATACGTTGATCAGCACCAAGCTGACGATAGCGAAAAGCGCCGTGTACCAGAAGGACCGAAGAAAGTTCTCGTCCTCAAACACGGCGACGTAGTTGTCGAAGCCAATAAATTTCGCGTCCTTAATCAGACGGAATTTGCACATAGACAGATAAATGCCCTGAATGAAGGGCCAAACAAAGCCGATGATAAAAGCAACCAGAACCGGTCCCAGAAAGAACCAGCCCCAACGGCTCAGCGGCTTTTGCAACGCATTTTTCTTTTTCACAGATGTCATCCCCTTTTGTGGAGTATGGGATTGATAATAAAAGAATGGGCGGGGAAGGCGATTTCGCCTTCCCCGCCTCGGCTAAACAGTCTTAATAATTACGTAACAGGGGAAAATTACTTGTTGGCAGCCTGATACTGGGTAGCCCAGCCGTCCACGAAAGCGGTGACGACCTTCTGCCAGTTGGCCTCGGACTGATCGGCGTTGTACTCGTTCAGAGCAGAAACCAGAGCGGCACGGTAAGCGTCCACGTTGGGCTGGAAGTTGGTGACCCAGGGCATCACGTAGCAGCCGTCAGAGGTGTACTTGTCCGCAGCGGCCAGGAAGCCGTTGGTAGAGGCAGCAGCCTTCTTATAGGGCATAACGCCGAAGGTGTCCACCAGCAGGCGGGAAGCCTCAGGATCGGTGACGCACCACACCATGAAGTCCATGGTGGCCTTCTGGTCGGCCTCGGAGGCCTGAGAGTTGATGGCCCAGCAGTTCTCGGTGCCGCAGTTCAGACCGGCCTTCTCCTCGCCCTCAACACCGCAGTAGTAGGGGATCATGGTGGCGTTGGGAACAGCCTCGGAAACACCGGCATACTCCCAGGAACCGTTGACGTAGAAGGCAGCCTTCTTGGTCTTGAACTGGTTGGCAGCGTCGTGACCGCCGGTAGCCAGCTCGGTGGGGGGAGTCAGAGAGTTGTTGATGCACAGGTCATACAGGTTCTTGAAGTTGGCCATGTAGGTACCCTTGATGGAAGAGGGGCACTCTTTCCAAGCGGCGGGATCGGCCACGGACTCATAGTAGTACTCCAGGTTGGCCATGTGACCGGTGAAACGCCAAGAGGAGGAAGAATCCATGTCAGAGGCGGAGTAGGCATCGAAGCCCAGCTCAGCAGCGCGGGCGTGGATGTCCTCGGCAACAGCCTTCAGACCGGCAAAGTTCTTGATCTCATCCATGGTGTGGCCGGCGGCCTTGATCAGATCGGGGTTG
>JAFQKB010000061.1 GCA_017397125.1 Clostridia bacterium | reverse complement strand
GTGCTACGGCGGCGATATCACCCGCAAGAAAAAGCTGCTGGAGAAGCAGAAAGAGGGTAAAAAGCGGATGCGCCAGCTGGGCAGCGTAGAGGTGCCCCAGGAGGCGTTTATGGCGGTGCTCAAGCTGGACGATGAATGATGCCGCTCTCCCCAACAAGCGCAGATCAGCTTAAAAAGAGCCGGGGCAACCGATGGGTTGCTCCGGCTTTTTGGTTTGTAGATAACTCCCTCCGTCACGGCTGACGCCGTGACACCTCCCTCGGGGAGGGAGGCTTCGGTTGGTTTTAGCGGGTGCTTATGCAGGGCGTAGGCTCCCTCCTGGAGGGAGTTGTCCGCGTGTTAACGAGGACTGAGGGGCTTTTTGCTTGCCCACGCAGAAATTGGCGAAGAGTTTTCGGTAGGGGGCGAACCGGGTTCTCCCGCGGACAGATAGAACACCTGCCCCTACGAATCCTATCCAAACTCGATGCAACGCCGTAGGGGCGATTCACGAATCGCCCGTCCGCAAATTCGCTCAATCTCAAACCTCTGCCGTAGAGACCGACGCCTTTTTTCAAAACACTTGCGCAATCGGCCGGTCTGTGCTATATTGGTGATAGGGTAAGACCCCTAAACAAGAACACAAGGGAGGAAACTGTATGAACGCTCGAAAGATAACGATATGGATCGTATGTGTGCTGCTGTTGCTGGGGCTGACCGGCTGCGGCAAGGCGGCGGACGTGGATATGCGCCCCGGCGGCACCATGACCGACGACTATATCTCGAAAGAGGAGATCTCCACCGATGCAGACAACGCCTCTTCTCTGCCGGAAAACCGCAAGCTCATCCAGACCGTCAACATGGATGTGGAAACGGAAAACCTGGACACGGTGCTGGCCCAACTGGACAGCCGCATCGCAGAGCTGGGCGGCTATATTGAAAACTCCCATATCCAGAACGGCAGCGCCTACAGCGGCAGACGGTACCGCACCGCCAGCATCACCATCCGCATCCCCGCCCAGCATCTGGACGCCTTTATTGATCGGGTGGCGGATATCTCCAACATCGTCTCCTCCCAGAAGACGGTGGAGGACGTGACCCTCAGCTATATCGCCACCGAGAGCCGTATGAAGGCTCTGCAGACCGAGGAGGCCCGCCTGCTGGAGCTGTTGGCCCGGGCGGAGACCCTGGAGGACCTGCTGACGGTGGAGACCCGGCTGACCGACGTGCGCACCGAGCTGGAGCAGGTCACCTCCGCCCTGCGGGTGTTTGACAACCAGGTGGATTATGCCACCATCCGGCTGAGCATAGACGAGGTCAAGGAGTTCACCGAGGTGACCGAGCCGGAGACGGTGTGGCAGCGCATTAGCGCCGGCTTTATGGAAAGCCTGAAGGGCGTGGGCAGCTTCTTGGAGGATCTATTTGTGTTCCTGGTGGTGTCGGTTCCCTATCTGGTGCTCATCGCCGTGATCCCCGTGGGCATTGTGCTGATCATCCGGCTCAGCGGCCGCAAAAAGCGGAAAATGCAGAGGCAGGAGCAGGAGCAAAAGAAGAATCCTTAACGTGCTGATTTGTTGAGTCTGTCCGGACGACCGATGGTCATCCCTACAATGTCTATCCAACCCGGTGCGTGACCGCATCGCCGCACAAACTGAGATCAAGCCATGTGAAAAACCGGAGCAACCGATGGTTGCTCCGGCTTTTATAGCATCTGTGCTCTTTTTAGTAAAAGATACTGTTGGGCAAACTCTAGTAAAAACATAGACATTTCGTCTTTTGCCTTTTTGCCTAATATCAGCAACGCCTGATACAAATACGATTGTTCATTCAAGTAACGATTTCGCATCCACAAGCCTAACGTCAAATGATATTTCCACAACTCTGAGAATGGACATTCCATGAATAACGCTTGCGTTTCTCGGTTCATTTCTTTTTCTAACTGTTGTGCTACGGTGACACACTCTTCATAAAACCGCATTTCTTCACCTCTTTACGTTTATGTGACGTATAATAACGCAAAATATATGCTAATGTCAAGTAAAATACGTAGCATTGGCGTGATTGTATGAAGAAAATTTCATTTAACGACAATAAAAATGCCATTTCCGAAGCTCTGCGGTTGCATCGTCTGAAAAACCGTCTTACGCAACAACAATTGGCCTCAAAGATGCAGGTGTTGGGTGCCAATATGGATCAACAGATGATCAGCAAGATCGAAAGCAACAACCGCATTGTCACAGATTATGAACTGGCTTGTTTCTGTCACATCCTCAAGGTCCAACCAAACGAATTGTTAGAGCCCTTTCAAAAAGAATACGAATTATTGTAAAAAACAAATTCGTATCACCCACACAAACTAAAATCGAGCCATATAAAAATCCGGGGCAACCGATAGCGTGATACTCCAAGCGGAGTATCACGCTATCGGTTGCTCCGGTTTTGTTATACCTGCCTCGAGGGGGGAGTTTCACTCCTAACTCCTAACTCCTAACTCCTCATTCGTCACTTGCCCACGCAGAAATTGGCGAAGACCTGCTCCACCACCGCCTCGGTGGCCCGCTCGCCGGTCAGCTCCAGGATGGCGCTGATGGCGCCGTCCACACTCACCGACACCGCATCCAGGGTCATGCCCCCCGCCAGGGCGGCGGCGCCCTCCTCCAGGCAGGCCAGGGCCGTGGCGGCGCACTGGCGCTGGCGCTCGGTGGTCAGCACCGGCTGGGCGGCGTCCAGCCGCTCCACTCCGGTCACCGCCGCCACCGCGGCGGTCAGGGCATCCACGCCGGTGCCCTCCCGGGCGGACAGGGTCACCACGTGGGCAAACCGGGCCGCCAACCACTCCGTATCCGCCGCCAGGGGCTTGTCCGCTTTATTCACCACGGCGATGGCGGCCCGCTGACGCAGGCTGTCCGCCAGGGTCTTGTCCTCCTCCGACAGGGGGGCGCTGCCGTCAAACACCGCGATGACCAGCGCCGCCTGCTCCATCCGCTGCCGGGCCAGCGCCACGCCCAGGGTCTCCACCGTGTCGCCGGTATCCCGGATGCCGGCGGTGTCCGCCAGCCGCAGGGTCACGTCCCCCAGCCGCACCGTCTCCTCCACCACGTCACGGGTGGTGCCGGCGATATCCGTCACGATGCTGCGGGTGCAGCCGGCCAGGCAGTTCATCAGGGTGGATTTTCCCACGTTGGGGCTGCCCACGATGGCGGTGTCCACACCCTCCCGCAGCACCCGGCCCGCATCAAAGGTGGCCAGCAGCGCCCGCAGGGCGGCGATGGCGTCGGCCACCGTCTGCTCCAGGGCGGCAGGGGACAGCTCCGGGATGTCCTCGTCAGGATAGTCGATATAGGCCCCGAACTGGGCCGCCACCGCTAAGAGTGAATCCTTGACCGCCTGCAGGCGGCGGTAGGTGCCGCCCTCCCGGGCGGCCAGGGCGGTGCGGGCCGCCAGACGGCCGTCGGCGGCGATGAGGTCCATGACGCTCTCCGCCTGGGTCAGGTCCATTTTTCCATTGAGAAAGGCCCGGCGGGTGAACTCACCCGGGCCGGCGGCCCGGGCACCGGCGGCCAGACAGGCCCGCAGCACTCGCTGCAGCAGATACAGGCCGCCGTGGCAGGACAGCTCCGCCACGTCCTCGCCGGTATAGCTGTGGGGCGCCCGGAACACCAGCGCCACGCAGTCGTCGATATCGCCGTCGGCGTCGAATACGTGGCCGTAGGCGGCGGTATAGCCGGGCATAGCGGCCGGGGCTTTGGTGGGGTCCGCCGGGCGGAACACCTGCCCGACGACCGCCAGGGCCTGCGGCCCGGACAGCCGCACCACGCCCAATCCCGCGGCCGCCGCCGGGGTGGAAATGGCTGCAATGGTAGACACAGATACCGCCTCCTCAATCGTTTCTGTGCCCTATTCTACAAGAAAGCGGCGGCTTTGTCAATCCAGCAGGTCGGCCAGGGTGCGGGCCAGTATCTGGCCGGCGTACACCGCCTCCTCCACGGTGTTGCCCTCGCTGCCCACCTCCACCAGCACCCATCCGGGGGAGAGGTGCTGGTTGTACCGGCTGGCCACGGTGTTCAGCGGCCGCATCAGGTCGGGGGACACCGCATCCAGCGCCTGCTGCAGGTGGGTGGAAAAAGTGAGATTGTCCTGCCAATGGGGGTGGGGCAGGGCGTCGGTGGACACCACCCCGGTGATGAGCATCATCTGGGCGGCCTTTTTGCCCGCCACAGAGGCGGTGGGCTTGACGATGTCCGTGTCCCCCTGCATCACCGCGTCCCGGTGCAGGTCCAGCACCACCCGGATGGTGGGGTGCTGCTCCAGATAGGACTGGGCGGTGGCGGCGGACCGGTTGTACGCCCCGGAATACACCGGGCTGTCGTGGACGGTGGTGTCGTGGATGGCCACGATGCCGTAGGCCGCCAGGGTCAGCCGCACCGCCTCACCCACGGCGCAGACGTTCCGGGTATGGTCCTGGGTGCGGTTGCGGTCGTCGGCGTTGTAGTACCCGGCGTCGTAGGTCATATACCCCTCGGTGGTGTGGGTGTGCAGGATCAGCACCTGGGGCGCGTCGGTCTTTTCAAAGGAAAGGGCCAGCTCCCGCCCCAGGGCGGCGGCGATATCCACCGCCGTGCCGCTGCGGTTGATGGTGGCGATGCCGTATTTGTGACGGTCGCCGGTATCCATCTTTTTCTCCGCCACCCGGCCGCCGTCCCCCTTTTCACCGGGGGGCGGGATCCTAGTCATCGGCGGCAGGGTCACCGCCGGCGCCGCCACGGGAATATCCACCCCGGTGGTGTCCCCGGGTGGCGCAAACTCTATGGGGGGCGTGGGCTGTGTCGGGGCAGTGGGGCTGTCCGTGCCCGGTGAGAGCTGCTGCTCCAGCAGCCCCGCCGCCCGGGCCGGCTGGCGCAGGCCAGCCGCCACCAGCGCCGCCTGCTTGCCCAGGCGGCTCCAGTCTATGGGCAGCGCCAGCACCCCTATCACCGCCGCCAGGGCGGCCAACCGGCGGAATATACGCCGCCGGATCTGCTTTTTGTTCATACCATCACCCCTATAGGATATGCAGACAGGGGCGGAGAATATGAAACAACTCCGCTGCGATAGCCAAGTGTTCTAAAGGACACTTGGCTAGTTTTATTCGCTTCGCGAGGTTTAGAGGCGAATAAAATATCACTAAAACCGCGAGGTTTTAATATCACTTGACCGCAAGGTCAAATATCACTGTGAGACCTGTCTCACAATATCCCTTCTTTAAAATCTTTTTCTGCGATAGGTTACGGGTTTTAGGTTCTCCTAACAAGTGGAACTTGCCGTACAAGTTCCCTGCTTGTTACAGTATAAGACAAAAGGATGTGCAGAAATAATCTACACATCCTTTTTAACTGTCCGTAGGAACCCCACTCAATGGCAGCGGAGTTTTCTGTTCTGTCTTATTTGCCGGCGATGGCGGCCACGATGGCCTCCATCTCGGCCATCCGGGCGTACATATCCTGGGCCAGCTTTAACTGGCATCGGGCACGCACCAGGTTGTGCCCCTTGTACAGGGTCTTAAAGTACCGGTCGCCGGTGATGTAATCGTCCAAAAAGCGCACCGCCAGCTCGATGGTGATGGTAAAGGCGCCCAGGGCCAGGGTGTCGATCTCCAGGGGGGTGAGGGCGGCGGTGATCTCCGGGATAAAGCCCTCGGCAAAGGCCCGGAACCGGTCCATATCCAGCCCCACCCGGGTCAGATCCGGCTCGTCCTCGGCGGCGGTATTGGCGGCATAGCGCACCGCGTCGCCAAAATCGTGGGCCACCAGGCCGGGCATCACCGTATCCAGGTCGATGACCGTCTTGGCCTCGCCGGTGTGGCGGTCAAAGAGGACGTTGTTCATCTTGGTGTCGTTGTGGGTCACCCGCAGGGGCAGCTCCTGAGAGTCGATGAGCTGGTTGAGCCGCTCCGCCTGGGCACGGAAGCCCCGGATGGCCTCGATCTCCGCCACCACCTCGTCGGCGCGGCCGCAGGGGTCCTCGTTGACGTGGCGCATAAACACCGCAATGCGGCTGCGGGTGTTGTGAAAATTGGGGATGGTCTCGTACAGCAGAGAGGCGTCAAAGTCCGACAGCATGGTCTGGAATTCGCCAAAGGCCCGGCCGGCGCTTTTCAGCTTCTCCAGGTCGTCGCAGGCGTTGTAGGTCACCGTGTTGGGCACGTATTCCGACACCCGCCAGAAGCCCTGCTCCTCCATATAATAGTTCTTACCCGCCGCGGTCTTGGCAAAGTGCATCACGCCGTCCCGGCTTTTGCCCGCCTGCTCCAGCTTGTCGGCGATGTGGGCGGTGATGCGGTCGATGTTTTTCATGATCCGCGTGGGGTTGTTGAATACGAAAATGTTGACCTTTTGGAATACAAAATGCCGCTCCTCTCCCGCCCGGGTGAGAGTCACGTCGTAGGTGGCGTTGATGTTGCCGTTGCTGATGACGCTGTAATCGGTCACCACGCCCTCCAGACAAAAGGCCTCGGCCAATTCGGTGAATAGTTGTTTCATAGAGACCGCCTTTCTCCGCCGATCCGGCGGCTGCAGTAAGATAAATGTACCACAGGCGGGGAGGAATTGTCAACCCGGGGCGGTGTTTTTGTGTGGGGAAAGCTTGGCTCTCTTCGGGGAGGACGATTTGCCCATAAGCTGACTGCGAGGACGGGAAAGGTTGTGAAATCTTCGAAACGCCTCTTCCGTCGCCTACGGCGACACCTTCCCCAGAGGGGAAGGCCAACAAGGCAGGTGAGAAGTTTTGTCCCCTGCTCCGCCGCCCGCATAAGAAAAAGGACCACACCGATTGGTGTGGTGCTCTCGTAAGACCAAAATGGTACGCTCTTCGCAGAATCAGCGCTTGCCGGGGTGGCTCGACATCTGTGCGAACCCTTTTCGTTCTACCGCCACCCCTCGAGAATGGGCGTTGCCCATTCTCCCACATTTCTTCTGTTCGTCCGCAAGCGCATAAAAAAACCGCAAACCAACAGGTTTGCGGCTTTTTGTAGCAGATTTTCTCGCTTCGCTCGCAATCAGCGCTTGCTGAACTGAGGCGCACGACGGGCAGCGTGGGCGCTCGTAGGGCGTCTGGACCGCCGGCACGGTGGCGCCCACCTTGAATATGGCACTGCTGTGCCATATTCCCGCATCTCTGCGGATACATCCGGCCGCCCGCATAAAAAAAGAACACCACACCGATTGGTGTGGTGTTCTCGTAAGACCAAAATGGTACGCTCTTCGTACAATCAGCGCTTGCTGAACTGGGGAGCGCGGCGGGCGGCCTTCAGACCGTACTTCTTACGCTCCTTCATACGAGGATCGCGGGTCAGGAAGCCAGCCTTCTTCAGAGAAGAACGCAGGTTCTCGCTGTCGTACTGCAGCAGAGCACGGGCAATGCCGTGACGGATGGCGCCGGCCTGGCCGGTCACACCGCCGCCGGCAACGCGGCACTCGATGTCAAACTTTTCGGTCAGCTCGGTCAGAGCCAGGGGCTGACGGACGATCAGCTTCAGGGTCTCCAGGCCGAAATAATCGTCGATGTCACGGCCGTTGATGGTCACCTTGCCGGTGCCCTGGTACAGGCGAACGCGAGCCACAGAGGACTTACGGCGACCGGTGCCATAGAAAAAGGGTCTGGTATTGTAATCCATAGTCGTTGTCCTCCTTAATTACAGCTCAAACACTTCGGGCTTCTGGCTGGCATGAGGATGCTCGGCACCGGCAAAGCAGTGCAGGCGGGTCTCAGCAGCCCGGCCGATGGTGGTGTTGGGGATCATGCCGCCCACGGCCAGCTCCATCGCCTTGGTGGGGCGCTGAGCCATCAGGGTGGCATACTTGGTGGTCTTCAGGTTGCCGATCCAGCCGGTGTGGCGCTGCCACTTCTTCTGCTCCAGCTTCTTGCCGGTCAGGACAGCCTGAGCGCAGTTGATGATGATGACGTTGTCACCGCAGTCCACGTGGGGGGTGAAGGTGGGCTTGTGCTTGCCGCGCAGCAGAACAGCAGCCTCGGCAGCCACACGACCCAGGGGTTTGCCGGCAGCGTCGATGACGTACCACTTACGCTCGACCTGACCAGCCTTAGCCATAAAAGTCATAGTTGTTTCCTCCTGTTTTTGTTTGAGGGCCCGCAAGCGGCCCGGTTGGGTGCGGTCTTGGGTTAACGACCGACTTTTTTTGAACGCGCCTTATAATAACACAGGCAAATACGACTGTCAAGCCCCAAATTCCGGAATTTTTAATTTACATCCCTCAATCTCTCGATTTCTCTCGTTTTTACGCCGTTTTGCTCCGTTTCTCGTTTTTCATTTCATTTTTTACGGCCTGTCGAAAAATCCCAAAAAACCCAGTAAAATCAAGGGTTTGTGGGGTTTTGTGGGTGTGGACACTATATCTTGTGGCGGGTCGGATGACGTCCGCCCCGCCCTTGACAGAACACCCGGAATATGGTATCTTATACCTAGAGGTCTAGTGTTGATAGACGCAAAAAATCCGCTGTTTGAGAGGTGAATCCGCCGTGGCGCGCAAGCTGTTTTGCCAGATCAGTCCCCTGACCTATCGTCTGTCCACCGCCCGCTGCATTGCAACCCGGTGGCTGCGGGATTGCTTTGTGCCCGGCGGGTTTGCCCGCAGCCGGAGCGCCGGCAGCCTGCCCCATCTGGTGTACCGGCACCGGTCCCTGATCCGGCGGCAGCTGGGCAACACGGAGATGCATCTGCAGGAGAATAAGGCGGTGAATCTGGCGCTGGCGGCTCCCAGGCTGGACGGGGTGTGCATCCGGCCGGGCGAGACCTTTTCCTTCTGGCGGCTGGTGGGGGCACCCACCGCCCGTCGGGGATACCGGGAGGGCCTGACCATTGCGGCGGGCGCCACCTCCAGCGGCATCGGCGGCGGTATGTGCCAGATGACCAATCTGCTGCACTGGATGGTGCTCCACTCCGGGCTGGAGGTGACCGAGCGCCACCACCACGACGGGCTGGACCTGTTTCCGGATTTCGGGCGGGTGGTGCCCTTTGGGACCGGTACCTCGGTGGTGTACAATTATCTGGATTACCGGGTGCGCAATTCCACCGACCGCACCTATCAGCTGCGGGTGTGGGTGGACGGCACCCATCTGTGCGGCGAGCTGCGGGCCGACGCCCCGGAGCCCTATGCCTATCACATCGCCGCAGAGAACGAGTATTTCTCCCGGGAGAGCGACGGCATCTACCGCAACGGCCAGGTGTATCGCCGGCAGGTAGACCGCCGCACGGGGGATACGGTGGCGTGCACGCGGATACAGGAAAATCACGCCCGGGTGTGCTACGACACCGCAGGGTTGACGGTCATAGAGAGGTAAAATGTATACGGTCCGGAGCAACACAGTTGCTCCGGACCGTTTTCAGTCCTGCAAGCTCCGATGACGCTTTAGGCGTTCACCGGGTTGGCAGGTACTTGCAGGCGTTTCAGGGCCTCCTCACGCTCCTCGCCCTCCAGGCACACGCTGGCGTAGATGACCTCCCAAAACTTTTCGCTGCTGCTGATCGAGGCAAATTTCACGATGGATCCCTCCGTTTTATGGTGTATTCGGCTGGGGTTTTCCCCCTTCCGTGTCTATATTGTACACCATCCATTGGGACATAAAACGGACAATGGAGGAGGAAAATGAGAAATGACCTCGGTGCGGGATCGTAGAGGCGAACTGTGTTCGCCCGCGGGCGCATCGTGATGCGCCCCTACGGATCCTATCCAACCCCGGTGCGAGGTCGTAGGGGCGGATTCCATATCCGCCTGCAATGAATTCCTACATTTCCGGCGGGAGGGGATGGAACCCCTCCCCTACAAGCCCTATCCAACCCCGGTGCGTAGCCGTAGGGGAGGGGTTTCCCGTCCCGTTCTCGTTTCGCGCACAATCTCAAGCCCTCTCCGACCTCGCTGACGCTCGGCCACCTCTCCCGGAGGGAGAGGCTTGCGGGTGGCCTCGCGCGCTCGCAGATTGTACAAACAAAAGAGGCCGGAGCAACCGATGGTTGCTCCGGCCTTCGTTGTGTTTAACCGAAAAATTTAAGGCTCCAAATTGCTTTCATTAAACAACGGCGAATGAAAGAACTCAACCAGATCCACATTTAACCCTTGACACACTTCGTGTAAAATGCGGAGTTTTACAGAATCGTAGGCGCAATTTATCAAATTGCTTATGGTGGATTTAGGTACACCGCTTCGAATATGCAATTGATAGTAGGTCATTTCTCGTTCATCCAACAATTCTTGTAGACGTTGACTGACCGCCTGATTCAATTCCATATCCTCACCACCCGTCTATTTCTTTCAGTATACGCAAAAAGTGAAAGAAAATAGTTCCTGTGGCTGTACTATTCGGAAGTTTTATGCTATACTGGATCAACGCCAATAAAAAGGAGGAAAAACTATGCGGTTTTATGAAGAATGTGTTGCTATAGCACAGCAATTAGAAAAAGAAATGACACAAGAAATGCGGGAACTGTTTATGGAGGCCCAATTCAGTGACTTATGGCAATATCATTTCACATTAGGAACGTGGATACGAAATCATCACTTGAATGAAAACAGTTACTTATATAGAGCCCTTTTGATTTTGGGCAAAAAAAAAGACGACATGTCCATGTATTTGTTGGAGTTTATGCAACATTATTTTTTGCTGAAACGAGCAGAAATGATATGAAAAATCCGGGTCAACCGACGGTTGACCCGGATTTCTACTGTATGCTCTGCTCGATTACAGATCGATGCGGCCGTACAGGGACGCACGATCTTCTTTCTCAGAATTGGTGCGGGTGGGGGCAAAATCCTCCGCCACCGGCAGGGGATTGCTGCGGGAGATGAACTCGCGCACCGGACGCTCCGGGGCGGTCACCTGATAGTTGCTGTCCCGGCGCTCACGGCGCTCGCCACCGCGGCCGCCACGGCGGCTGCGGTCGCCGCCACGGTCACCACGGCCACGGCCGCCACGGCCGCTGCGCTCGTTGGCACGGTCCTTATTGGGGTTGTCATCGGAGGGGCCGATGACCACGTGCCGGTTGGGGTCGCTGCCCACGGACCAGGAGATGACGCCCTCCATATCCTGCACGGCGGTGTGGATGATGCGGCGCTCGTAGGGGTTCATGGGCTCCAGCGAATTGCGGCGGCCGGTGCGGGCGGTCTGACCGCCCAGACGGCGGGCCAGCGCCACCAGCGCCTGCTCCCGCTTTTCCCGATAATTGCCGATATCCAGGGTCACCCGATAATAGGCGCTGTCCGCCCGGTTGGCCACCAGGCTGGTCAGATACTGCAGGGCGTCCAGGGTCTCGCCCCGGCGGCCGATGATAAAGCCCAGGTTCTCACCCTCCAGAGAGATGACGCAGCCATTCTCCTGCTCGGTGACGGTGATGGTAAAATCCTCCACCCCCATACCGGTCAGCACCTGCTCCAGATACGCCTTGGCGGCGGCGGCGGCATTGCCGCCGGCCAGGGTGCCCTTGACGATGGCGGCGGTGCCGCCAAACAGACCCAGCACCTTTTTCTCCGGCTCCTGCATCACCTCGTAGGTGATGGCGTCCTGCGCCACACCCAGCTCAGCCGCGATGAGCCGCTTGGCCTCCTCTACGGAAGGGGCCTCTTTGATCAGTTCTTTTTTCATTTTGTTTCCTCCTCTGTTGCATCGACGGGCTCCTCAGGGACCTCATCGACGGTTTCTATCGGCAGTTCCGCAGGAGTGGCGGTGGTCTTTGCCGATTTTTTCTTGGTGATGTCGCCCTTGGCCTGGGCGCGCTTTTCGTTCTCCTCCTGCTGCCAGGCGGCCTGCTCGGCCAGGCGGGATGCCTTGAGCCGCTCCTTGTCCTCTTTCTTCTTACGGCGGCGCTCGGCGTATTCCGCCTCGGCCTGTGCCCGGATCTTGGCCGGGTTCCACATGGCGTTGAGGGCCACGGTCTGCACCATCGCCAACAGGTTGGAGAAGGTCCAGTACACCGCCACACCCGCCGGCACCGTAAAGGAGAAGACAAAGGACATGATCGGCATCATATACATCATCGTATTGGTGGAGCAGCCGGCCATCTGCTGCTGCTCCTGGGGCATGGACGCCTTGGAATACCGCATGGACAGCAGACTGGTCAGAAAAGAAGACAAGCCGGACGCCAGCACGATGAGCCACAGCCAGTTGGGGCGAATGCCATAGTCCTTGGGCACCTCCAGCAGGGAGATGCCGAAGATGGAGAATTCCTCTCCGGTCTTGTGCATAGTCTGGAGAGTGGCCAGAGCCTCGCTCTCAGACAGCTTGCATTCCGCCACCAGCTTGTCCGCCATGGCGTCCCGGTTGGGCTCGATGAAGCTGAACAGATACAGCTCACGGTAATAGGAGTTTTTGTTCTCCATCTGGGTGATGAGGTTTTTGTCTTCCTTTTTGTTCTCATCCAGCGTGTCCACCGCCACAGAGACGCAGGCGTTGATCTGCTCCTCCGGGATGCGCTGCATATAGGTCAGGGGCTTGTAGATAACGGCGATAACGCTGAACAGCACCAGCATCTGCAGGATCATGGGCAGACAGCCGGGGGTCATCTTGACCCCTTCCTTTTCGTACAGGGCCTGCTGCTTTTCCATCAGCTTCTGGCGGTCCTGGCCGTACTTTTTCTGGATGCGCTCCAGGCGGGGTGCCAGCCGGGCACGGTCGGCCTGGCTCTTCTGGTTCTTGATGGACAGGGGGAACACCACCAGCCGCACCAGCAGGGTGAACAGCAGCAGCGCGATGAAGTAGCTGGGCACCAGCTGGTAGATCCACTGCATCACGTAGCCCAGAGGTTTTGCGAAAATGCTGAAAATTCCCATCATAATAGGGTACCTCCTTATATTTACTCTATCAGCCGATCGCAGAAGTAGGAGGTGGGGGCGATCATCTGCTGATAATCAAGACGATTATTTCTTGTCCTTTTTCCGGACAAATAGGCGCTCCGGCACGGGGTCGTAGCCCCCCTTGCACAGAGGATTGCACCGCAACAGCCGCCAGCCCGCCAGGGCACAGCCGCAAACCAGACCGTGCCGCTCCAGCGCCTCGATGGCGTAGGCGGAGCAGGTGGGGGAAAAGCGGCAGGTGGGCGGGGTGCGGGAGGAGATATGCCGCTGGTAAAAGCGGATGAGACCGATGACCCAGGTCCGGGGGTGATACCACCTATTCATGGTCCATCACGCCCAGCTGGGTGAGCTGGCGCTCCATGACCGGGGTCAGCTCGGTGCTCTTGAGCTCCGGGGTGCGGGTGCGGGCCACAAACACGATGTCATAGCCCCCCACCCGGGGCCACAGAGGGCGAAAGGCCTCCCGGATCACCCGGCGGCTGCGGTTGCGCCGGACGGCGCACCCCACCTTCTTGCCGGTGGTGATGCCCACCCGGGGATACCCCAGGCGGTTGCGCCGGACATAGGTGACCAGACCCGGATGCACCAGGGACTTGCCCCGGTAGTACAGGGTGCGGAAATCCTTATTCTCGCACAGGGTCTGCCACGTAGCCATAGTATCCCTCTTTTCGGTGGCGGGTGATGCACATAAAAAAAGCCACGACGGCGGTGCCGTACCGTGGCCTCTTTTTTAGTGGGTCAGACGCGCTCTGCCCTTTGCTCTTCTGCGAGCCAGAACCTTACGGCCGTTGGCAGTAGCCATTCTCTTGCGGAAACCGTGCTCCATCTTGCGATGACGCTTTTTGGGCTGGTAAGTACGGAACATCTTCTGCTCCTCCTTTCGATCGGTAAGTGGCGTTGAGGCGCACTAAAAATACGCCTACAACCTGACAATGTGATATTATATACTAACCTGTCCGCAAAAGTCAAGGCCAAATTCCCATTCTGCTGGATTTTTGGGGAGGAAATTTTGCACTCTTGTGGTCTTGTCCCCACCCCGCCACAAGATGTTGTGGAAAACCCGGTGGAAGTGGGGAAAACCCAGCAGATCAATAATGGATTTTTGCACCAGGATGGATAGGGCTTGTAGGGGCGCATCACGATGCGCCCGCGGGCGAACGCAGTTCGCCCCTACGATGCTGGTTTTGGATTGTGCGAAATCCCGGGCGGATATGGAATCCGCCCCTACGGTGACAATCTGGGATTGTGCGCAAAACGAGAACGGGACGGGAGACCCGTCCCCTACATTTCTCATTCCTCACTCCTAACTCCTAACTCCTAACTCCTCACTCCTCATTCCTCATTTCTCATTACTCATTTTTCATTCCTCAAAAACTTCCCTGCAAACGCCCCAAATCGGCGTTTTTGCGGGGCGGGGAGTCTTCGCGTATCTTTTTTGTAATTTTTTTGCCAAAATGGGCCAAAAAACATTGAAAAAACATAGTATATATGATACAATTAATATGTACATATATATGCCTTTTTTGCCGTTTCGCGGCGTCAATCTTTTTGGATACGTAGTGAAGGAGTCGAAACAATGGATACCGTAAAGCAGATATGGGATCAGGTGCTGGAGTTCATCCGTCTGTCGGACATCAGCGAGATCGCCTATGACGTGTATATCAAATGCATGGAGCCCCAGGGAATTGAGGATGGCGAAATGGTGGTCACCGTCAAAAACGAATGGCTGAAAAACACCATACTGGAATTGTACAGCGAACGGTTGCTGGAGGCCCTGCGGGTGACCCTGGGCATCCCCCTGGGTCTGCGCATCCTCTCTCTCGAGAGCGCCCAGGACGACCCCGGCGCCACCGCCGCCCTGCCCATCCAGGGCAACGGGTTCCCCACCACCCTGGCGGACGAGGACTACACCTTTGAAAACTTCGTGGTGGGCTCCTCCAATAAGTTCGCCCACGCCGCCGCCCAGGCGGTGGCCGACAAGCCGGCGGTGCTGTACAATCCCCTGTTCATCTACGGCGGCTCCGGCCTGGGCAAGACCCACCTGCTGTGCGCCATCTGCAAGGAGATCCAAAAGAAAAACCCCCGGGCCCGGATCCTGTACACCAAGGGCGAGACCATGACCATCGAGCTCATCGAGGCCATCCAAAAGGGTACCACCCCGGAATTCCGGGCCAAGTACCGCCAGGTGGACGTGCTGCTGGTGGACGAGATCCAGTTCATCGGCGGCAAAGAGTTCATTGAGCGCTTTCTGGATAACGGAAACATAGCGGGAGGCGATAATTCCCCGCTTCCATTCGGATGAAGAACAGAGAACAAAGGTATTTTCATCCAGCGATACGGGCTTTGCGTCGCCGAACCAGGTGTCAATCGCGGTGGGTGACATATCAGCTTC
>JAFQKB010000006.1 GCA_017397125.1 Clostridia bacterium | reverse complement strand
GGGTGACGGCGATGAGCAGAGGGCGGGTGCCGTCAGGACGGGTCAGGCCCTCGATGGCGGCCTCCATCATCCGCACGGTGCCGCCGGCGTGGAGGTTGGTGATATCCACGTCCAGGTTAGACAGCACACTCATGGCCTTTTTGACCGTGTTGGGGATGTCGTGGAGCTTCAGATCCAAAAAGATCTTGTGCCCGCGGCGCTTGATCTCCCGCACGATCTGGGGTCCCTCGGCATAAAACAGCTCCATGCCGATCTTCACAAAGGGCTTGCGCCCGGTGAACTTATCCAAAAAGCCGAACACCTGCTCGGCGGTGGCGAAATCGCACGCCACGATAACGTCCTTACCCATTATTTTGCTCCTCCTATAATGCTATTGAGATCCGCGATGCCGTACCGGTCCATAACCTCCGGCAGATCGCGGATGATCTTCGGACAGACGTAGGGGTCCACCAGGTTGGCGGCACCCACCTCCACGGCGGTAGCACCCGCCAGCATCAATTCGATCACATCCTCGGCGGTGGACACACCACCCATGCCGACGATGGGAATGTTGACCGCATTGGCCACCTGGTACACCATCCGCACCGCCACCGGGAAGATGGCCGGGCCGGAAAAGCCGCCCATCTTGTTGGCGATGACCGGGCGCTTGGTGCGCAGGTCGATGCGCATACCCAGCAGGGTGTTGATCAGACTGATGCCGTCCGCACCCGCCGCCTCGCAGGCCTTGGCGATGGCGACGATGTCGGTGACGTTGGGGGACAGCTTGACGATCACCGGCTTAGTGGTCACCTTTTTGACCGCCTCGGTGACCGCAGCGGCCGCCGCCGGGTCGGTGCCGAAGCTCATACCGCCGCCGTGTACGTTGGGGCAGCTGACGTTGACCTCCAGCCAGCCCACCTGCTCCTCCTTATCCAGGCGCTCACAGGTATAGGCGTAATCTTCTATGGAAAAGCCGGATACGTTGGCCATCACCGGCTTGTGAAAGCATTCCTTCAGGCGGGGCAGCTCCTCGGCGATCACCTTATCCACGCCGGGGTTCTGCAGACCCACGGCATTGATCATCCCGGCGGTGCACTCCGCAATACGGGGGGTGGGATTGCCGAAGCGGGGGTCCTTGGTGGTGCCCTTAAAAGAAAAGGTGCCCAGGCAGTTGATATCATACAGTTCGGCAAACTCGTAGCCGAAGCCGAAGGTGCCGGAGGCGGGGATCAGCGGATTGTCCAGCTCGATGCCGCACAGATTTACGTTCAGGCGTCCCATACGATCTCCTCCTTCTCCAGCACCGGGCCGTCCTTGCAGATGCGCTTGTAGCCGCCGGTGATCACGTGGCACGAGCAGCCCATGCAGGCGCCGAAGCCACAGCCCATCCGCTCCTCAAAGCTGAACTGGCCGGAGGTGGCGGTGGCGCCGTACAGCGCCCGCAGCATGGGCTCGGGGCCACAGGTGTAGAAATAGCTGTATGTAGCGGGCAGGGCGTTGGTGACAAAGCCCTGGACCCCATAGCTGCCGTCCACGGTGGTCACCGTCACGTCACAGCCCAGGTCCTTGAAATCCTGCTCGCAGAACACCTCGTCTTTGGTGTTAAAGCCCAGCAC
The DNA here is from genome assembly GCA_017397125.1 of Clostridia bacterium. Classification (GTDB taxonomy): domain Bacteria; phylum Bacillota; class Clostridia; order Oscillospirales; family Acutalibacteraceae; genus UBA5905. The sequence continues at coordinate 1,462 of JAFQKB010000006.1, read as the reverse complement.
CACCGACACGGGCTTGCCCTGCTCCCGGAGCAGGCGGGCCAGCATATACAGGGGCGGCACACCCACGCCGCCGCCCACCAGCAGGGGGCGGTCGCCGGCCTTTTGCAGGTCGTAGCCGTTGCCCAGACCGGTCAGCAGGTCCAGGGTCTGGCCGGCGGTCATATCCGCCATCTGACGGGTGCCGCGGCCCACCACCTTATAGATGAGGGTCAGCACCCCCTCGGTGCAGTCGCACACCGAGATGGGGCGGCGCAGATACAGCCCGTCCAGCAGGATGTTGACAAACTGGCCGGTGGCGATGCCGGCGGTATCCCCCGCCAGCACCATCCGGTAGACCGTGGCGGTCAGCGGCCGGTTTTCGGTTATGGTGAAAATGGTTTGTTTCATAATGGCTCCTTGTTGCAAAGGTGAGATGGAGCAAAGGCTCCCTTTAGGCAAGGGGGCTGGATTTTCGCCGCAGGCGAAAAGACCGGGGGATTTCAAGCCGCTGTGCGGCTTGCCGCGCTCCGCACGGTATCCCTCCGTCACGGCTAACGCCGTGCCACCTCCCTTTAAGCAAGGGAGGCTTTGCCCTATCCAACTTGTTCCTTTATTTCGCGTCGATGGTGGACACCTTGTTGGTGATCTCCTCCAGCACGTCCAGCACGATGCGCACCGTATCCAGCGAGGAGAACAGGGTCACGCCGTTCTCCACCGCGCAGCGGCGGATGAGCACGCCGTCCTCGTAGTGGACGCCGGACATAATGGCGCGGGTGTTGATGACGTAGCTGACGTAGCCGGCCCGGATGGAGTCAAAGATCTCCTCGCTGCCCTCCAGCAGCTTTTTCAGCACCCGGGTGCGGATGCCGTTCTCCTTAAGGAAGTTGGCGGTGCCCACGGTGGCCTCGATGTTGAAGCCCATATCGTAGAAGCGGCGCACCAGCGGCAGGGCCTCCTCTTTATCCTCGTCCGCCAGGGTGACGATGACGGTGCCGTAGTTGTGCAGCTTGATGCCGCCGGCGATCAGCGCCTTTTGCATGGCACGGGACAGCTTGTCGTCGTAGCCGATGGCCTCGCCGGTGGACTTCATCTCCGGGGACAGATAGGCGTCCAGGCCCTTGATCTTGTTGAAGGAGAACACCGGCACCTTGACGTAGAAGCGCTCCTTCTCCTCCGGATACAGGCGGAAGATGCCCTGCTCCTTGAGGCTCTTGCCCAGGATGACCTCGGTGGCGATGTCCGCCAGGCTGTAGCCGGTGGCCTTGGACAGGAAGGGCACGGTACGGGAGGAACGGGGGTTGACCTCGATGATGAACACGTTGTCGTCCTTATCCACGATGAACTGGATATTGAACAGGCCCACGATGCCGATGCCCAGACCCAGCTTTTTGGCGTACTGCAGGATGGTGCCCTTGACCTTATCGGATACCGAGAAGGTGGGATACACCGAGATGGAGTCGCCGGAGTGGACGCCGGTGCGCTC
>JAFQKB010000060.1 GCA_017397125.1 Clostridia bacterium | reverse complement strand
TTTTCCTCTTTTGTCCACTTGCGATGGGGTACACCCTTCTTACTTCCCATGCTCTGTTCACCTCCTATTTCATTTTAACACATAAAAAAGTAGACACTCACGTTTTTTGTGAGTGTCTACTTTTATCTTACCAGATGCAGTCCACCTGTGGGGACAGCGGTTTTTTGCTATCTATTCTTATTTCAGTAGTATGACGCCCAGCACCGTCTGGCCCAGCTGCTGTGCCAGCGCCAGCTCGCGGATGATATCCTTGTGGGTGGACACGCCGATCTGCTTGACCAGCAGCACCGCATCCGCAGCCGCCATACCGGCCACGCCCTCGTCGCTGGTCAGGGGGCCGTCACCCATCTGCAGGGAGATATCCAGCGTCTGCAGCTCTTTTGCCAGATCCGGCAGTCGATCGGCGGCACCGCCGCAGCCAATGAGATACACCGCACGGCTCTCCGCCGCCTTGGCGACCAGAGCGATCTGCCGCTGCATCAGAGGCAGCTGCGCGCTCTTATCCTGCAGCCAGTTGAGCAGCCAACGATCGATGAAAAAGCGCTTTTTGTCCGAGGCCAACGAGCCGAACACGTGGATGCCGTAGCGCAGCGCCACATCCGACTCAGACAGCACACGGCCGCAGAAGATATACCGCAGAGCGTACCAGGCGACCATCAGAACGCCGCCCAACAAAAAGCCCAGCACCATATACTTTTTACGGACAGAAGGGGGCGCTGCCGGGGCCGTATTCTCCCCGTCGGTGAGCTGATTGAGATACTCTTTTTCCGCCGCAGTCAGCTGGCCCTCGGCCTCCTCCAGGTCCTTCAAGGCATTGTCCTGCGCGCGCAGGCTGTTCTGCTGGAAGGTGCGGACGCTCTCGGTCAGACGCACCGCATAGTGGTCGTACACCAGCTTGCTAGTATGGGTACCGGTGGCCGCCGCCACCTCATCCAGCAGAGAGTTCATACTCTCCCGCATCAGCTCGGTCACCTGCTCGCACAGCTCCTGGGTGGGAGCCACCACCTTGATGTCCAGGAACACCTTTTCGCTGGGTGCATCGTTGGACTCATAGTCAAGACTAAAGGAGACCAGCTCCGCCAGATAGGCGGACAGATACTCATCGTTCTTCTGCTCCAGCTGACCGGTCAGCCCCTCGTACAGATTTTGGGAGCTGAGGTGCTTGCGGTACAGAGAAGCCACCGCATAGCTGTCCTCACCGGCGATCAAATAGGACAGATTCCAGGTGGGCACCGCATCGGCGTCGATCTTCATATACAGCGCATTGGCGTTGTAGGTGGCGTGCTTTTCGTAGATGCCGCGATAGCCCACCGCCAGCGCCACGTGCGCCTTGGCGTCCACGTCCAGCTCGCTCTCGTCCACGACAGCGGTGCCGGCATCATTTTTGTAGTCCATGAAATCCTTCAGGTACTTGACGCCGCACAGCAGCACGGCGCCCGCCAGAGCAACCACAAGGATGCTGCGCCACCGCAGCAGTACGTACAAGAAAAGGTCGCGGAAATTGATCCATAGATCCTGGGGCTTGAATTCAGAATTCTCTTTCATGATCCACACTCCTCAAATCACTTTATATAATCCACGTAACTGCGCTCGGTGTCAAAGTGCAGTCCGGCGTGATAACTGTTTTCCTGCTTCATGGTCATATAGTCGCCGTAGGCGGTGGTGAGCACCTCTTCGTACCCTCCGGGGATGGCGATCTGTGTGTGCTCAAAGGGGACTGTGAGCACCTCGTCAAAGCAGTGGCGGGGGAACACCCACCGGTCGCAGAAGGTGTCGAAGCTGATCATCGCCACCCGTGCGGTGTCCTTTCCGTTGTGCTTGCGGCAGGCCCGCTCCATCCCCCGGTAGAACCACCGGTACGGCACCAGCGAGGCAAACACGTGGACAATATCCTTGATCTTATTCTTGTGGGGGTTGGAGGGATACTGCACCGACAGAGCCAGCAGCCGGTTCCAGAAATTCACCTGCCGGCGGTGAGCCGCCTGGTCGGCGGGTTCGTCCGGCACCGCATCCAGCGGAAAGATGTCCAGAAAGATGCCCTGGTTGAAAGAGTAGCACCCCTTCTCCGTATGGAGGATCGCCGTGGTGTTGCTGTTGCGCAGCTGGGCGTGTCCACGGCTGTATTTTTGATCGTTGAAGGCGGTCTGGAAAAAATAAGGCTCTGCAAACTCCTGGGGTGCGATCTCCAGCAGCTTCTCATAATCCTCCCGGAACATCACCACGTCGATGTCGTCGTCCCAGGGGATAAAGCCCTTGTGCCGGATGGCGCCCAGCAGGGTGCCGCCGCAGGCAAAATACCGCAGCCCGTGGCGCTCGCAGACGTCCTGCAGCTTTTCCAGCAGATCCAGCTCCACCGCCCACACCCGCTTCATAGCGGCGGGGACGGTATAGCCGCACCGTTCCTCCTCCTGATAAAACCCGTTTGGAAACTCCATAGGTATCCTCCTCGTTTATAGCGATCGGTTTACTTTTTAAGCTTTTTTCGCAGGATCTCTTTGCAGGTCTGCCAGGCGGGATCCCGGAACAGGATCAGCAGCAGCGCATACAGGATCGCCCCCACGGCGATCTGGGACAGGATGGTGAAGGCCTCCACCGGCATCACCCGCCCCATCCAGTAAATGGGGATAAACATTATGAAAGAGAATCCGGCATAACGGGCCGCCATCCCCAGCAGCTGCCAGGCAGAAACAAAGGAGTGGGAGAACCACAGATATAGACCGGAGATGACCACCTCGGCCAGTACCGATGCGACCACCGCACCATACGCCCCAAGCCGGGGAATCAGCACCAGATTCAGCACCAGGTTGGTGGCTGCACCGGCGATGATAGCCCGGTTGCTGCGGGCACGCTGGCCGCTGGGGGTCAGATACAGAGAGCCCAAGACGTTGCTGGTGCCGATGGTGAACAAAAGCGGGGAGAACATCATCAGCATCACGCCGGCCTCGGCGAAATTGCCGCCGTAAAACTCCAGCGCAAAACTATAGCCACAGGCCACCAGTCCTGCGCACATGGGGAAGGAGATCATATACATAAAGCGAGAGGTGTTGCGGATATGATCCCGCACCTCTTCGTCCTTGTGTTGTCCGAATAAATAGGAGGTGCGCACGCCCACCACCACGTTCAGCGAGGTGATCACCGTCAGCAGAATGTTGACGATCTTGTGAGCGCTCTCGTAATAGCCGTTTTGGGCCATGCTGTGGGTGATGGCGCCGATCATGGTCTTGTCCAGCACCGTGTACACCGAGGTGGCGATGGTGGGCACAAAATACACCAGCGCCTCCCGGATGTGCCGGGTAAACTTCAGCCGGCGCAGCCGCATAGGACGCACCATCTTTTTGAGCTGAGGCCACATGACCAGGTTGGAGAGGAAGATGCTGCCGGTCTGGATGGCGCAGTACAGCGGCACGTCGCCCGCATCGTGGACCAGGGCGAAGATCAGCACCACGCTGACCAGCTTGATCATCAGGTTGCGCACCATCAGAGACTTAAAGTTCTCCATGGCCTGGAAGAACCAGGTGCAGTCCACACCCACCGCCAGAATGGTAAAGCCGGTGGCCAGATACACCCTCCAGTCGCTGCCGGTGCCCCAGATAAAGACCACGTACAGCAAAAAGCTGAGCAGGGTATTGACGATGCGGATGACGCTCAGCTCCCAAAACAGCCGGGAGGTCTGCACCCGATTGTCCCGCACCCGGGACACCTCCCGCAGACCGTAGGAGGACATACCCAGCGCCGCCAGCAGCGCAAAATAGGTGGCGATGGAATGCACGTAGCTGAAGGTGCCCACGCCCTCTTCGCCCAATATACGGGACAGATAGGGCGCGGTGATCAGCGGGGTCAGCAACGAAACGATCTGTATACTGACGTTATAGATATAGTTTTTTCTGAGATCGTTACCCATAAAAAACTCTCCTACATCTACTTGCGGTATCCGGGGCCGCCCCACTACAGGCAGCGCAGGCGGTCAGCGGCGGGCGTGAAAGCCCGCCTCGAACGAAAAGGCCAACAGGAACAGGGCCAGGAAGCTAAAGGGCATATTGGTGACAAACAACAGGCCCAGATAGGAAATAAAGAAGGCCAGCATCCGCAGACGCTGCTCTTTGGGAAAGCGGAGGATGCACCACACCATCGGCACCAGATACAGCGCCATCATAAACAGGCCGCCCTGCGCCAGTAGCACCGCCAGGCCCATACTCAGGCCCTCGTTGGGGCGGGAATAATTGAACTGGTCGATGATGGACTGGTCGTTATAATAGCCGGTGCCGAACAGGGGCGAGGTGCGGAACGCCTTTGCCGAGGCGAACAGATCGTCCAGACGGATGAAGAAAGAGTCGGTATTCATCTTATCCTTCAGCAGGATAAAGGCGGCCGCCAGCAGCACCACCGCCACCACCGGCAGCACCACCACCTTGAAGCGGAACATAACCACGCTCTTGTTGGGCGAGATCAGGAACTTAAGCCCGATCACCAGCAGCACCAACAGGATGGCCTTGGTGGAGAAGGTGGTCAGCGCCGCCAGACAGATGGCAATACACCGCCACAGACGGGGCTTGTCCCGCAGGAACATCTCCACCGCAAAAGCGATGATGAGATAGATAGCAAAGCCGGGAGCCTCCGCAAAGATGCCGCAGTTACGCACAAAATCCCGGCCGAACATCAGCATGGTCTGAGCGGCGTAATACAGATGAAAATAGGTAGTGCAGGAGCGATCCTGATTGGCAAAATAATACTCTACCGTCCGCGCGCCGGGCAGCACGTCCAGGCATGTGCCGAACACAAAGCACACCAGCGAGATGACGGTCAGCACGCACACGATGTCATCCAGCTTGAACAGCAGGTCAAAGGGTTCACCTTGGTTATCCTTGACACCGAGATACAGCAGCAACAGCATCAGCGGCCCCACGTAATAGAGGAGATAGCGCACCGTATTGAACCGGGTGCCCGCCAGATACAGCGCCAACAGCGCCAGCAGGATCACCAGCCGGTTGAAACGCCGGATGGGGATCACCCGCAGCCGCAGCAACAGCAGCAGGATCAGCACCGGATACGCCAGACGCATAAAGGTGTTGCTCTGGGCCGACACGAACTGGCACCACATGCTGTTGTACAACAGGATCAGAGCCATCAGCACGTACTCCAGCACCGCAACGATATTCAGTTGTGGGGTGGGTCGCCGCAAACGTATGGTCATAGCCTGTCCTTCCTACCCTATGTTTTTTACTCAATTTCCAGCGCCTTACGAATGTAGGCGCCCCGGCGCAGCAGCGCACCGAAAGCGGCCACGTTAGCCACAAAGCGGCGATACTCCTCATCAGTGAGCTGTTCCAGCAACTGGGGCAGCTCCTCCAGCGAATCCACCGCCAGGCCCAGCCCGTTCTCGACGATAAAGGGCGCCAGGGCCGCCTGCTTCCAGATGATAACCGGGAACCCGGCCGCCAGATACAGCGAGGTCTTGTGGGGGTTGTTGATGCGCAGGTACTCGCCGGTCTGTCCGGCGCACTCGGTCACGGAGGTGCCATCCCAGATCAGGCCGAAATTGCCCTGCAGATGGCGGGGCAGCTCGTCCGGGGGAAAAGAACCCTGATACCGGAGGGTGTCCGGCGCCGCCTCCCGGCGGAAATGGCCGCCGTACAGGTTGATGGTCAGAGTGTCCGCCAGGCGGCCCAGGCCGTAGATATAACCGGATTTTTCCGGGTCCAGATTGCCCGCCACAAACACGGTGCGGGTGTAATCCGTATCCGCACCCGCCGGGTCGCGGTCGTACAGATAATCGAAGATGCCCAGCGTCACCATCTTGTCCGGGGAGAGACCGTGGGTCTGCTGCAGGATCTCCTTCATACTCTCGTTGTGGACGATCACCGTCTCGGCCATATGGTACAGCCGCCGCTCCAGAGGACCGAGCCACTCCGCCCGGTCGGGATAGCGCAGAGAATCCACGTCGTGCAATATCAGCGTGATGCGAAAATGACCCCGCTCCAGTTTGTCACACAGGCGGGACATAAACCGCTGATTGAAAAAGCTGTAGATGGGGCACTGGATATACAGCCGGCTCCCCTGGGGGATGCGGCCAAGCTGCCACATCAGCCGCAAAAAAGCGGGGATCTTATCAAAGCGAAAGCTCTCGGGGACGGTCAGGTCCTCCACCTCCGCCTGCAACGCCACCCGGATATCGTTTTTGGCCTTGAATCCGGCGTTGAAGATGTCCTTGGGGACCTCGGTCAGCAAATAGGGCTTCATACAAACTCCTCCAGCAGTGTCTCCAGGCGCTTAACCTGGGACCGGATCTCATACCCGGCTGCGGCGATCTCCGCCTTGCGGTCGGTACGCTGAGACACGATCGCCGCCTCTACGGCGTCTGCCCACACCTCCGGTGCCGCCGTCAGCGGCAGATAGGTGAGCAGATCGGTCACCTTGGCGTCCGCCGGCACCTCAGAGGAGGTCACACAGCCCAGGCCGGCCGCCTGCGCCTCGATGAGCACGATGCCCAGACCCTCGAACAGGGAGGGGAACAAAAACACGTCCATGGCCTGCATCAAGCGGGGCACGTCGCCACGCACACCCAAAAAATGTACGCAGTCGGTCAAGCCCAGGGCCTCGGTCTTTTGCCGCAGCATGGCCTCATCCTCGCCCTGGCCCACCAGCAGCAGGCACGCATCGGGACGCCGGTCGTGTACCACGCGGAAAATGTCCAGCAAAAAGGACTGATTCTTTTGAAAATGCAGTCGGCCCACGTGGCCCACCACCAGCTTGTCCTCTACCCCCAGCTCCCGGCGCACCGCATCCCGCACCGCCCCATCGAACCGATAGGGGTCGCAGTCGATGGCGTTGGGGATCTCCTGATACCGGGGGCCGGCGATCACCGCCGGGGAGAAGAAAAACTCGCCCGCCAAGCGGGAACAAGCCCAGAAATGGGTGGCGTATTTTTCGATGACCCGCTTGTTGAGCCGATGCAGAACGCCCCGAAGGCGGCTGTCCATATTCTGGGAATTGTGGCTGTGGATGATCCGGCAGGGGATGCCGTAGGCCGCCGCCATCTTGAGATAGTCGATGTTGGCCAGCGAGCAGGTGTTCATCCACACCGCCTGGTATTCGGCCGCATGCTGACGGAAGAAGGCGGTCAGCTGCTCCCGGTACAGCTTATAATTGCGGCTGCGGGCGCAGATCTTATAGACCCGTCCGCCCAGGGCGCCGATCTCATCCTCATAGGCGATGCGCTCACAGTTGGTGAGAAAATCAAACTGAAAGCGGCTGCGATCCACCTGGCGGTAGTAGCTCATAATAAAGCTCTCCATACCGCCGGGGTTTTCGTTCATACCAAAGATCAGAATGTGTGTCATAGCTATCTCCTTATGGCTGTCATTTGCGGTGGCGGTTCTGCCACTGGCGCACCCGGATGGCCCACTCCAGGGGAAGCAGCATCCGCTTTTTGGCCAGGGTGAAGACCACCCGCTTGACCGTGCCCACACAGCTCAGGTCCGCCCGCTCCAGCGCCCGGCGGAACACGGGGATATCCAGCACCGCTGCCGCCTGCCGGCGAGGGGCGTGCCGCCCGGGGCGGAAGGTGTCGTGCACCAGCAGCACCAAAAGGTTGTCCAGGACGTAGTAATCGTAGGCCCGCCGGGCCGCCGCACCAAAGGGGACCCGGTCGGCGGTGGTCTCCAGGGAGACCCGGTATTTCTCCTCCAGGCCGCTCTGTCCGCCGTGGACAGCCGACGTGGGGTTGATGTAATAGTGATACAGCGGCTGGGCGGTGACCACCAGCTGCCGGCACCCGCCCAGCAGGCGGATGAGATAGTCGCTGTCCTCGGCGTGGGTCAGCCGGGGATCGAAAGATACGCCGCTGTCCCGCAAAAAGGCGGTGCGGTACAGCTTTCCCCACACGGTGAGATAGGCGGTGGGCTGCTGCAAAAAGCGGCAGAGAGCCGCCTCCATATCCGCCTGTTCATACACGGTGACCTCTCCCTCACGGCCCAGGCGGTCGGTGGTGGCGGTCACCATATCGCAGGCGGGATGCTCACGCACCATCGCCGCAAAAAAAGCAAAGGCATCCGGCAGCAGCCAATCGTCTGCATCCAGAAACGTGATATACTCCCCGGTGGCGCACCGGACGCCCTCGTTGCGGGCGTGAGAAACCCCCTTTTCGCTGGTCAACAAACGGATGCGGGGGTCCTCCTGCTCCAGGCGGGCGGCAATCTGTCGGGTATCGTCGGTGGAACCGTTTTCTACGATAAGCAATTCCCAATCCGGCATCGTCTGTGCGCGGACGCTGTCAGCGCAACGCTCTAAAAACGCCGCCGCATTATGCGCCGGAACGATAACGGACAATCGGAAAGCAGAGTGTTCCACAGCTACGTCACCTCGGATATTACTAAGTTGAGTCTATTTTTGCCCATTCTTAGCACTAATACTACCATATAAAGACTTTTTTGTCAATATCCGGCGACCCGGCGCCGGCCATAGCAAGGCCGCCCCTGAGCAACGCTCAGGGGCGGCCTGTGATTACTGCATAGCTTCTTGCGCAAAGGTGTTGTTGACCACCTTGCCATAGTCGGCGATCTGGGTCAGCTCCCCTGCCTCGGTCATCACCGACTGCAGGCGGTTAAAGCTCTCCTCGCTCATCACCGGGTCGGTATTCCAGGCGTCGATGGACCGGTAGCTTTCTACCGAACGGGTCAGCAGCTCCAGCGAGGTGTCCGGAAAGCTGTCTGCCACCACCTCGGCCACCTCGGCGGCGGTGTGGGTGGCCACCCACTGCTGGCCCTTATACACCGCGTTGGTGAACCGCTGGACCAGGTCGCTGTTCTCCTCGATATAGCTTTTTTTGGCGAAATAGGCGGTGTAGGGAATGTCCCCCGCCGCGGCGCCCACCGAAGCCACGATGTAGCCCTTGCCCTCCTGCTGCAGCATGGAGGCGGTGGGCTCGAAGGCGGTCACATAATCCCCGGTGCCGCCGGTAAAGGCCGCCGTCATCATGGAGAACTGCACGCTGTTGTCCAGGGTGGTGTCTGCAAAGGGGTCCACCCCATTGTGCCGCAGCACGTATTCCAGCGCCATATAGGGCACGCCGCCCTTGCGCCCGGGCAGCACCACCTTGCCCTTGACCTTATCCCAGGTAAAGTCGTCATCCGGCTCACGCCCCACCAGAAAGGAGCCGTCCCGCCGGGTGATCTGGGCAAAGACCTGGGTATAGTCCTCCTTGCCCTCGTTGTACACGTAGATGGAGGCCTCCGGCCCGGCAAAGCCGATGTCGATATTTCCGGACAGCACCGCCGCCATCACCGCGTCGGCGCCCTGGCCGTTGGACAGCTCGATCTGGATGCCCTCCTCCTCAAAAAAGCCCAGGGCAATGGCCGCATACTGGGGCGCGTAGAAGATGGAGTGGGTGACCTCGCACACCCGCACCCGGTCCAGGTCGGTGTCCTTGGCACAGCCGGCACAGCCCAGCAGCAGAAGCACCGCCGCCGCCAGCAGGGCCACGCCCCTTTGCAATCGTTTGTTCAATGTAACTACTCCCTTTCTCACAAAATCAGGTGTGGCCGAACCGCCGGCCCACCAGCCGCTGTACCAGCACCACGCTCTCGTACAGCAGCGCCGCCACCACCGCCAGGATGATGACGCTGGCCATCACCAGGTCCATCTTAAAGACCTGGCCGCCGTACACGATGAGGTATCCCAGACCTGCCCGGGACACCAGAAACTCGCCGGCGATGACCCCCACCAGCGACAGGCCGATATTCACCTTCAGCGAGTCGAACAGGGTGGGAATGTTGTAGGGCAGTACGATCTTGCAAAACAACTGCCCCTTGGTGGCGCCAAAGGTGTGGGCCATGCGGATGGCACCCGGGTCGGTATCCCGGAATCCGCTGAGCATCTCCAGCACCGTCACCACCAGCGAAATGGCCAGCGCCATAAAGACGATGGCCCGGGTGCCCGCACCCGCCAGAATGATGATCACCGGCCCCAGGGCGATCTTCGGCAGGCTGTTGAGCACCACCAGATAGGGCTCGCTGACCCTGGACACAAAGGGGCTCCACCACAGGAGGATCGCCAGCAGCACCCCTGCCGCCGCACCCAGCAAAAAGCCGGCCAGCGTCTCCCCTACGGTGACCTGCATGTGGTAGAGCAGGTCGCTCTGTGCCATGGTCCAATAGGTACGCAGGATCCGGGAAGGCTGGCTGAAGATGAAGCTGTCGATCCACCCCAGCCGTGCCGCCACCTCCCACGCCAGCAGAAGAAAGAAAAGCAGTCCCCAACGGCATATCTGCACGGTCCGGGCCTGCCGCCTATTCTGCCGCAGATACAGGGCTCTCTCCGGCGAGAGAGCCGGATGGATCGCTGTCTGTTTCATGCATCCCCAATTCCTTCCATATATGATCGAAATAGGAGGCGAATGCGGGGCAGCCCCGGCAGCGCAACGGGGTGCGCACCGGCAGGTCAAAGGTGATGGGCAGGGTCTCCCGTATCACCGCGGGGCGGGGGGACAGGATCAGCACCTGATCCCCCATACAGATGCTCTCGGCAATGTCGTGGGTGACCATCAGGGCGGTGACCTGTTCCCGCCGGATGATGCCGTAGACGTCCTCGGTGACCTCCATCCGGGTCTGGTAGTCCAGGGCGGAAAAGGCCTCGTCCAACAGCAGGATGTCCGGCCCCACCGCCAGGGTACGGATCAGTGCCACCCGCTGCCGCATGCCGCCGGACAGCTGGGAGGGACGGCTGTTTGCAAACTCCGCCAGGCCGTAGGTCTCCAGCAGATGGTCCGCCCGGTCCCGCAGCTCCGGGGTCAGCTGGTGGCGGATCTCCAGGCCGAACAGCACGTTCTGCCGGATGCTGCGCCACTCCAGCAGATTGTCCTGCTGCAGCATATACCCGATGTGGGGGTTGGGGCCGGTGACCTCCTCTCCGGCCACCGTCACCCGGCCGGCGGTGGGCCGCAGGGTGCCGGCGATGATGGACAGCAGGGTGGATTTTCCACAGCCGCTGGGGCCGACCAGGCTGAAGAAATCCCCCTTTTCCATTGTAAAACTGATATCCTGCAGGGCCACCGTCTCCCCCGCCGGAGACTGGTACACCTGCCGCACGCCCTCTACGCTCAATACCGCCATTGTCCTACACCCTTTCTGCCGCGTATCGCTCTCCTTTTAACAATGTATGCGCTCCGTCACCCGGGGTGCGGCATTTCCCACCCGGCAAACCCAGGCAGAACTCTCAAATTTTGGTAATTGCACTTGACAAATACTTATCAAATGGTGTAATATAGTATGCGGTGGTATTTAGGCATTTCGAGGCATACCCTATGCCTGCACCATCCCCGGCTGCACAGCCGGTGGGCATTTTGTACCGCAGACTCTGCGGTAGAGATTGTTAATCGTTTCATGGCGGCCCCACGGGGGCTACGTGCTTTTTTTGATATGGACATACGCCTGCCCGTCCACATACGGGTGTATCTGTGCTTTGAAAATTGAAAAAAGTCCCCCACGGGATCGCCTTTTGTACCGCAAACGAACAAAAAACGGAGGTGTATCCCATGTTAACGATGACTGTTTCCTTGCTGGTGGCATTGGGCATCGGTGTGGGCGCATTGGCTATCGGCGCATTGGTCGCCGGCCTGGTCGCCTATCGCGCCGGTATCAACCACCGCAAAAAGGTGGCTGAGGCCGCCATCGGCTCTGCCGAGGCGGAGGCCGAGCGCATCCTCAAGGACGCCCGGCAGCAGGCCGAATCCAGCAAGAAAGAGGCTCTGGTCAAGGCTAAGGACGAGATCTACCGTCTGCGCAACGAGTCGGACAAGGAGATCAAAGAGCGCCGCGCCGACGTGCAGCGCCAGGAGAACCGTCTGCACCAGAAAGAGGAGTCTCTGGACCGCAAGATCGAAAACTACGAGAAAAAAGAAGAAAAGCTGGCTGACCGCATCAAAGAGGTGGAGGCCCGCATGGCGGATGCCGAGGCCCTCAAGAAGAGCCAGTACGAGCTGCTGGAGCGCCTGTCCGGCTTTACCCAGGAACAGGCTAAGGAATACCTGCTCAACAGCCTGAGCCAGGAGCTGGAGCACGAAAAGGCCGTCAAGATGGCGGAATTCGAGACCCAGCTCAAGGCGGACGCCGACCAGCGCGCCCGCACCCTGATCTCCCACGCCATCCAGCGGGTGGCCGCCGACCAGGTGGCCGAGACCACCGTATCGGTGGTGCCGCTGCCCAATGACGAGATGAAGGGCCGCATCATCGGCCGCGAGGGCCGCAACATCCGGGCCATCGAGACCCTGACCGGCATCGACCTCATCATCGACGATACCCCCGAGGCCATCACCCTCTCCGGCTTTGACCCGGTGCGCCGCGAGATCGCCCGCATCGCCATGGAGCGGCTGATCGCCGACGGCCGTATCCACCCCGCCCGCATCGAGGAGATGGTCAACAAGGCCCGCCGCGACGTGGAACAGACCATCAAGGCAGAGGGCGAGCGCGCCATTCTGGAGACCGGTCTGCGGGGCATCAATCCCGAGATCGTCAAGCTGCTGGGTCGTCTGCACTACCGCACCAGCTACGGTCAGAACGTGCTGCAGCACTCTATGGAGGTGGCCTTCCTCTCCGGCATCATGGCCAGCGAGCTGGGCATTGACCCCGAGATCGCCCGCCGCGCCGGTCTGCTGCACGACATCGGTAAGTCGGTGGACCACCAGGTGGAAGGCAGCCACATCGAGATCGGTGTGGACATCGCCCGCAAGTATAAAGAGAGCGAGGCTGTGGTGCACGCCATCCAGGCCCACCACGGCGACGTGGAGGCCCAGACGGTGGTGGCCTGCCTGGTACAGGCGGCCGACGCCATCTCCGCCGCCCGCCCCGGCGCCCGCCGCGAGAACCTGGAGAACTACATCAAGCGTCTGGAGAAACTGGAGGAGCTGGCCAACAGCTTTGAGGGCGTGGAGAACTCCTTCGCCATCCAGGCCGGACGCGAGGTGCGCATCATCGTCCGTCCCGACAAGGTCAACGACGACCAGATGATCATTCTCGCCCGGGAGATCGCCCAGAAGATCGAGACCAATATGGACTATCCCGGTCAGATCAAGGTCAACCTCATCCGCGAGAACCGCGCCGTGGACTACGCGAAATAACAGGCATTGTAAAAGCCGGCCCAACAATCGTTGGGTCGGCTTTTTCGTTGCTATGCGCGACGTCATTTGCTAAAGGCGGACAAAGGGAGGTGGCTGTGGCGCCAGCCACAGACGGAGGGAGTTAGCCCTCCGGAGAAGGTGGCACGCAAAGCGTGACGGAGAAGGCAACCCCCCCAGTCAGCCTGGCGGCTGACAGCCCCCTCAAGGAGGGGGCCTTTGCGCAGCTTGAGGTGCTTTCTCACACCCGGTTGATGGGGTCCCCTGCCAGATAGCGGCGGATATTCTCCGCCACCATCCCCATCAGGCGGCGCTACGCCTCCTTTTTCTTTGCTATATGAATGTTTCGCATGCGATAAATCACTGCCAACAACTCCTGCTTACGGGGGAGGTCAAGAAACCTGCCACAGGTGGTGAAAAATGAGGAGTACAGAAAGTCTAATCCATCCTTCTCAACGCGAGCGTACAGATCGTCTATTCTCTTGTGGATATCTATTTTTCTGTCCTTGTTGGTGATCTCCAAATGACGCAACATAAAGCCCAAGGTTTCCAACTGGCGGAAAGAAATAATGTCATGCAGTCCTCGAACGTCGATTCTCTCATCTCCAATCGAGATCATCCCCATATCCGATACCGACAGCCGTTCCGTCCCACTCCCTGCAGGAAAGGAAGAAAATCCGTCCGCATACAAGCATCGACGCTGTGCCCAATCCGCCTGTATGGGCGGATCAACGGCAACGCCGTGGGAGGCGCAGATGCATTTGGCCTTTTGAGTAACATCATAGACACGATAATCCTCCATCTTGTAAATTTTGTCTGCCACCGACAGATACTCACCGCTACCGCCGATGACCAAGATGGTGGACACACCACTGTGTCGGCACAGTTCTCTCACGCGATCGGTGAAAGGGGTAATGGGCTCTTTTTCAATCAACTCTTTCATCATCCCGTCTCGTATCATAAAATTGGTAGCGCTTCTGTCCTCATCAATAAGCAACAACTTGGCGCCGCTTTCCACCGCCTCCATGATATTGGTCGCCTGAGAGGTGGAACCTGAGGCGTGTGCAGTAGAGAAATCGTGCGTATCGCCACCGGGCAACCAGCGAATAAAAGGAGAAATATTAACATGCTTTACGCTCCGTCCGTCCTCGGCAGAGATGGTGGCCGCAGTGCTATCGGTAATACACAGCTCCCGTCCATCACCGAGGGCGTGGTCGTAGATACCGGCGGACAGCGCATCTAACAAGGTGGATTTTCCTGAGTAGCCGCCGCCGGTAATAACGGTAACACCTCTTTTGAAACCCATTCCCTTCACACCGCAAATCTCAATCTCATCCTCCGCTGTGGATCGGAACGGAACTGCACCTGCCATTGGCTTGTCACCTTCTTTTGCCCGAGGGAGAATGCTACCATTGGCCACAAATGCGCAATAGTTACTATCCTTCAACCATGTGCGAATAGCCGCCTGTTTGTGTGCGAGTTGAACAGTCTGCTCCAATTCGTTCCTGTTCAGATGCTTTACAAACCGTTCCACCGCATCCGGCAGGTCACGGCACATCATCTGCACCGCCTTGCGGAGATTGCGCCGCGGCAATTGCACCTGCACCCGAAAACAAAGACACCAACGAGGCGGCCCGGCTACCCCCTCAGGTAACAAAGAAACGGTAAAACCTGACCCGTTCTCATAGTCCTTTGGCGGGCACAAAGCAAAAAAGGCTGTGTTGCGTTGCAAAACCTCTCCACCAGGAGTGCAAAAGTAATACTTTCCGCTTTCGTTATCGGGGCGGCTACGATTATAAAGATCTGCGTTTAACTCATCGATATGCTTCCGGAACGTGCGCAAGCAAAAGTCCGCCACTGCGTTTCGCACCGGTTTTTCAGGCAAGTCCAACCCTATTTTTTCGCACGGTATATTAATGACGACCGTGGGTCTGTCCTGTGCCAGTTTATGGGTAGTAGTGATCTCAAAGCCCACATCCTCATAATAGTAGGTGGCGTTATAATCCATATAGGGTTCCAAAGACGGATGGGACGGATCTTGAACCAACATACTGCCCTCGTAGATGGCGTTATACGTAGTGGTGGTGGTGTCCATCGATAACAATTTGCATTTTAATCGTTTCATAAGAATTCCCTCTTTCGTTGTGAATTTTCCGTTTTACTCATATTCGAGAACTCTCCACGAAAAACAAAAAGCACCCCTACGGGTGCCCCTCTAAAACAGCAAAAGAAAAAACACACCCGAGATCGGATGTGTTTCATAAACGATAAACCTATTGAGCTCAGCGCACAGCAGGCGATGCAGACCACATCCGATAAATATAAGTGATGGTCATAGTCATCGCCTCCTTTTACAAAAATGGGTAGGAAATTATGTAACCAGTATAGCATAAACCGACCAATTGTCAACGCATAACAGGAAAAGTGTCGTCAACCATTGGTTTATTTCTGTTGAACGATCCGTTTGCTTGATTACGAGGACCCCTGTGAATTCACATAGCATTGAAAACAAGAATGTAGGGGCGACCCTGCCGCCCCTACGCATTACACCCGATTAATTGGATCTCCTGCCAGATAGCGGCGGATATTCTCCGCCACCACCCCCATCAGGCGGCGGCGGGTCTCCACCCCCGCCCAGGCGATATGGGGAGTGATGACACACCGAGGCGCACCGTACAGGGGACAATCCTCGGTCATGGGCTCCACCTGCAGCACGTCCACACCGGCTCCCATCAGGTGGCCGCTGTCCAGCGCCGCCCGCAGAGCCTGCTCGTCCACCAGTCCGCCCCGGGAGGTGTTGATGAATATAGCCCCCTTCTTCATTCTGGCAAAGGCGGCGGCGTCCATCATGCCCTCGCTGTCGGCATTGAGGGGACAGTGCATGCTGACCACGTCCGCCCGCTCCAGCAGCTGCTCAAAAGGCACCTGCTCCACGTCCGTATCCGGGATGGGACGGCGTCCATGAACCAGCACCCGCATCCCAAAGGCCCGGGCCATATCCCCCACCCGGCGGCCGATGGCGCCGTAGCCCACGATGCCCATGGTCTTGCCGCATAATTCGGTGAGAGGGATGGGAAAATAGGCAAAGGTGCGGCTGCGGACCCAGTCCCCCTGGGCCACGGTGTCGTTATACTCGTGCACCCGATCGGTGATGGCCAACAAGAGCGCAAAGGTGTGCTGGGCCACCGCCTCGGTGGAATAGCCCGGCACGTTGCACACCGTCACCCCGTGGGCGGCGGCATAGGCTACGTCGATGTTATTAAATCCGGTGGCAAACAGACCGATGTATTTAAGCCGCGGGCAGACCGCCATCACATCGGCGGTGATGCGGGTCTTGTTGCAGACCACCGCGTCCGCATCCTGCAGACGGGGGATCAGCTGCTCCGGGACGGTCAGGTCGTACACCGTCACCTGGCCGAATTCTTTCAGAAACTCTACGTCGATGCCGCCACCCACCACGGTCTCGGCATCGGTCACTACGATATGCATGCACATCCCTCCATTTCACTAGGTAGCATACCACATTTTTACCCTCGATGCAATTCCCTCTTTTCACCACGGAAAAAATATGCTATACTATCACCAAAGGACTAATGCCCACCGGGACTACATACACTACACGGAAAGGGGAAATCTGTATGAAACTGCACTTTTTAGGCGCTGCCCACGAGGTGACCGGCTCCTGCACCCTGCTGACCACCCGGCACCACCGCATCCTCGTCGACTGCGGTATGGAGCAGGGGGCGGATATGTATGAAAACCCCGACCTGCCCCTGCTGCCCGGGGACATCGACGCGGTGCTGCTCACCCACGCCCACATCGACCACTCCGGCCGCATCCCCATGCTGGTGGCCCGGGGCTTTACGGGACCCATCTACACCACCGCCGCCACCGCCGCCCTGTGCCGCATCATGCTGATGGACTCCGCCCACATCCAGGAGTTTGAGGCGGAGTGGCGCAACCGCAAGGCCAAGCGTAACGGCGGCGACCCCTACGTGCCCCTGTACACCGCCGAGGACGTGAGCCGCACCCTGACCCAGCTAAACCCCTGCGACTACGATACCGAATACCGCCTTTTTGACGACGTGACGGTGCGCTTTACCGATGCGGGGCATCTGCTGGGCTCCGCCTCCATCTCGGTCACCGTCACCGAGGACGGACAGAGCGAGACGGTGCTGTTCTCCGGCGACCTGGGCAACGTCACCCGTCCCCTCATCCGGGACCCCCAGACCCCGCCCGCCGCCGACTACGTGGTCATCGAGTCCACCTACGGCGACCGGCTCCACGGGGAGCGCCCGGACTACGTGGCCCAGCTGACCCGCATCCTGCAGGAGACCTTTGACCGGGGCGGCAACGTGGTGATCCCCGCCTTTGCGGTGGGCCGCACCCAGGAGCTGCTGTATCTGCTGCGGCAGATCAAAAAGGAGGGACTCGTCCACGGCCACGGAGATTTTCCCGTATGGGTGGACAGCCCCCTGGCGGTGGAGGCCACCAACATCTATTCCGCCGGCCTGACCGACTATTACGACGAGGAGACCCTGGCCCTGCTGGTGGCAGGGGAGAACCCCATCCGCCTGCCCAATCTGAATCTGTCGGTCACCAGCGACGATTCCCGGGCCATCAATTTTGACAAGACGCCCAAGGTGATCCTGTCCGCCTCCGGCATGTGCGAGGCGGGCCGCATCCGCCACCATCTCAAGCACAATCTGTGGCGGCCGGAGAGCACCGTCCTCTTTGTGGGCTACCAGTCCGAGGGCACCATCGGCCGCAAGCTCATCGACGGCGCCCCCACCGTCAAGCTGTTCGGCGAGGAGATCCAGGTGCACGCCCACATTGAGAACCTCAACGGCATCAGCGGTCACGCCGACCGGGACAGGATGCTGGCGTGGCTGCGGGACCTGCCGGCCAAGCCCCGCCGGGTGTTTGTCAACCACGGCGGCGACACGGTGTGCGACACCTTTGCCGCCACCATCGCCGGCACCCTGGGGCTGGACACCGTGGCGCCCTATAACAACGCTATTTACGACCTGGCCACCGGGGTGTGCCTGCAGGAGGGCTTCACCACCCGGATGGCCCGGGCCGCCAAGCGGACCCAGGCCGGCTCTGTGTCCGCTGTGTTCCAGCGGCTGCTGGATGCCGGCCGCCGACTGATGGCGGTCATCGAGAAAAACCGCGGCGGCACCAACAAGGACCTGGCCCGCTTTGCCAGTCAGGTCCAGTCGCTGGCCGATAAATGGGATCGCTGAGGAAAGGAGTGTCTGTATGATCCGTAAAATGACCGATATCAACCGCAGCCTGGCGGCGGATGCCGCCGGCTTCATCGACGGGGCGGAAAAGAACTATCACCGGCAGCTGTCCGACATCGCCGATTTCGTAGCCGCCCACAGCCGGCAGTGCCCGCTGGTGCTGCTCTCCGGCCCCTCCGGGTCCGGAAAGACCACCTCCGCCCTGATCCTGGAGGATAAGCTGGACCGGCGCGGGCTGGAGACCCACACCCTGTCTATGGACAATTATTTCCGCACCCTCACCCCGGAGCAGCACGCCCTGGTGGCAGAGGAAAAGCTGGACCTGGAGTCCCCCGACCGGGTGGACGGCGAGCTGCTCACCGAGCAGCTGCGGGCCATCATCGCCTGCGAGCCGGTGGAGCTGCCGGTATTCAACTTCCGCACCCACACCCGGGAGATGTCCGGCAAGATACTGCATCGCAAGCCGGGCGAGGTGGTGGTGCTGGAGGGCATCCACGCCCTCAACCCGGCGGTGATCACCCTGCCGCCGGAGCAGACGGTGCGGCTGTACGTCAGCGTGCGCACCCGGGTGGAGGGTCCGGACGGCACCGTCCTGCACCCCAAGTACATCCGGCTGCTGCGGCGGATGCTCCGGGACGTGCAGCATCGGGGCCGCCAGGCGGCGGACACCCTCCAGATGTTCCACAGCGTCAACCGGGGCGAGGACAATTTCATCATGCCCTACAAGCACCGCTCCACCTTTGACGTGGACACCTTCTTCCCCTACGAGATCAACGTATACGCAAAGTATCTGCTGGGGGATCTGCAGGCTCTGGCCGACCGGCCGGAGATCGCCGGCATGCTGCCGGTGCTGACCGCCGCCGACCCCCTGGATGCCGCTGCCGTGCCCGACACCGCCCTCATCCGGGAGTTCATCGGAGACAGCGTGTATCATAAATAACGAAAAGAGCCGAGGCAAATGCAGCGATAAGCTTCTCCTTGAGGAGAAGCTGTCACCGAAGGTGACTGATGAGGTGTTCCGCGGAGCGGCTATATCAAAGACGTGTCCCACGCCACCTCATCCGTCACGGCTGACGCCGTGCCACCTTCCCCTCGAGGGAAAGGTTTTGTCCACTTTACTCCTCGCTATAAGCTATTTTCCCCAATAAGCAGGGGTTGCCTTTGTTGAAACAACGCAAAAAACGCCAAGCTGCATCTTTGCGGCTTGGCGTTTTTATCGTTCGCTCCACATAACAAGGTGCTATGTATAGAAATGCTCTTTGCTGGTTTAAAAAAAGGAAATTTTCATTGAACTGTCATAACAAGTTCTATCTCGTCCTCGTCCTCATTTCCAGTCGCAAAAAAGCCCTTGTTCTCATACATTTTTCTCGCAATAGAATTATATTTGTTGCAGGTTAAGGCAATTCTATTCGAATCACCAAATGGTTTCGTCGCAATGTATTCAACAATTCGATCCAGAGCTTCTCTGCCATAACCGCGCCCTTGCTCCTCTTTATCAATCATCATATGCCATATATCATATTCAGGAACATCATAGTCATAGATCACCATGACATACCCGATCATTTTTCCTGCCGCATAGATTCCGAATGGTTGACACTGATCTCTATAAACATACGCCTGCGCGAGACTTCGAATCGGGTGCGACACAAAACTCTCCTGCTCCGACGACAACTTGAGATTAAATGCGTCAATGAAGTTTTCCTCTGTTATTGCTCTAAGTTCTACCATTAATACCTCCACAAATGCACGATTACCGCCTGTTATCTCGGCTTTTTACTCCTTGAGGATAAACACCGGAATGGGGACGTCGCCGGTGCGGTTGGCAAAATCACCCCGGATAACCGTATACCGCCGGCTGTCCACCGTGGGCAAAAAGGCCAGCAGGGCGTCCCGCTCGGCGGTGCCGTTCTCCCGACCGTAATAGATGCACAGGGTCATCACCCCGCCGGGGCGCAGCAGGTCTAGGCCCGCCTGTACCGCCGCCACACTGGTATCGGCGTGGGAAAAGGTATGGTGATCCCCGCCGGGCAGCCAACCGAAATTGAACATAATACCGTCCACCGTGCCGGGGTCGGCGTACTGCCCCATCCGGCTGTGGCAATCCTGCACCACCTGCGCCCGGTGGGCGCAGCCCTCGGCGGTCAGCAGGGCGCGGGTCTCGGTCACGGCGTCCGCCTGGATGTCCATAGCCAGCACCCGGCCGCTCTCCCCCACCAAACCGCAGAGAAACAGGGCGTCCCGCCCCCGGCCGGCGGTGGCGTCAATACAGAAATCACCGGGACGGATATGCGCCGCCATAAACTGGTGGGACAGCCCCAGGGCATTGAGGGGATACTCACGCTTCAAGGCTGTCCACCTCGTCGGTGCCGGTCAGCTGGGGGATGTGATCCCGCACGTAGGCCGCACACAGGGTCAGGGGGCACTCCTGCTCCACCGCCCGGTGGAAGGCTTTTTCTGCCTCCTCGGTGTCCTCCTTGGCGGCGTGGGCCGCCCGCAGGGCGGTCAGGGCCTCCGCCGTGGCGGGGGCACCCACCACCGGCAGAGCGTCCACGGCCGGCTCCAGCACCTCCCGGGTGGCGGTATGGGTCAGCGACTTATAGCTGCCACGAGCCAGCTCCTTGCACACCGCCCAGATGCTGTACACCACCGTAAAGGGCTGGGGCAGCCCGGACAGCACCATCACCGGATCGGGACGGCGGCTATCGGCGGCCTTGGCCAGCACGTGGCTGACCACCGCCTCCACCAGCTCCTCGTCAGGGGTGCCCTCCAGCAGCTCCGGGGTGAGGGTGGCGTATTTTTTCATTAGGCGGGCGGAGCGGCTATCCTCGCCGTGCCGCTTGCCAAACCTGCGTATCAGCAGAATGCAGATCAGCAGCGCGGCCAACAGGCCTATTTCTTTCCAGGGCATGGTTTATTCCTCCTTTGCCGTCAGCAGACGGTAGATGTCTCCTTTTTTCAGTCCCGTTTCGGCGGCGGCTGTCTTAGCCGCCTCGGAGGGGGACATGCCCTCCTCCATATAGCTGCGGGCCAGATCGGCGGCCACCTCCGGGGTGGCGACCTCTTTTTCGGCCGGGGCGGCGCCCTCTACGATGAGCACAAACTCGCCCCGGGGATTCTCCTCCTCATACCGGGCCACCGCCGCCGCCAGGGTGGTGCGGATGACCTCCTCATGGATCTTGGTGATCTCCCGCACCAGGGCGATGCGCCGATCTCCCAGCGCCGCCAGCAGGTCGCAGAGGGTGTATTTCAGCTTGTGGGGTGCCTCATAGAACACCATGGTGCGGGTCTCTCCCCGCAGGCTGTCCAGGTGGGTGCGACGGGAGCGCTTATTCACGCTGAGAAAACCCTCAAAGGTAAAGCGCCCGGTGGGCAGACCCGCCAGGGCCAGGGCCGCCGTCACCGCCGTGGGGCCGGGCACCACCCCCACCGGGATGCCCCGCCGGTGACACAGGGCCACCAGGTCCTCGCCGGGGTCGGAGATGGCGGGCATACCCGCATCGCTGACCAGCACACCGTTCTCCCCCGCCAGCAGACGGGCGCACAGCTGCTCGCCCCGCTCCCGCTTATTATGCTCGTGGTAGCTGACCAAGGGCTTCGTGATGCCGAAGTGGTTGAGCAGCTTTAAGGTCACTCGGGTATCCTCGGCGGCGATGAAATCGCACTGCTCCAGGGCCTCAATGGCCCGGGGTGAAAAATCCGACAGATTGCCGATGGGGGTGCCCACCAGGGTCAGTCGGCCGCTGTTGGGTTGGGTCACGGCGTTCACCTGCTTTCTGTTTGTATCTCACGATAGATCTCCTGCATGGCCGGGGACGGCTGTCCATCCGCGGTGTATAGCACCAGGGGCGGCAGCCACGTCAGTCCGGGACGCCCGTCCAGGCGGGCCTCCAGCAGAAACAGCCAGGGGGCGGTATCCGCCCGCTTCTGCACCGGCTGCAGCCGCTTGGGCTCCAGGCGATGAGCGCCCAGCGCCGCCAGCACCGCCGGCAGACGCTCCGGCCGGTGGCAGAGAAAGAAGCGGCCGCCGCTGCACAATAGCCAGGCCGCCGCGGCGCACAGGCTGTCCAGGGTGTCCGGCTGCTCGTGCCGGGCCAGGCGCACCGTCAGGTCGGCATTGGTGGCGCCGCTGTCCGGCGGAAAATAGGGCGGATTACACACCACCCGGCGAAAGGAGCCGGCGGGGGCGATCTGCCGGGGGTTGCGCCAATCCCCCACCGCAAAGGCGGGCTTCGGCTCACCAGGGAACCGGTCGGCGCCCTGCCGGGCTAATTCGATGGCCTCGGGGGCGATATCCACCCCGTGCACCGCCGCCGGGCGGCCCCCGGCCGCCAGCCGCAGGGCGATGGCACCGCAGCCGGTGCCTAGCTCGCACACCCGCTCGCCGGCACAGGGCATAGCAAAATGGGAGAGCAGTATGGCGTCGGTGCCAAAGCGGTGGGTATCCGATACCGCCGCCTGCACCGGTCCGTATACGGGAATATACTCCATTCACTACGCCTCCCTATCCTGTTTCGTCTCAAAAAACGACACTTATAATCATAGCATTGGGGGTGCCGCATATCACCCCACTAAAGAAAAAGCCGGACAGTAGAACTGTCCGGCTCTGCGGCTTACATTATTCCGCGTTGGCAGCACCCACCGGGCAAGCATCGGCACAAGCGCCGCAATCGATGCAGGTGTCCGCATCGATGACGTACTTGCCATCGCCCTCGGTGATCGCCTCAACGGGGCAACCCTCGGCGCAAGCGCCGCAAGCGATGCAAGAATCATTGATAACATATGCCATGGTTTACACCTCCTGTCGCTTTGTACCTTCTATCATATCACAGAATTTGAAAATTGCAACTGTTTTTTGCAACCATCAGCCCTGCCGCTTATTCCGGGGGCTGTGACGGCGGGGACGGTGGTCCGGCTTGCCGTTCTTGCTACCTTTATCGGCGGGCCGATTGTTCTGGGCCGGCTTTTCCGCCGGCTTTTGGGGTTTTTGCTCCGCAAGGGGTGCCGGCTCGGCGGCCACCTCCATATCCGGTGCAGCCTGGGCGGCCTCCTCCTTGGGCTTGCTGCCGCGGATGACCGCCGACACGTCGTCCCGGTGCATATCCACCGCCGGAGAGTCGGGGTTTTTATCCAGGCGCACCTTCAGCTTGCCGGTGAGGATGTTGCTGTCGGTAACCACGCCACGGCCCTCCGGGGTCATCACCACAGCACCCACCTTGGGGCTGAGCTTAATCAGCTCCTCATAGGTGTCCTGCTCGTATTTCAGACAGCACATCAGGCGGCCGCAGGAGCCGGAGATCTTGGTGGGGTTGAGGGACAGGCCCTGCTCCTTGGCCATCTTGATGCTCACCGGCTGAAAATCGTGCAGAAAGCGGGAGCAGCAGAAGGGCTGGCCGCAGATGCCCACGCCGCCCAGCTTCTTAGCCTCGTCCCGGACACCGATCTGGTGCAGCTCGATGCGGGTGTGCAGGGTGGCCGCCAGGTCCTTGACCAGGTTGCGGAAGTCCACCCGCCCGTCGGCGGTGAAATTGAAGGTGATCTTGGAATTGTCAAAGGCGTACTCTGCGTCCACCAGCTTCATCTCCAGCTTGTGGGCGGCGATGCGCTCCTGGCAGATCCGCATGGCCTCACGGGCCTTGCGGGCGTTCTCCTCGGCCCGGCGGCGGTCCTCGGCGTTGGCGCGGCGCAGCACCGGCTTCAGGTCGGGGCGCTCCTCCTTGCAGGTACGGTTGGCGCGGGCGACCTCGCCGCACTCCACACCCCGGGCGGTCTCCACCACCACCATCTCGCCCGGCAGCAGGGTCATATCTCCGGGGTCAAAATCGTATATCTTTCCGTTTGCGTGAAAACGGACTCCTACGGTCATAGCCATAACGTAAATCTCCTTATTTCATAATGGGTTTTCACCCAGTAATTTCATCATAAAAGCATCCGCACAGCCGTTACATACCGGCCCCCTGCCGCAGACAGGCGCACAGCCGGGTCAGCAGCAGCGTATTGTTCATATTGCGGGTCAGGGCGTTCTGCAGCTGTTCCACCTGCTCCATCAGCGCCGTCAGCCGGGCGCCGGTCAATCGGGCCGCCAGCTGCCGGGCCGCCTCCGGCGCGGTGGACAGGGCGGTAGCACCGCCGTATTTGTGTATAAGGGCGTCCCGG
Source organism: Clostridia bacterium (assembly GCA_017397125.1). Lineage (GTDB taxonomy): Bacteria > Bacillota > Clostridia > Oscillospirales > Acutalibacteraceae > UBA5905. Next base: position 13,914 of record JAFQKB010000060.1, on the reverse strand, counting down.
AACACCAGCATCAGCCCCGCCAGCACGCCGGCGGTGAGCTGCTTTTCCTTTTCCAGCGGGCCGGTGAGCCGTAGCAGCTCCAGCTCGCTCGGGGCGACCACTGCGGCGGCCATCCGGGGCACCAGCTCCAGCACCTGGCGAAAGGTGCCGTCCGACACGCCGTCGATGACCTGGCCGATGCAGCCGCCAAACAGGCTGTGAGCCCGGCGCAGCTCCTCCTCCGGCACCCGGGGCAGACGGGCCGCCAGCACCGGGGCGGCCAGGTCCCACTCCACCGGGGACAGGGCCAGACACACGCACCGGGACCGGATGGTCTCCAGCAGAGAGGTGCGCTTATCGCAGGTGAGGATAAACAGCAGGTAGGCCGGTGGCTCCTCCAGGATCTTGAGCAGAGCGTTCTGGGCCTGGGGGGTCATGGTCTGGGCCTCTGCCAGGATGACCACCCGATAGGCCGACTCGTTGGGGAGCAAAAAGGCGTCCTCCCGCAGGCGGCGGATGGTATCCACCGACAGGGCGGTGCCGTCCCCGCCCAGCTCGGTCAGGTCCGGATGGGCGCTCTTCTGGCAGGCGGCGCACACGCCGCAGGGACGGGCCGGGTGCTCCCCGCTGCGGCACAGAGCCGCCCGGGCGATCTGCCGGGCCAGGGTGCGGCGCCCCGTACCGGCGGCGCCCTCCAGCAGCAGCGCGTGGGGGAAATGACCGGCGTCGATCTCCGCAGCCAGCTGCCTCTTGATGGGTTCATTACCGGCAAAATCACCGAACTGCATCCGACGCCCTCCCTTCCCGGCACATATACACATCCATTATACACGAATATCCCGCCGGTGACAAGTTTTTTTTGCGAATGGAAATCATCTGCCGCATCTGGCAAAAAAAGTTGCCCGAAATTCCACTTTTCCCTTGTGCCGGGGGCAAAATTGTGCTATCCTTTATGGTGTATTTTATTTGGGGGCGTGGGCGTGTATGAAAATCGGTTTTGACAACAATCTTTACATGGAAAAACAGAAGCAGCATATCCTGGAGCGCATCTCTCAGTTCGAGGGCAAGCTGTATCTGGAATTCGGCGGCAAGCTGTTTGACGACTACCACGCATCCCGGGTGCTGCCCGGCTTTGAGCCGGACGCCAAGATCCGTCTGCTGCGCTCTATGGGCGACCAGGCAGAGCTGGTCTTCTGCATCAGCGCCGACAACATCGAAAAGAACAAGATCCGCGCCGACCTGGGTCTGAGCTACGACCAGGATCTGCTGCGGCAGATCGACATGGTGCGGGGCATGGGCATCGCGGTCAACAGCGTGGTCATCACCCGCTATACCGGCCAGTCCGCCGCCGACCAGTTTAAGTGCAAGCTGGATGCCCTGGGCATCCGCAACTACATCCACCGCCCCATCAAGGGCTATCCGGCGGACGTGGACCATATCGTCAGCGACCAGGGCTACGGCGCCAACCCCTACATCGAGACCACCAAGCCCCTGGTGGTGGTCACCGCCCCGGGTCCCGGCAGCGGCAAGTTGGCCACCTGCCTGTCCCAGGTGTATCACGAGCATCGCCGGGGCAACGTGGCCGGATACGGCAAATACGAGACCTTCCCCATCTGGAATCTGTCCCTCAAGCACCCGGTCAACCTGGCCTATGAGGCCGCCACCGCCGACCTGCAGGACGTGAATATGATCGATCCCTTCCACCTGGAGGCCTACGGCATCACCACCGTCAACTACAACCGGGACGTGGAGGCATTTCCCCTGGTGCGCACCATCCTGTCCCGCATCACCGGCAACGACAATTTCTATTGCAGCCCCACGGATATGGGTGTCAACATGGCGGGCTACGCCATTGTGGACGACGACGTCTGCCGCCAGGCCAGCTATCAGGAGATCATCCGCCGCTATTATAAGGGGCTCACCGACCTGCGTATGGGCCGGGAGAGCCAGAATACGGTGGACAAGCTCAAAAAGATCATGCAGCAGCTCAGTCTTAAGCAGACCGACCGGGCTGTGGTGCAGCCGGCTCTGGACAAGCGCCAGCGCTGCGGCGCTCCCGCCGCCGCCATCCAGCTGCCGGACGGCCGCATCATCACCGGCAAGTCTACCTCGCTGCTGAGCGCCTGCTCCGGTGCGGTGCTCAACGCCATCAAGGTGCTGGCAGATATCCCCAAGTCCACCCTGCTGATGAGCCCGGCGGTATTGGAGCCGGTCATCGACCTGAAGGTCAATCTGCTCAGCAGCCACTCCAGCGCCCTCAAGCTGGACGACGCTCTGACGGCGCTGTACATCTGCGCCGCCACCGACCCGGTGGCCGCCCGGGCGGTGGCCCAGCTGCCCAAATTGCGGGGCTGCGAGATCCATTCCACCCAGATACTCCATTCCGGTGACGAGTCCATCCTGCGCAAGATGCGGATGCACCTGACCTGCGAGCCGGAATTTCCGAAGCAGAGCGTATTATATCAGTAATGGAGGAAATCGCCATGGAACTGAACGGTAAAAAGATCCTTTTCCTCGGTGACAGCATCACAGAGGGTGCCTGCCTGACCGACTGGCAGAACGTCTATTGGATGCGGGTAGGACGGGAGACCGGCGCCACCGTGCGGGGCTACGGCATCGGCGGCACCCGCATCGCTCCCCGCATCCGCCCGGAGCGCCCCGGCGAAGAAAGATTTGGCCAACATTTCGCCTCCCGGGTGCCGGAGATGGACCCCGACGCGGACGTCGTCGTGGTCTGGGGCGGCACCAACGACTTCGGCCACGGCGACGTGCCTCTGGGCACCATCGCTGACCGGGATGAGACCACCTTCTGCGGCGCACTGCACACCCTGTTCCGCACCCTGTGGGAGAAGTATCCCACCGCCACCGTCGTGGTGATGACCCCCCTGCACCGGGTGGGTGAGCACGACACCATCAACGAGCACGGCTATCCGGTCATCGCCCCGTTTAAGTGCATCGCCGAAACCATTAAGGAGGTAGCCGCCTATTACTCCTTCCCGGTGCTGGATCTGTATGCGGTCAGCAACCTCAATCCGGAGCTGCCGGTGGTCCGGGAGACCTTTATGCCGGACGGTCTGCACCCCAACGACGCCGGCCACGAGCGCATCGCCTCCCGCCTGATCGGATTCCTCAAGAGTCTGTAAAAAATCGATTGCACGCACCCTTTGCCGCCAACGGCAGAGGGTGCTTTTTTTTCGCATCGGTCGCCCGTCTTCTGTACGCCCCGGGACATGCTGAACTTTTGTCTGCTATTGCACCCGTTGTTTCTTGTGCGTCGGGAGACGATATGCTACAATGAGGGTGCGCGGTGCACGGCATCCGCCACAATCCAGATACGCGAGGTGTACACCGATGAATACGGATAAAATCATCCCAACCGAGACGGGCATCGAATCCCGGGTGCAGGAGCTGCTGTCCCGTATGACACTGCGGGAAAAGGCGGCGCAGACCTGTATGTGCCGCGGCGTGGAATACGCCACCAAGCCCTCTGCCCAACACGGGTGCAGTGTGGATGCCGACACCGATTTCGACTATAATAGGCTGATAGAGGAGTTCGGGGATGCCGGCATCGGTTTTGTCCACGACGTATATTCCATGCCCGCGGCACTGAACAAACTCCAAAAGCATTTCGTAGAACATTCCCGTCTGGGTATTCCGGTGATCTTTACCGGAGAGGCGCTCCACGGCATCGCCGGCCTGCGGGGCACCGTATTCCCCAGCCCCATCAACTGGGGCGCCACCTTTGATCCCCCGCTGATCCGGCAGATCGGTGAGGGCATCGCCGCCGAGACCCGGGCATTGGGCATCCACGAGATACTGGCCCCCAATCTGGACGTGGCGCGGGATCCCCGCTGGGGGCGCACCGAGGAGACCTTTGGCGAAGACACCTATCTGTCCTCCCGTATGGCGGCGGCGCTGGTATCCGGCGAGCAACGGGGGGACGTGAGCCGTTCCGACGCGGTGGTCACCGAACCGAAGCACTACTGCGCCCATGGTCTGCCCGAACGGGGTCTCAACTGCTCCACCGCCCGGGCCGGCAAGCGGGAGGTGGAGAGCTGCTATCTCCCCGTATTCGAGGCCGCCGTCCGGGAGGGCGGTGCCTACAACGTCATGGCCAGCTACAACTCCATCGACGGCGATCCGATGATGGCCTCCGCCCACTACCTCCAAACGGTGCTCAAGGATCGCATCGGACTCAAGGGCTACGTCCGCGCCGACTGGAACGGGGTCAAACGCATCCGCTACGACCACCGTCTGGTCAGCACCGATAAGGCGGCCATCGAGATGGCTGTCCTCAACGGTCTGGACGTGGACGGTTGCTGCGATTACACCCCCACATTCTGGATCGACACCCTCCTCGAGCTGGTGGAAGAGGGACGCCTGCCGGTGGAGCGGCTGGACGATATGTGCGCCCGGGTGCTGCGGGTCAAGTTTGCGCTGGGGCTGTTTGACAACCCCTATACCGACGAGGAGGCTCACCATCGCATCGTACACTGCGAGGCGCATCAGGCGCTGTCCTATCGGGCGGCAAAGGAGTCGGTCACGCTGCTCAAAAACGACGGCATCCTGCCTCTGGGCGACGACGTGACCTCCATCGCCCTGATCGGCCCCTCCTCCAACAACCAACAGATCGGCGGCTATTCCTCCAATCCTCAGTTTCCGATCCCCTCCGTTTACAAAGAACTGCAAAAGGCGCTGGGTGAGCGTGTCACCATCCGACAATACGACGGCTGCGCCATCACCGAGGGCGAAAAACAAGCCGAGATCGTGGAGGGACAACCGCACCTGTATTCCGAGGGGGTAGACCCCATCGACGCCAGCATCTCCGAGGCGGTACGCATCGCATCGGAATGCGCGGTGATTGTCGCCGTCTGTGGCGATAACCACCGTACCAGCGGCGAGGGACACGACCGCTGCACCCTGACGATGTACGGCCGCCAGCGCGAGCTGATCCAGCGGCTGGCCGAGCTGAACAAGCCTCTGGTGCTGGTGCTGGAGGGCGGCCGTCCTCTGGATCTCTCCTGCGAGGACGCGGTGTGCAACGCCGTTATGATGACCTGGTTCGGCGGCGAAAAGGGCGCCCGCGCCATCGTGGACGCTCTGCTGGGCGTGTTCTCCCCCGCCGGTCGCCTGCCCATCTCCTTCCCCCGCAGCATCGGGCAGATCCCCTGCTACTATTCCATGCTCCCCGGCGCCAACAACGGCTATATGGACGGCGACCACAGCCCGCTCTATGCTTTTGGACACGGTCTGAGCTACACCACCTTTGCATACAGCGACCTGCAGATCGAAAAACTGGGCGGCTATGACGTGGTCGTGCGCTGTCGGGTGGAGAACGTGGGCGCGGCAGACAGCGACGAGGTGGTGCAACTGTACGTAGAGGACGTCGACAGCACCGTGGTAACCCCGGTTATGCTGCTCAAGGGCTTTGCGCGTATCCACCTGCGCGCCGGCGAAAGCAAGACCGTCACCTTTGCGCTGCAGGATCACAGTTTTCGGCTGATGAACCGCAACTACGAATGGGTGGTGGAGCCCGGCAACTTCCGCATTATGGTGGGTGCCGGCTCGCAGGACATCCGTCTGGAGGGTATCCTGACCCTCGAATAAGCTCCCACGCAATCAAAACCACCGGTACAACCGGTGGTTTGCTCCCCCCTGGAAGGGGTTGTGCCGGCTCAGCCCCTAAAAGGGGCCCCTGAACTTTATTATCGCATCACGCGCACCGCTACCCGTAAACGGGTTGTGGACGTAGTAACCTGTGTGGCTCCCTCTGATGAGGGAGCTGTCCGAGCGTTAGCGAGGACTGAGGGAGAGATCGCGGAACTGCCCCTCCGTCTTTTTGCCTGCGGCAAAAATCCACCTCCCCTGACAAGGGGAGGCAAGGGATCGCCCCACTTTTTAATCTTCCCCCGGTAAACCGGGGGTTTATTTCCACGCCTAAAGGCGCCAACAGAAAAAGGCCTCCGCACACGGCGGAGGCCTTTTATTTACGGTTTGCGGTTAGGCTTTTTTAGCGATAGCCGCCTTAATGACCAGCAGCGTAGCCACCATCAGCACGATGGCGATGGGCAGCACGATCAGCCAGTTCTGGATAAAGCCGGCCAGGACGTAGGCCACCACCGACACACCCGCCACCGTCAGCGCATAGGGCAGCTGGGTGGACACGTGGTTGACGTGGTTGCACTGGGCACCGGCCGACGCCATAATGGTGGTGTCGGAGATGGGCGAGCAGTGGTCGCCGCACACCGCACCGGCCAGGCAGGCGGACATGGCGATGATCAGGATCTCGCCGGCACCGGCAAACACGGTGATGACGATGGGCAGCAGGATGCCGAAGGTGCCCCAGGAGGTACCGGTGGCAAAGGACAGACCCAGCGCGATCAGGAAGATGACCGCCGGCAGAAGGGCCTGGAGGGCATCGGCGCTGGCGCCGATGGCTTCCTTAACAAAGATGTCCGCGCCCAGCATACCGCGGGTGATGCCGCCCAGAGACCAGGCGAACACCAGGATGATGATGGCGGGCACCATGGCCTTGAAGCCCTTGGGGATGGCCTCCATAGCGGTCTTAAAGGAGATCACCCGGCGGGCCATCAGGTACAGCACGGTCGCGATCAAGGCGATCAGCGCGCCCCAGGACAGGCCGGCGGCGGCGTCACAGCCGCTGAAGGCGGTGACCAGATTGAGATAAGCGCCGCTCTCGGCGTCGAAGAAGCCGCCGGTGTAGATCATACCCAGCACGCAGCAGACGATCAGCACCACCACCGGCAGGATCAGGTCGATGACGCGGCCCTTGGAGGAGACCGCCTCGTCGTCGCCCTCCACCTGACTGTTTGCGGAGAACAGATCCCCGGCCAGGGCGTTGAGCTCGTGACGGCGCATGGGACCAAAGTCGAACTTCAGCACCGAAATGGCGAGCACAGTGACGATGGTCAGCAGAGAATAGAAATTATAGGGGATGGCCTGGATGAAATAACCCAGACCGTTCTCCTCGCCCACCACGCCGGCCACCGCCGCCGCCCAGGAGGAGATGGGGGCGATCATGCAGATGGGGGCCGCGGTGGAGTCGATGATATAGGCAAACTTGGCACGGGAGATCTTGTGACCGTCGGTGACGGGACGCATCACGCTGCCCACGGTCAGGCAGTTGAAATAGTCGTCAATGAAGATCAGCACGCCCAGGGCAAAGGTGGCCAGCATAGCGCCGGCCCGGGTCTTGACGTGGGTCTGAGCCCAGCGGCCAAAGGCGGCGGAGCCGCCGGCGGAATTGACCAGCGCCACCATAATGCCCAGCAGCACCAGGAATACCAGGATACCGGCGTTCCAGGTGTCCGCCACGTTGGCGATGATGCCGTCGTTGACAATGGCGTTGACCGCGCCAACCACGTCAAAATTGGAATAGAACAGGGCGCCCGCCACGATACCGATGAACAGAGAACTGTACACCTCTTTGGTGATCAGCGCCAGCACGATGGCAATGACCGGAGGTGCCAGAGCCACCACGGTGCCGTAGTATTTGCTGTCGGCGGGGGTGTCGGTGACGCCGTCCACGCAGAATTCGCAGGCCGCGCCGTCCACGATGCCGGCGCCGGAGCACTCGTCGCACTTCAGGTTGTGCTCGCCCTGCATCGTGAAGGCCAGCACCGCCACCACAACCAGCATCAGGCCGACCACGATGCTGTTGCGGATGATTATTTTCTTGTTCATGTCGTTTTCCCTTCCTCAAAATAAAATAGCCGCAGAGGAACCCCCTCTGCGGCAAACAGCACGGCAACAGGCGGTAGCTCTCCACAAACAACTTGTGACAGTCTGCGGCATATTCTGCCGCAGCCCAACCCCCAGCCGGCGGAAACCGTCTGCGGATTTCGGCGGAGTGCCCTTTCACCGGCGTGTATTCCGCACGCTGCCCCGGCTACTGATGCACCCCGCACCTCTACGCTTGTTGGTATTATAGGGTATGGAAAGAGATTTGTCAACATTAAGGTGAAGCACCCCCGAAAAACGGAGGTGTCAATGGGAGTGGTCATCTTTTTTTGAATAAAGATTTGATTTTGTCGCCAAATCTCTCTGCACGCGGAAACGGTTCATCCAAAACCCAAGGCAAGGAAATCCCCGTCACCGACACAAAAAAGCACGGCTCTGTTTGCTGGTTTGGAAACCAATCGGTTGGTGTATCACCTCTGGATATTTGCACGTGGAAGCCCTCAATATCCGTTTCGTAGATCCCCTCGGTTTCGATAAAACCGGTGACTGTGTATCCGACGAATAAGTAATCCAAATAGTTGTCCATCTCGATCCAGGCACATTCATCCGGCCGGCAAATATCAACACCAAATTCGGAAAGGAAGGCAGCTAAGGGCTCGGAAAGTGTGTCTATCTGCGCATAGAGATTGCGGCAACCGCAACAATCGCAGAGGGTTTGTGTTGAATAATAGTATTCTTTGGTTTTTTCGATATCGGCGTGAAATGTGAAATCGTCCCGTTGGATTATCTGCATATATTTCACCTCAATGCAAGTGTATTATAAAGGGTTAAATAATGCAACTGCGCCGCCGTTTTGCACCGGGAGTGCAATTGTACTTCAAAATGTGCAAGATGATGCCACTTCAGGTAAACGCACATTATGCATATCATGTAAATATTGTTCGAACTTTCTAAAGAAAAGATCTAATGCACAATCATCACTATTTCCGCTAGTATACAAAATATGATTCCACCAACACGCATATCCGTTTTTATCTTCGAGTACTTCTTCGTGATACCACATAACAAAAGACTTGAAATACTTTAAGGGTGTTTCCTTGTTATAAAAAGAAAAAGCATATTCCATACCAAATAATACATCACGAAAAGACAGAAAAGACTTCTTTCCCAAAAGAAGGGCCGGCCGCTCTTTTACTTTTGCGAAAAACTGTAGCTCGTCAAATGCAGAATCTATGCTTGTCAAGATAATCACCATCCTTGTAATTTAAAGTAGCACAAAACTGCATAAAAATCAATACCTCGACGATTTGAGATAGATTCGAATAAGGGGTTGAATTGCTGAAATGTTTTCAAGTTTCATTGTCCGGCCAAAACCTGAAATTTGCAACGCAAATTTGGGGGACAGATAACCTCAAAGCACCCCCGCAGGGAGGGTGTCCCCTCCCTGCGGCGGCGGGAATCTGAACCCCGGTTTTGTCGGTCGACGAATTTCTATGCTCATTCAAATAAATGCGCCGACAAAACCTTGTATTTTTGTGCTCTGCACAAAAATACGGCGGGCGATCCGTCCGCTAGCCTCCACCAAAAAGCCAAGGGGCACCCGTTGGGTGCCCCTTGGCTTTTTGGTGGAGGCGGCGGGAATCGAACCCGCGTCCGAAAACCACTTGATACAGCTTTCTCCGAGTGCAGCCGGTCTTTTGGGATTCCCCTCACGCATCGCCGGTCGGCAGGCTATGCGCTACGGTAGCCACTACGCCGTGACGGTGGGGGTGGCACCCCTCCGTTCACGTTCACCGCTGATCGACGCCCCGCTCCCGGTCGCGGTACTCCGGGGCAGGACGGGCGGCTTAATTAAGCCGCCAGAGCAACTTTAGAGTTGTCGTTTATTGTTTAGTTTGTCGGTTTTATAGTGGTCCAACGCCACTACTCGCTTACCGTACCTCACGATCCCCGTCGAAACCTTTACGCCCCCATATGGAGATAGTGTATACCGCAGGTTCATTCATTATACCGATTTGACGGCGTGCTGTCAAGACCATTTCCCTGCCCCTATTGCCCATTGAAATTTTCGCCAGCATGTGGTATACTCGTATTAACTTTGAACGATACCGAGGTCAGCTATGAAAAAACAAGCGAGGATTTCCCTGACCACAACTCAAATCATACTGCTCAGCTTTCTGCTGGCCATTCTGGCGGGTAGCTGCCTACTGGCCCTGCCGGTCAGCGCCGCTGACGGACAGGCGGTGTCCTATATCGACGCCCTGTTCACCGCCACCACCGCCACCTGCGTGACCGGCCTGGTCACCCTGACCACCGCCACCGCCTGGAGCGGATTCGGACAGGCGGTCATCCTGGTGCTCATCCAGGTGGGCGGTCTGGGCGTCATCACCGTGATGGCCTGGCTGATGCTGCTGATGCACCGTAAGCTGGGACTGCGGGACAACCTGCTGCTGCAGGACGCCTTTAACCTAGGCACCCTCTCCGGCCTGGCCACCTTTGTCAAAAAGGTGGTGATGGGCACCTTTCTCGTGGAGGGTGTAGGCGCAGCGCTGTACATGACCGTGTTTGTGCCCCGGTTTGGGGCGCGGGGCATCTGGATCTCCGTATTCAACGCCGTATCCGCCTGTTGCAACGCCGGCATGGACATCATCGGCGACAGCAGTCTGTACGATTACACCACCCACCCCCTCATCCTGGGGGTCACCGGGGCGCTGATCGTGGTGGGCGGCATCGGTTACATCGTCTGGTGGGACATCCTGCGGGTGCTGCGGGACCGGCAAAAACGGAGCTGGCGCCACCTGACCCTGCACAGCAAGATCGCCCTGGCCACCACCGCCATCCTCCTTGTGGGCGGCGGCGCCGCCATACTGGCACTGGAATACAACAACCCCCTGACCCTGCAGAATATGACCCTGTTCGAAAAGATCCAGGCGGCGCTGTTCCAATCGGTGACCACCCGCACCGCCGGCTTTGCGGCCCTGCCGCAGGAAAACCTGACCACCGGCTCCTTCTTTGTCAGTATGCTGCTGATGTTCATCGGCGGCTCTCCCGTGGGCACCGCCGGCGGCATCAAGACCGTCACCATCGCGGTGCTGGCGGTGAGCGCCCTGGCCACCATCACCGGCCACCGACAGGCCACCCTCTTCCGGCGGGCGCTGTCCGCCCGGGCCGTGCAGCGGGCTGTGGCGGTGACCTGTATGTCCTTCTGCATTCTGTTCCTGTCCACGGTGCTGTTGGCCGCCGCCACCGGCGCCTCCGCGCCGGACGTGCTGTACGAAACGGTTAGCGCCACCGCCACGGTGGGCCTGACCCGGGGTCTCACGCCCCTGCTCAATACCGGGGGCAAGCTGATCCTCATTGCGACTATGTATTTCGGGCGTATCGGCCCGATCTCTCTGGCGGTGGCACTGCGGGTGCGCCGTCCCCACACAGACAACATCCGGGATCCCATTGAAGAAATCAGCGTCGGCTGAAGAAACGAGGAATGACTATGAGTATTAACAAATCCTTTGCGGTGTTCGGTCTGGGCCGTTACGGTATGGCGGTGGCCAAAGAATTGGTGGCCGACGGCGCAGACGTGCTGGCGGTGGACAGCAACGAGACGGTGGTCAACTCCGCCGCCCTGGATATCCCGCTGTGCAAGTGCGCCGACATCACCGACCCGGAGGTCATCCGCCTGCTGGGTGTAGGCAACATCGACGTGGTCATCGTTGCCATGGCCTCCAACCTGGAGGCCAGCGTCCTGGCGGTGATGCTGTGTAAGGAGGCCGGTGTGCCCACCATCATCGCCAAATGCGCCAACGAAACCCACGGCAAGATCCTCAGCAAAGTGGGCGCCGACAAGGTGGTCATCCCAGAGTTTGAATCCGGCCTGCGCCTGGCGAAAAATCTGCTCTCCTCCGGCTTTGTAGATATGATCGAGCTGTCCAGCAAGGTGTCCCTCATTGAGATCGATGTGCGGCCGGAATGGGTGGGACACAATCTGATTGATCTGAACCTCCGCCGAAAGTACGGCATCAACGTGGTGGCCCTGCAGCAAGGCGAGAAGATCCGGGTGACCATCGACCCCAATGCCCCTCTGGAAGAGGGGCAAAAGCTGGTGGTCCTGGCCGACACCGGCAAGCTGCACAAACTCAAAGACAGATAAAAGGAACAGCCGAGGCAAACGCCTCGGCTGTTCCTTTTATTCCTTTACAATGCGGCAGGTATCAACACCATAATAGGCGAACACCGCGGCGGCGGACTCGTCCACCACCTCACCGCCCACCAGGACGGGCACGGCAGGGGGGCAGCTCACCGTGGGGGCTGCCAGCACCCGGCCGATGGCGTCGGCCACCGGGCAAACCTCCGCCGGAGCGAACAGCGCCTGCCGAGGGGTCATGGCCGCCACAGGGGCCGGCAAGGCCGGCGGTGCTTCTGCGATCGCCGCCCGCCGGGGCAGAGCGCACAGCGCCTCCTGCAGCCGGGATAGCGCCGTCTCCCCATTCTCCGGGGTGAGCATCAGCACCGTATAGTCCGCGTCCGCAAACTCGCAGGCGATCCCCTGCTCATACAGATACGCCGCCAGCGTCTCGCCGGTGTAGCCGTACTCCTTGGTGGCCACCGTCACCTTCAGGGGCTCGTCCCCTGCCAGCGTATAGCCGTGGGCGATCAGGGCGGCCTTCAGCGCCGCCACCCGTTCACAATAGCCGGATAGCGCCCCGGGGAAATCCCCCGCCAGGTAGGCGTTGGCGGCGTCCAGGGACTGCAGGATCAGATAGGAGGGGCTGGTGGAGGCAAACAGGCTCATGGCGTGCTCTGCCTCCGGCGCCAGTGCAGAAGCCCGGTGAGAAACGTGCAAATAGGCGCCGCCGGTGAGCACCGGCAGGGTCTTGTGGGCCGAGTCGCAGCACAGGTCCGCCCCCAGGGTGATGGGGTGGCTGTCCGCCGGCAAAAAACGCAGATAGGCCCCGTGGGCGTTATCCACCAGCAGCAGCACACCCCGGCTGTGGCACACATCCGCCAAGGCGGCAATGTCCAGCCGGTTGCCCAGATAATCCGGGCTGGTGACGTACACCGCCGCCGGGGGCTCGGGCAGGGCGTCCAGGGCGGTCTCCAGGGCCGATGGGGTGACCGGGCAGGCGGTCAGCCCGCCGCCGGCAGCAAACAGCCAGCGCACATCCGCATCCAGCAGAGCGGCGGCGGTGATAAAGGCGCTGTGGGCGTTGCGCCCCGCCAGAATGGTGCGGCGGCCGGTGGCCTGCAGCGCCAGATACAGCATCCCCCGGATGGCGAGGGAGCTGCCCTCGGCGGAATACACCGTGCGGGCCGTTCCAAACAGGGCGGCGGCATTCTCCTCGCTCTGACGGATGATGCCGCCGGAGCGGTACAGCACGTCCGCACCCTCGATCTCGGTGATGTCCAGGCCCTCACAGCCCAGGCGGGACACACCCTTGTGCCCCGGCATATGCAGGCGCAGCGTGCCGCTCTCCCCATAGGTCTTTACAAAATCACAGATGGGGGTGTTCATTCCTCATCCTCCAGGGTTTTTGCCACCTCCACCATAATGGCGCACTCCATCCGCTTGCGGAACAGCTCGCAGCCGTACTGGTACACGCCGGTGACCGCGCCGGTGGCGTGGTAGGCGTTGGCGGCGCAGCCGCCGGAGCAATAGAGCTTGGCCCAGCAGTCGGCGCAGTCGGGGCGGGCGTACACGTTGCAGGCGGCAAACTCCCGCTGGGTGGCGGTGTTGGTCACGCCCTGCCAGATGTCACCCAGCTTAAAGGCCTCCTCGCCCACAAACTGGTGGCAGGGGTACAGGTCGCCCCAGGGGGTCACCGCCATATACTCGGTGCCGCTGCCGCAGCCGGACACCCGCTTATAGATGCAGGGGCCGCCCTTCAGGTCGATCATATAATGGTAGAAGGTAAAGGGTCTGCCCTCTTTATGCCGCTGCAGCATCAGCTCGGCTAACTTTTCATACTGCTCCAGCACCACAGGCAGGTCCTCGGCGGTCAGCGCCGAGGGGTCGTCGGGGGCGCACACCACCGGCTCCATGGACAATTCGGTAAAGCCCAGATCCAGCATCACCTGAATGTCCTTCAGAAAATCGGGATTGGCATGGGTAAAGGTGCCCCGCATATAGTAATTCTTGCCGCCCCGGGCCTCCACAAACCGCTGGAACTTGGGGACGATCTTGTCCCAGCTGCCGTTACCGGCATAGTCCACCCGATAGCGGTCGTGGATCTCCCGGCG
>JAFQKB010000059.1 GCA_017397125.1 Clostridia bacterium | reverse complement strand
TAATTGTAAGAAACTTCTGCTGCCGCTCCTGTGCGTGATGGCGCTGCTGGTGGGTATGCTTACCCCTCTGTCGGCTGTGGCGGACAAGACCATCCCGGCTGCGGAGCAGCCTACCGCCATCGACCTGCTGCTGGAGCGCGATGGTTATCTGGAGGGTATTTGGTATCCCTGGTTTGACTGGTACCAGATCGGCTGCAATTTGGTGGACAACTCCAACTGGGAGAGCTACCTGGGCAGCGACTGGTGGAAGGGACAGCCCCAGTACCAGGGCGGCATCGACCGCTATGGCGTGGAGCGGATCTATTGCGATCTGATCAACATGAAGTCCATCGGCTTCAATATCATTGGCTTCGGTGCCTCTATGTATGGCGAAGGCATTATCTATGACGATAACGGCGATGTGGTGGGTATCGAAGAGGATTACCTGCGCAACGTCCATCGTTTTCTGGACATCTGTCGTGAGATTGGCGTAGCCATTATGTGGAACGTGCACTTCCACAGCGAGGGTATGTCCGACGAATACGTCGACGGCAAGCCTGCGTGGGATATCATCAGCCAGATGATCTGTAATCCTGAAGTGACCGAGCATTTTGTGGAGCGGTTTGTCCGTCCTCTGAGCAAGGTGCTGGCCCAGTATCCCGATGTGGTCATTATGGCCTCCGCTATGGATGAGTCGGATAACATCATCACCGATTCCGACCTGGGCGACCATTTCGAGGGCGATCGCGTTCTCTATGGTGTGAATGAAGATGCGCTGGTGAACTTCATCGATCGTGTGACCGATACCATGCGTGAAGAGATGCCCGGCGTTGAGATGATGCTGGCGGGTAACTCCAGCGATTTCAGCCGCTACAGCAGTGTGGACCTGGACTTTATGGGCCGCAGTATTTATAGTGAAGGTTATGGCGTTGATCGTGTGGTAGATTATGAGACGGTTTTCCCGGTCATCGCCACCGAGTTTGGTATGCCTACCGTTATGACGGAGGAGGGCTATTCCTCTCTGCACATCCAGAAACGAGAGGAGATGATCCGTCAGGGTTATAAGGGTTGGTTTATGTGGTGTTGGCAGTCCGATGTGGGCGGCGGTCACCATGACGTGATGCTGCAGGGCATGCAGCATTTCACCGATTTCCGTCCCATGGTTTTTAACCTTAACCACTACATCCAGGACTATCGCGCCGCCCATCGCAGCGAGACTTTGGTGCTGGACACCCCGGCGATGTTCTACAACGCCGGAGACACCATCGTTTCCTGGATCGGTGCCCGTCAGGCAACCAAGATGGATCTGCTCCGTTCGGACGATGGCGGCAAAACCTGGAAAAAACTGCTGGATAACGTAGACCAGTCTATATGCGTGGACGAGAACGGCAAGGGTTTGTATTACGACACCACCGCTCCCAAGTCCGGCTACATGTACAAGGTCGTGGTGCGGGACGATCAGGGCAATGAAAAAGAGTCCGAGCCCACGAATAAGCCTGAGGATGCCGGCAACTTCTTTGCATCCAAGGATTACAGCGGCAATTATGGAGGTCTGGTCAATACCGACCCCGTCACAAAGCCCGATCAGGCTACCGAACCGGCTACGCCGGGTGTAACCCCTCTAACTCTGAGCTCCTTCGGCGTGCTGTCCAACCGCCCCTTTGGCGCGGATAAGAACCTGATCAACAACGGCAGCTTTGAGGCCACCGACAATGCCCAGTGGAACGTGGATACCTTCTTGGGTACCACCGTGTCTGTGGTGACTGACGAGACCACCCGTTCCGGCAATAAGAGCTTGTATTTCAACACCTCCAAAGAGAGCAAGGCTGCCTGGCATGTCTTCTGGTTGGACGTGGAGCCCAACACCGACTACACCTTCTCGGCGTGGATCAAGGGCGCGTTTATTTCCGACGACAACCGGTATTGCGCCTCCATCGGTGTGATGGATCCCGACAGCAAGCAGTTTATGATTCGCAAGGGTGTTATCTCCTCCACTACAACCCGTCAGCTGTTTCCCACTGCTTGGGATAACGAGTGGCATTTGCGCAGTGTTGCCTTCAATTCCGGCAGCAAGACCAAGGTGGGCATCGCTCTGTATGGTCACTCCTCTCAGATGTGGGTGGACGACATCGCTCTGTTCAAATCCAGCGAAGGCATTAAATACAGCAACCCGGAGATTGCCGGCTCCATTGTAACCAAGATGTACCTGGGCGACGATGGTTGCACGGACGCGGACAATATGGTGCGCGATCCTCGCGTGGAAGATGTCAGCTATTGGCAGTCCGGTGAGGGCTTCAAGAACGGCTTCGTCTCCATTCAGGAGAATGAGTACGAATACGGCAATTCTCTTAAGTATACTGCCGGCGACATGCTGGGCTATGTGTATCTCAAGTGGGTTGATCTCAAGCCCAATACCGACTACGTCTTTTCCGCCGATCTGAAGGTGCTGGAGAACGGTGCGGGTTACTTCGCGCTGGCTACCCGCACGATCAAGGGCCTGATCTTCGCCCAGAAACTGGATTTGGATCAGAGTTTCTACGGCGAGGGATGGTTCTCTTATCAGACCATGTTCAATTCCGGCAACTATGACCGGATCGCTCTGGCTTTTGTTGACCTGGGCGGCAGCGCTCTGATGGACAATATCCGCATTTTTGAAAAGTCCAAGGCGATCGAGAGCCAGGATGAATATCTGGATAATCGAAACGGCTGGATTCAGGATGACTACGGCTGGGTTTATTACGAAAACGGCGAGATGGTTACCAACCGTTGGGTGAAGGACAGCGTCGGCTGGTGCTATCTGGGCGCCGACGGCTACTGCGTCACCAACAAGTGGGTTGCCGATTCTGTCGGCTGGTGCTACCTGGATGGCAACGGCCGCATGGTCACCAACAAGTGGGTCAAGGACTCTGTGGGCTGGTGCTATCTGGGCGCCGACGGCTACTGCGTCACCAACAAGTGGGTGGCGGACAGTATCGGTTGGTGCTATCTGGACGGCAGCGGCCGTATGGTCACCAACAAGTGGGTCAAGGACTCTGTGGGCTGGTGCTATCTGGGCGCCGACGGCTATTGCGTCACCAACAAGTGGGTGGCGGACTCCAAGGGCTGGTGCTACCTGGATGGCAACGGCCGCATGGTCACCAACAAGTGGGTCGCCGACTCCAAGGGCTGGTGCTATATCGGCGAGGCCGGCTATTGCCTGACCAATGCCTGGGTGCAGGATTCCAAGGGCTGGTGCTACCTGGATG
Source organism: Clostridia bacterium (assembly GCA_017397125.1). Taxonomy (GTDB): domain Bacteria; phylum Bacillota; class Clostridia; order Oscillospirales; family Acutalibacteraceae; genus UBA5905. Next base: position 3,265 of record JAFQKB010000059.1, on the reverse strand, counting down.
CAAACGGCCGCATGGTCTACGATACGTGGGTCGACGGCTATTACGTCAACGCCAACGGCTATTGGGTAAAATAAGACACAGCTCCATCGGCGGCGGGGCCGTTAAAACAGTGTTCTGTAATCAGACAATCGAAAAATAGTACAAAGCGGTGGAAAGTTTAGCACTTTCCACCGCTCTTTTCGTGAAATGGTTGACGAGAGTGCGAAGCTTTTGTATACTTGTGTGGTAAAAGGAGCGTGATGGTTCTATGAAAATAACTATGAAAAAATGGCTCTGCTCCCTGTGCGCACTGGCCCTGCTGATGGGTCTGTCCGGCGTGCTGGCGGCGGCGGATACGGCGGCGCCGGCGGCGCCGGCGGCCGAGCAGCCCTCCGCCATCGATCTGCTGTTGGAGCGGGACGGCTATCTGGAGGGCATCTGGTACCCCTGGTTTGACTGGTGGCAGATTGGCTGTAACCTCACCGATAACCCCACTATGGCAAGCCTGTTGGGCGATGAGTGGTGGAAGAGCCAGGAGCAGTACCAGGGCGGCATCGACCGCTATGGCGTAGAGCGCATTTATTGCGATCTGATCAATATGAAGTCCATCGGCTTCAACATCATCGGCTTCGGCGGATCGATGTACGGCGAGGGCATCGTTTTTGACAACAACGGCGACGTCATCGGCATCGAAGAGGCCTATCTGCGCAACGTCTACCGCTTCCTGGATATCTGCCGCGAGGTCGGCGTAGCCGTTATGTGGAATGTCCATTTCCACAGCGAGGGTATGAAGGACGATTTCCCCAACGGAAAACTGGCCTGGGATATCATCAGCCAGATGCTCTGCAACCCCGAGGTGACCGAGCATTTTGTGGAGCGGTACGTTCGCCCCCTGAGCAAGGTGCTGGCCCAGTATCCCGATGTGGTCATTATGGCCTCCGCCATGGACGAGTCCGACAACCTGATCAACGAATCGGACATCGGCGACCGCTTTGAGGGCGACCGCGTTGAATACGGCATCACCGAAAAGGTGCTGGTGAATTTCGTTGACCGCGTGACCGACGTTATACGAGAGGAGATGCCCGGCGTCGAGATGATGCTGGCGGCCAACGTCAACGATTTCAGCCGCTATAGTCACTTGGATCTTGATTTTATCGGCCGCAGCCTGTACAGCGAGAGGCCCAGCACCAATTCCGTTGAGAGCTTTACGTCCCCCTTCCCGGTGGTCGCCTCCGAAATGGGTATGGCCAATCTGCTGCAGGAGGATCAATACTCCGAAATTCATATTGGCAAGCGCAAGTTTATGATCGAAGCGGGCTATAAGGGCTGGTTTATGTGGTATTGGCAGTCCAACGTAGGTGGCGGCCATCACGACGTTATGCTGCAGGGCATGCAGCATTTCACCGATTTCCGTCCTATGATCTTTGATCTCAATCATTACATTCAGGATTACCGCGCCGAGTACCGGGGCGAGACGCTGGTGCTGGACACCCCGACTATGTTCTACAATGCCGGCGACTCCATGGTGGTGTGGATCGGCGCTCGCCAGGCCACCAAGATGGACCTGCTCCGTTCGGATGACGGCGGCAAGACCTGGAAAAAGCTGCTGGACAACGTGGACCAGTCCCTGTATGTGGACGAAAACGGCAAGGGCGTGTTCGTGGACGACTCCGCCCCCAAGTCCGGCTATATGTACAAGGTGGTGGTGCGGGACGACAAGGGCAACGAGACCGAATCCGAACCCACCAACAAGCCGGAGGATGCCGCCAATTTCTTTGCATCCAAGGATTACAGCGGCAACTACGGCGGTATGGTGGTCACCAACCCCGCCACTATGCCGGATCAGGCTACTGAGCCGGCGGTTTCGGGTGTCACCCCCCTGCCGCTGACCTCCTATGGCACGGTGGTCAACCGCCCGGTCAAGGCGGACAAAAACCTGATTGTGAACGGCAGTTTTGAGTCCGCGGAGGGTGCCCAGTGGAATATCGACACCTTCCTGGGCTCCACCGTGTCTGTGGTGACCGATACCACCACCCGCTTTGGAGATAAGAGCTTGTATTTCAACTCCTCTAAAGAGAACAAGGCGGCCTGGCACGTGTTCTGGCTGGACGTGGAGCCCAATACCAACTACACCTTCTCGGCGTGGATCAAGGGCGCTTTTATCTCCGACGATAACCGGTATTGCGCCTCGATTGGTGTGATTGATCCGGACAGCAAACAGTTTCTGAAGCACAAATCCACCAAAATGTCCACCACCACCCGTCAGATCGTGCCTACGGCGTGGGATAACGAATGGCATCTGCGCAGCGTCACCTTCAACTCCAAGGAGAAGACCAAGATCGGTATCGCTCTGTACGGTCACTCCTCTCAGATGTGGGTGGACGATATCGCGCTGTTCCGGTCGGACGAGGGCATCAAGTACAGCAACCCGGACGTTCTCGGTACCATGATAGGCAAGATGTATATGGGCGAGAGCGGCTGCCTGGACGAGGACAATCTGGTAGGCAACTTCCGTATGGACGAGGAAAACTCCGATTACTGGCAGACCGGACACGGCTGGAAGAACGGCTTTGTCTCCATCCAGGAGAACGAGTATGAGTACGGCAACTCTTTGAAATACACCGCCGGTGACGGAGTGGGCTATGTATACTATAAGTGGATCGACCTCAAGCCCCATACCGACTACGTATTCTCCGTGGATCTGAAGGTGCTGGAGAGCGGCAAGGGCCGCTTCTCCCTGGCCACCCGCACGGTTAAGGGCACCACCTTCTTCCTGGATCTGGATTTTGACCAGGATATGTTTGGAGAGGATTGGTTCCCCTATCAGGTGGCGTTCAACTCGGGAGCCTTTAACCGGCTGGCGCTGGCCATCACCGACCTGGGCGGCAGTGCCCTGCTGGACAACATCCGCATCTTTGAAAAGTCCAAGGCCATTGAGAAGCAGGACGAGTACCTGGATAACCGGAACGGCTGGGTCGAGGACGACTACGGTTGGGTGTATTACGAAAACGGCGAGATGGTCACCAATAAGTGGGTCAAGGACTCTGTGGGCTGGTGCTATCTGGGCGCCGACGGCTACTGCGTCACCAACAAGTGGGTGGCGGACAGCGTGGGCTGGTGCTATCTGGACGGCAGCGGCCGTATGGTGACCAACAAGTGGGTCAAGGACTCTGTGGGCTGGTGCTATCTGGGCGCGGACGGCTACTGCGTCACCAACAAGTGGGTGGCGGACAGCGTGGGCTGGTGCTATCTGGACGGCAGCGGCCGTATGGTGACCAACAAGTGG
>JAFQKB010000058.1 GCA_017397125.1 Clostridia bacterium | reverse complement strand
GTGCGGGAGAGCCACTCCGCCTTTGACAATGGCTGGAGCGCCATGCTGTACAACGTGGCGGCGGACGAGTACTGCTTCTCCAAGAAGTACGATCTGCACATCATCGACCGCGTGGGCGGAGGCGACTCCTTCGGCGGCGGCTTGATCTACAGCCTGCTATCCGGCAAGGACACCCAGGCGGCGGTGGAGTTTGCAGTGGCGGCTTCCGCCCTCAAGCACTCCATCGAGGGTGACTACAATATGGTCACCGTGGCCGAGGTGGAGAAGCTGGCCGGCGGCGACGGCTCCGGCCGCATCCAGCGCTAATCGAATATTGTTACTTATAAAGAAAGAGTCTGGTTCATCGAACCAGACTCTTTCTTTTGTACAGATGTTGAATTACCGATCAGTGGCGGCCCTTGCTTCTGCCGCCGGCGCTCATACGGATGACCACAAATACTACCGCCACCAGCAGCGCCAGGGCGGCGCAGGCGGCGGCCACCAGCAGGATCACCCGCTGATTGGCCAGGATAAAGGCACCAAAGGCGCCGGGCTTCGGCTCCGGATCCACCGGCTCCGGGTCGGTGACCGTATCCTGGGCGGGCGGGGTCACCAGGTGATACCGCTGCAGGCTGCCGTCAGAGCGGTCATAGGTGTACAGGCCGGTGTGGCCGTCCGGGGCGGTGACCCACAGGATGGCGTAGTCCGCCAGGGCGGTGTCCTCATACACGTAGGCGGGTACGGCGCTCTCTCCGTGGGGTATGGTGCCCAGCACGGTGCCCAGGGGCAGGTTCTCGCTCTCCGGCAGGTCGTGGAGCACGTAGGCACCGCCGGCCACGGTCAGCTGGCGGAAGGGGGCAAACTCCCCGGCCACCGTGTCGTAGATAAAAAAGGCGGACTTCTTGGTGGTGGTATCGGTCAGGTACAGCAGCACCATGCCGGTGGTCTCGTTTTTGGCGGCGGGCACCTCCACGCCGTTGACCGAGGTGTTATCCCACTTAAATCCGGCGGGGGCGTCCACGGCCGGCTGGGTGTCCGGCACGGTCATCAGCACGCCGTTCACCTCCACGTCCAGGGCGTCGGGGGGCGGGGGCGCGGTGGTGGTGCCGGTGGTGCCGGTGGTGCTGCCGGAGGTGGTGGTCTTTTGCTTTTCGCGGGTGATGACCACCGTGTATTTTTTGGTGCTGCCGTTGGGGGCGGTCACCGTCACCACCCGGGTGTTTTTGCCCACGTCCAGCGAGTTTTTGCCGGAGATGGAGGTCTTGGCGTCCTTGTGGGAGGTGGTGGCGGACAGGGTCAGCGAGGTGACGGTATAGTCCACCGAGATGGTGTATTCGGTGGTGTTTTTATCGAATTTGGGGGTCAGGGTGCCCTTGGAGGGCTTGAGGCTGGCCAGGTTGGCGTCCCCGGAGAGGGTGGGGTTGCTGGCGGCGGCGGTCAGGGACTTTTTCAGCTCGCCCAACAGATTGTCGTAGTCGTCGTACATCTTGGTGTCCACGGCAAAATCACCGCTGCCGGCGGCTATCGCCTTAAAGGTCAGGGTGACGGTCAGGGTCTTGGGCGGCACCGCCTCGGTGGCGAAATAGGAGATGGCCACCATGCCGGCGGAGCCGTTGGCGGTGGCACCGGCGCAGGACACGTATTCAAACACCTGGGCGTTGTACTGGAGCGAGGCGTCCATAGAGCCGATACCCTCCTCGCCGGCGTATTGAATGGTCACGGTGACGCTGCTGCCCACGGTGACGGCCGACTCGCTGACCGAGGCGGTCACCGTGCCGGCGGCAGCCACGGGCAGTCCGCCCAGCAGGCCAAAGGCCAGCAGAACGGAGCAGAATAGACAGAGCAGTTTTTTCATGGCAGATCCCCCTTGTTATGAGGTGGTGGCGTCGGCTTGCGTTGACGCCGTGGTGGTCGTGTCTGTGGAGCCGGTCGTAGAGGCGGTGGACTCCGTGGTGGCGGTGGAGCCGGTGGTGGTCGTGGTGGCGGTGGAGCCGGTGGTGGTCGTGGTGGGGGTGGGCTGCAGGGTGTCGATCACCCCGAGGATGTGCCGCTGGGTGCGGCGCAGGTCCTGGGAGTTGACGGTGCCATCCCTATTGGAGTCGGCGGCGGTCAGATAATACCCAGACACGGTGTCCACCCCGAGGATGTGCCGCTGGGTGCGGCGCAGGTCCTGGGAGCTGATGCTGCCGTCCCCGTTGACGTCGCCGTAGATGACGATGGGATAGCTCAGGCACAGAATGGAGCCGCTGTACAGCCGCAGAATATCCCCGGTGGCCAGAGTGCCCTCGGTCTTGGCCTTGCCGTCCGCCGTGTGCACGGCGCCGGTGCCGTCCTTCACCGCCAGGGCGGTGATAAAGTCAGCGATGGTGGTGCCCGGCTTGACGCCGGTGACCACCCCGTCCACGATGTAGTCGGTGCCGGTGACGGAGGGCAGTATCTCCACCTCCGCCTCCCGGGTGATGGTGAGGGTATAGGTGCGGGTCTGTCCGCTGGTGGCGGTGACGGTCACCGGGATGACGTTCTCGCCGGGCACCAGCTTCACCTTGCCGGCGCCGGTGACCTTGGCCTCTTTGCTGTTGAGGGTGGCGGCGATGTCCACCTCGGCCACGTCCTCTCCCACATAGGCGGCATAATCCATCGTATACCGGTCAAAGGTGGGGGTCAGGGTGCAGCCGCTGACCGTCAGCTTGTCCAGAAAGTTGTTGTTGTTGCCGGTCTCGCCGGGCTTGGGGGCGACGGTGGCCGGCATATCCTTATACACCGGCAGGATGAACACCAGGGCGCTGGCCAGCTCAGCCTCGCTGGCCTTGCCGGCCCGGATCCTGCCCTCGGAGGAGGGCGCCTGCACGTTGGTCATATACTGGTGGCTGTAAAAGCCGTTGCCGCCGTCGGTGACGTCGAATTTTTGATAGTACAGGGTGTTCTGCTCTTTGTTGATGTAGCCGTTGCCGATGCGCTCGGCGCTGCCCAGCAGGCACTTGTAGGGGGTGTCCCAGCCCTGGTTTTTGGCGTAGATGGCGCCGTTGGTCACCGCCCCGTTGCCGGAGTGGGCGTAGGCGCCGTAGTTGAAGAAGTTGTAGTAGCCCTCGTAGCCCGGCACCGTGCCGGTGCCCAAGCCGTTTTTGTGGCTGCCCTCCTGGGCCATACGGGTGGCCAGGAAATAGGCGCTGACCTTGGTCTCCTTGGAGGCCTTGACCAGGTCCTCGGCGTGCTTGTCCAATTCACTGGGCAGGATGGCCTGCACCCCCGCCGCCGTCTGGGTGTCGGAATACTGCAGGTCCTCAAACTGGAACACATTGGTGCTGTCCAAAAAGTTGCGAGGGTCCATGAAATAAGCCACCAGCGCCGGGGATGCGGTCACCCAGCCGCCGGAGTCCACCGCCACGTATTCGCCCTTTTCCCAGTTATAGGCGCCGTATTCCATAGACTTCCAGGCGTCCGGGGAGGTGATGGCGTTTTTGAGGGCCTTGGACTCCTCGGCCAGGGCCTCGGCCCAGGTCATGGACAGGTGCTGGGCCTTGAAGATCCAGTTGGGATGCTCCGCATAAATGGTGCGCAGCTTTGTTTTATAGTCCTCGGGGAATCCCTGGGCGGTCAGATAGGCCTCGAACTCTTTGTCGTCCTCATAGGTGTATTCGATGTGGATGTATGCGGCGCTGCACCAGCCGGTGAGGGAGCCGGCGGTGACCTTGTGCCACTTTTTGCCGTCCACCACGGTGGTGTCCACCACCGTCACCACGTCCCCGTCGTACAATTTGCCGATGAGGTCACCGCCCGGCTCGGAGCGCAGGTTGAGATAGCCGGAGTCCAGCTCCACCGTGCCGGTGAGGGCGGTGGCGGCCAGCACCCCGGACAGGGGCACGGCGCACAGCAGCACGCACAGACACAGCAGTGCGCACAGCAGCCTGGTTTGTATGGCACGCATGGGGGCAACCTCCTTTCTGTTTAACGTCGTCAGTCAGCGGTCAATAAGACACGCAGATTCTCCATTTCGTTTTGCGCCGCCGGGTCGGTGAGCTGGGCGTACCGGAACAGCGCAAAGCCGTCGGTCTGCTCCTGCAGCGCTGTCACCTGCCGGGCGATGATATCGTCTTGTTCGGCCCACTCACCCCGGCCGGTGCCGGCATAGGGGTCGTCGGCCAGTCCGGCCTTATACAGGGCCAGGCCGCCGTACAGCCGCACCCCGTCCCGCCGGGGCAGGGCGATCCAGCGGTCCAGCAGGTCGGTAAAGGGCTGGGTCTGGTGTTCAAAGCCGGTATAGAGTTGGGGGCAGATGTAGTCGATGTACCCGGGCTGGGCCATCCAGCGGGTCACGTCTGCATAGGCCTCGGTGCGGTTTCGCTCGATGGCGGCCATGGGGCTGACCCCAAAGGGCCGTCCCCGGCTGTGGCTCAGACCGTATACGGCGCTGATGAGGGCGTCCACCTGGGTCTGCCGCCAGACGGTGATGTCCCCGCCGACGGGGACCGACTCAAAGGTCTCGCCCTCCGGCGCCATACCCGCCGGATAGAAATAATCGTCAAAGTGGATGCCGTCCACGGCGTAGGTGTCCAGGATCTCCCGCACCCCGGTCAGCACCAGCCGGCGGGCCGCCGGGTCGCTGGGGGCATAGTACCAGGTGTCCCCTTTTTGAAAGTGGGTGGGGGCATCTCCGGTGGGGGGCGCTTCTCCGATGCGGTAGGGATTGATCCAGGCGTGGAGAGTCAGACCCCGTTGGTGGGCGGCCTCTACGGCATACCCCAGCGGGTCAAACCCCGCCGCCAGCAGAGGCGCCGCCACCGCCGCCGCCGGATAGACGGCGGAGGGGTAGAGGGCGTCGCTGTGGGAGCGCACGTGGAAAAAGACGGTGTTCAGCCCCCGGTCCCGGACGGTGTCCATCACCCCGTCCAGCGCCCGGGCGGCAGTCGCCGGGTCGGCGTCGGCCAGCAGGGGCGCCAGGTCCAGATAGGACACCCACACCCCCCGCAGCTCCTCTGCCGGGATGCTGCTGTCCGGTGGCTGCTCCGTGTCCGGTGGGGCAGGCCGGCACCCGGCCAGCAGCAACAAGAGCGGCAAAAGGGCCGCCGCCAGCCGCCGGGGCACAGACCCGCCGCAGGATTTTCTCATATACCCTTTTATTCTACATAAAAAGCGCAAAAAGGTCAAGAGGGGGAACGACTTTACTAACATTTGGCAGACCTCTTTTCTTTTGTATGGAAATGTGGTAGAATGAACCCGAACAGGGAGGTGGAGGTATGACCGTATCCACAGAATGGGCCACGGCTTGGCTGGTGGCTGCCAGTCTGCTGGCGGTGGTGCTGACCGTGGCGGATAAATATCGGGCCAAAAAAGGCGCCTGGCGTGTGCCGGAGCGCACCCTGTGGCTGGTGGCGGCCCTGGGCGGCACCGTGGCTATGTATCTCACTATGCATGTGGTGCGGCACAAGACGCGCCACCGCCGCTTTATGTGGGGTCTGCCGGCGCTGTTGGTGGCCCAGGGGGCGCTTGCGCTGTGGCTGCTGCAGGAGAATGTACTGAATTTTGTATAATCCTATTGACATACACCACTATATATGGTACGATGTGTGCGTATGTTGCACATATTGAAGGTGACTGTATTGAGTGAGGAACAGCAATGGGAACTGACCCGGGGCGTGTGCAGCACCCCCGGAGCAGAGGATAAGTCCACCTATGGGGTGCGGGTGCGCTGCCCGGACGGCGTGGTGTGGGCGTGGCCGGACGTGGATGTGGACCCGGTAGTGACCGCCCAGCTGGTGGCGCGGCTGCAGAGCGTCCAGCCCGAGCCCTGCCATTTTGCCGAGTTGGTGCTGGATTTTATCGAGGAGCAGGCCGGCCTGCCCCGGTGAAAAGGGGTTTCCCCGCCCCCGATGAAAAACTGCTTGATTTTGCAGTATGTATATGTTACAATATATGGTATTAGAAGTGTGGCTCTGCCCCGGGCAACCACCATCTTTGCCGGTTCTGACCGGATAGGGGGTACCAATATGAAATGTCCTTTCTGCGGATATACCGACAGCCGGGTGATCGATTCCCGTCCCACCGACGAGGACAGCCGCATCCGCCGCCGCCGGGAGTGCATCCAGTGCGGCAAGCGATTCACCACCTACGAGATCGTGGAGAATCTGCCCATCGTGGTGGTCAAAAAGGATAGATCCCGGGAGCCCTTTGACCGGAACAAGGTGCTGGGCGGCCTGCTGCGGGCCTGCGAAAAGCGGCCGGTGTCGCTGGACCGCCTGGAGCGGGCTGTGGACGAGATCGAGGCCCAGATCCAGAACTCTCTGGAGCGGGAGGTTTCCACCCACAAGATCGGCGAATATGTGATGGATCAGCTGATGCGCATCGACGACGTGGCGTACATCCGCTTTGCGTCGGTGTATCGCCAGTTCAAGGACATCCAGTCCTTCCACGACGCCATCCGCAAGCTGATGGACGAAGAGGGCAACGACGAATGAGCAGGCGGCCGTTTTACCGTGGGTAAGACGGCCGCTTTTTGAGATGAGGAGGTGAGCAGATGGCGCGCTTGGCTATACAACAACTGGATAAGTATTTCGGCGAGCGGGCTCTGTTCACCGGCCTGTCCCTAGAAGTGGGTGAGCACGACAAGATCGGCCTGGTGGGGGACAACGGCTGCGGCAAGACCACCCTGCTGCGCATCCTCACCGGCGAGGAGCCCTCCGACGGCGGTCAGGTGGTCAGATACCGGGACACCGCCATCGGCTATATGGAGCAGCACACCTGCCGCGACTCCCGAAAGACACTGTGGGACGAGGTGCAGAGCGTCTTTGCCCCGGTGATGGCGGTAGAGGAGCAACTGGCGGCGGTGAACGCCGCTCTGTCCGATGGAGACACCTCTCCAAAAATGTTGGAGCTCCAGCACACCCTGCGGGAGCGCTTTGAGAATATGGGTGGCCTGTATTACAAGAGCCGGGTGCGGGCCACTCTATTGGGCCTGGGCTTTCCAGAGAGCGCCTTTGACACCCCGGTGGGGGTGCTGTCCGGTGGCCAGCGGAGCAAGGCGGCTATGGGCCGCCTGCTGCTGGCCCAGACCAATCTGCTGCTGCTGGACGAGCCCACCAACCACCTGGACATCCCCTCGGTGGAGTGGCTGGAGGAATATCTGCAGGAGTATTCCGGCGCCCTCATCGTCATCTCCCACGACCGCTATTTTCTGGACAAGGTCACCAACCGCACCATAGAGCTGAAAAACGGGCGGCTGTGCGCCACCGCCGGCAACTACACCCGCCACAAGGAGCTGCGGGAAAAGGATCGGGAGATCGAGGAAAAGCATTATAAGACCGCCATGCAGGAGTTCCGGCATATCGAAGAGAATATCACCCTGCTCAAGCAATGGAACCGGGAGAAGAGCATCCGCCAGGCGGAGAGCCGCCAGAAGCGGGTGGACCGGCTGCGGGAGCAGCTGGTGGCACCGGAAAAGGACAACGACACGGTGCGCTTCACCTTTGAGGCGGGCCAGGTCAGCGGCAACGAGGTGCTGGTGGCGGAGAATCTGTCCAAAGCCTTTGACCGACCCCTGTTCCGGGACGTGCGGCTGGATCTGCGCCGGGGGGAGCGGCTGTTTATGCTGGGTCCCAACGGCTGCGGAAAGACCACGCTGCTCAAGATACTGTCCGACCGTCTGGCGCCGGACAGCGGCTTCGTGCGCCCCGGCGCCAAGGTCACCATGGGCTATTACGACCAGGTCCAGCAGGGTCTGGACCCCAAAAAGACCGCCCTGCAGGAGCTGTGGGACGCCTATCCCCACAAGACCGAGACCGAGCTGCGGTGCGCCATGGCGGCCTTTCTGTTCCGTGGCGACGACGTGTTCAAGCCCATCGGCGTCATGAGCGGCGGCGAGCGGGCACGGCTGTTATTGCTCAAATTGATGCTGGCGGGGGACAACCTGCTGCTGCTGGACGAGCCCACCAACCACCTGGACATTGCCTCGCGGGAGGCGTTGGAGGAGGCGCTGGCCGGCTACGACGGCACCATATTGGCGGTGTCCCACGACCGGTATTTCATCAACCGGATGGCCACCCGGGTGGTGCAGCTGCTGCCGGACGGACTGACGGCGGCGGGTGCCGACTACGACGCCTATGCGGCGTCTCTCCGGGTGGAGGCGGCACCGGCCCCGACTGAGAAAAAGCCGGAGCGGGTCAACGACTATAAGCTGCGCAAGGAGCGGGAGAGCGCCATCCGCCGGCTGCACACGGCGGTGCGCCGGGCCGAGGAGGCGGTGGCGGCCCTGGAGACCGAGATCGAGGATCTCACCCGCCGGCTGGAGAGCCCGGAGGTGGCGGCGGATTACGCCCGCCTCACCGAGCTGACCGCTCTGCTGGATCAAAAGAACCAGGACCTGGCACAGCAGATGGAGGCCTGGGAGCAGTACCAACTGGAGCTGGAACAATTGGAAGACGAAAAGGTATAATCTCCGCCCCGGCGGAGTCATTATACCTTTTTGTTTTTTTGAGGAAAGGCAATCTCCGATGCTATCAGAGGGAAAATAACTTTTAACGAGTAAAGCAGACAAAACCTTCCCCTTGAGGGGAAGGGGGACCGCCGCACGGCGGTGGATGAGGTGGTAAGAGAATAACGCCGTCTGCGGACGGCTACACCTCATCAGTCACCTTTGGTGACAGCTTCTCCTCGAGGAGAAGCTTATCGCCGCCTTTGCGGCGGCGGAGCGAGTGATGCAAAAGAAAGACTATTCGGTGCCTCTTAAAAGGCGTGCCGGTATTGCGCCTTTCCAGGGCTATCACAAGTCACCCGTTTAGCCAATAGTCTTGTTTTTTGAAAATATTTCAAATTTTGAAAACAAAAAGCCTGTGTCGCGTGTCTATAGGGTAGAAGGGCAGAAAAGGAGGAAGGCGTATGCATGGAAAAGCGCAGGAATTGTACCGGCGTCACCGGACGGCGGTGTATCACCTGGCCCTGAGCTATTTGAAGGACCGGTCTGCGGCCGAAGACGTGCTGCAGGACGTGTTTGTTGCCCTGCTGGAAGCCGAACAGCCCGTCCGCCATCCCCGCGCCTGGCTGCTCACGGCCACCCGCAGCCGTTGTCTGAACATGCTGCGGGACACCCGATTCGAAACGGTGTGCGAGACCCTGCCGGAAACCGTCTGCGACGGCGGGCAGGAGGACGCCCTGTTCGTGGAACAGATGCTGGGCCTGCTGTCGGCGGAGGAGCGTCAGGCCTTTGCGCTGCATCATCTGGACGGCTTTCGATACCGGGAGATCGCGGAGGGACTGGAATTGCCCATCGGCACAGTGCAGAGCCGCTGCCGTGCCGCCCGCCAAAAGCTGAAAGAAGCCCTTGCCAATGAGGAAAAACGCCTCGTAGCGAACACAGGAAAGGAGAAACGAGTATGACCTATCGAAAATTTACAGACCTGGCCCGTCGGGTGCGGACAGAGTCTACCCCGGATGTTTGTAGTGAGCGGTTGCGGACAGAGACTGTATCTGCCGTCCGCCCCGCGGCCGGGCAGGCCGGTCGGGTGCGGTGGAGCGTGGCCGCCGTGGCGGTTGCCGCCTGCGTGGCGTTGCTGGCGGGTGTGGCCTTGACCCAACTGCAGCCTGTATCGCCCCTGCCGCCGGAGTCCGGCACGCCCGGCTCCGCCTCTTCCTCCGACGGTATTTCCTTGGTGGTGCAGGTCCCCACCTGGTATGCTCCCGGCACGGTGAAGGCGGTGGAATTGTTTTACAGCTCGGCGGCTGACAACGGCGGCCGCATTACCCGGGCGGGCGTGTTGGACGTGTCCGAGCGGGCCCAGTCGGTGTCCGGGCACGAGAACTGCAGCGGCATCTATTGGTATACCGACACCAACGAAACGGTGTGCTGTGCCCACGAGGTGCAGGCCGCTCTGCAGGCACAGGGTCTGTGGGAGCCGGAGGGAGATATCTTTGTTCTGGACTACCAGTCCGCCCGCAAGATCGTTCTGTTCCAGTACGGAAAAGAGCCCCGGCAAACCGCCTATCTGTACGATATGCAGAAAAAAGAGCTCAAACAGGTAAACGGCCCGTTGCATCATGCCGGCAGTACGGTGGGCCGGTCCCTGTGGGCGGAATCCGAAAGGACGTACAGCCTGCTGCTCAACACCGCCGCCGACGGAGAGGAATCCCTGCTGCTGGTGGACCTGCTCACCGGCGCGGTGAGGACGGTGGCACCCTGGGCGCACAAAAGCGCTGAGGACGGCTATTTTTCCCCCACCGGCCGGTATGTGGTGTATACCAAGGGTGTCAGCGACACCAATTCGGTGCAGCGCACCTCTGTGGTGTATACCGTGGCCACCGGCGAGAGCCGGGAGATCCAGGGGCAGGTGCGGCACGTGCTGCCGGATGACAGCGGTATGGTGGTGGAGACCCCCGGCGGCCTGGTGCTGTTTGAGGGGGATACGGGCGCGACCACACCCTATGCCGAGACCGACCTGCCCACGTGGTACCGCTACCAGGTGCGCAAAGGCAAGCAATACGCCAACGACTGCCATGCCCTGCTGATTGCGGATATGCTCATCGGCGAGAAGACGGTCCCCCTGCCCCAGGAGGTACACGCCTGGACGGTGGATAGCCAGGGCCGGTATCTGTACTACTACGTGCGGGAGAGTGCCGGCATCGTGTGCCGGGAGATCGCCACCGGACAGGAGTTCTCCGTACCGGTCAGCCAAGAGTTTGTGGAGATGCAGCGACAGTTTGGAGATAAAGAGATCCAGTTCTATCTGCTGCTGGATGAGCAAAACAAGACCGTGCAGCTCAGCTATATCCGTTACGACCGCCCCCGTCAGGATTCGGCGGCCATCCGGGAGCAACAGAAAGGAAACGTCCGCTACCGGTATACGGAGCTGGTGGCGGAAGGGGTCACCGGTCTGGCGGATTTTGCAGAGCTGATCGAGGATTTCCCCGAGAGGCTTACCCTCGGCCGGGGAGACGGATTTGTGTATTTGGATTGCTATGCGTGGCTGGGCGACACCGACTACTGGGTGGAGGATTACCGGACGAATTCCTTCTACTTCGTATCCATCGACGCTACGAGGAATCGAGTGAATCTGTCCTCTAACGTGCATTCTTTATCAAAGGACGCCAAGACATACACCGATACGCTGCTGAAAAGCGGGAAGATCCCCGTGGTGGAGGCCGCCTTCGATTACGGCCATTTCGTGAAAAACGGCAAGGTGGATTGGGAGGCGCTGGCCGCCTACAACCGCCGGACGGAGGCTCTGATGGCGGTGACGGATTATTATATCATCTATACGAAAAAGGAACTGAGTGGGGATTCGGGCGTACGTTACGAGCAGGAAAGCGCACAGGATCTGCAGGAACTGCGGGAATTCCTGGGTTTCGTCAACACGCTGACCTTTGCCCACACGGACGATTATTGGGATTATCAGGACGGCTACAAAGTCCGCATATTCCTGTACAACCGCCAATTTTCCGAGGTTGAGGAAATCTGGTTTGGCCGATACGACGGCAAGCCGGTGGTGGTCATCGGCACGCACTACGCCTATCTTTCCGAGGGGGACTACACCCGGTGGATGGATTGGGCGATGAACAAGGCGGAGGAATGCCTGTACCCCTCGGAGGAAGAGCCGGCGCAGGACGATTCCACCACCACGACCACCGGAAAAACGCAGGTAACGGTGCAAAGCGGTTGGGTTGTTTACTAAGAAACACACCGTCCACTAAAGCCCGGAAAGGAGAAACAATGACAGTTTGTCGTTTGATTGCTTTATGCCTTGTGCTGGCGGCGCTGGCCGTCTCTGCCACCGCCTGCGGCGGAGCCCCGGACGATTTCACCCCTCTCGCAAGCCAGCTGGGAACCACCACGACGACCCCCAGCACACCGCCCGAGGGATGTACCGGCGCGGGAGATTGTCCGGTGCATTATGTGGAATACCACAATGTGCCCGGTGGTTTGATTAGCTATGTGGGGATGAGCCGGTTTGACGACTGGCTACTGGCCCACCGTGGTGGGGAGTTGGCTATTGGGGACTTTACCGTGGTGGACTTTGTGCAGGATATGGAGATTGACAAGGCCACTTTTATGCTCTGTCTGGGCATTACGGAGGCCACCTGGAACGACTATCTTCCCAACACCGCCATCCCAGACTCCATCATCGCTCGGAACTATGTGGAGGCCATCTATGGTGGCGACCAGGCAAAAATAGACGCCGTGTTTTTGCGGAAATAACCTATCCCCCGGAGGCGGACAAAATGCCCGCCTCTGGGGGTTTCCCGATTTCTTCGCCTACTCAAAAAACAGGGTTGACAAACCCTTTTTGTCGGTATATACTGATAAAAACGAAAACCGATGACCGAGAGTAGTATCCGACGGAATACGGTGCCAAGAGAGCCGCAGATGGTGAGATTGCGGCGACCGGACCGGCGGTGAATGGACTCGGGAGGGCAAACCGAACGCAGAGGACTGTCAGTAGGGGCGACGGGGTCCGCCCGTTATACGCGGAGGGCGCATAGTGGTGCGCCGCAGAGTGCATCCCGCAGGGGATGAATTTGGGTGGTATCGCAGGAGAAAACTCTTGTCCCATAACCGGGGCAAGAGTTTTATTTTTAGAAGGAAGGACGGTGGATACCGTGGGTAT
Source organism: Clostridia bacterium (assembly GCA_017397125.1). Lineage (GTDB taxonomy): Bacteria > Bacillota > Clostridia > Oscillospirales > Acutalibacteraceae > UBA5905. The sequence goes on along the minus strand of JAFQKB010000058.1, from coordinate 688 downwards.
GCCCCGATGGCGTGGATACAGACCGGGTATCCGCACACTGTAATCTATATATAAAGAAAAGAAGCAGGAGGAAATAAGTATGATTTTTAACGGTGTTGATTTTGAAACCTATTTTAAGCACTATCCCGATGAGAACGGCTATTTCGGCCGTTACGGCGGCGTGTTTGTCAGCGAGGAGCTGACCGCGGCTATGAAGGAGATCAGCGATGCCTATTTCACCATCGCCCAGTCCCGCCAGTTCATTGCCGAATTGCGCCGCATCCGCAAGGAATTCCAGGGCCGTCCCACCCCCGTGTCCCACCTGGAGCGTCTGTCCAACAAGCTGGGCAACGTCCAGCTGTACGTCAAGCGTGAGGACCTGAACCACACCGGCGCCCACAAGCTCAACCACTGCATGGGTGAGGTGCTGCTGGCCAAGTATATGGGCAAGAAAAAGGTCATCGCCGAGACCGGCGCCGGCCAGCACGGCGTGGCTATGGCCACCGCCGCCGCCTATTTCGGCATGGAGTGCGACATCTATATGGGCTCTGAGGATATCAAGAAGCAGGCCCCCAACGTGGCCCGCATGAAGATCCTGGGCGCCAACGTGGTGGAGGTCACCCACGGCCTGCAGACCCTGAAGGAAGCAGTGGACGCCGCCTTTGACGCCTATGCCAAGGACTATCAGAACAGCATGTACTGCATTGGC
>JAFQKB010000057.1 GCA_017397125.1 Clostridia bacterium | reverse complement strand
TTCTTCACCCTGGCCGGCGTTATGCCCCAGGAGGAGGCCATCCAGTATATGAAGGATGCCGCCACCAAGTCCTACTCCAAGAAGGGTATGGACATCGTGGAGATGAACCACAAGGCCATCGACGCCGGTGCCACCGCTTTTGTTAAGATCGACGTGCCCGCCGACTGGGCCAACGCTGAGGACAATGCTGTCGCCGAGTGCGAGCAGGGTCCCGCCAAGCTGGTCAAGATGGTGGACACCATCATGAAGCCTGTGGGCAAGATGGACGGCGACAGCCTGCCTGTTTCCGCCTTTATCGACCACGCGGACGGTACCTTCGAGCAGGGCGCTTCCGCCTATGAGAAGCGCGGCGTGGCCGTGATGGTTCCCGAGTGGGATCCCACCACCTGCGCCAAGTGTAACAAGTGCTCCTTCGTCTGCCCCCACGCCACCATCCGTCCCTTCGCTCTGAACGAGGACGAGGTCGCTGCGGCTCCCGCTCAGATGAAGAAGGCTGCCAAGCCGGTCATCAAGACCAACTACACCTACACTCTGGCTGTTTCTCCCCTGGATTGCATGGGCTGCGGCGTCTGCGTCGGCGTATGTCCCACCAACTCCCTGAAGATGGTTGCTCAGGAGAGCCAGGCCGCCGAGCAGGAGGTCTTTGACTACTGCGTGGCCAAGGTCGCTGAGAAGCCCGAGGTGTGCGGCAAGACCGTCATCTCCAGCCAGTTTAAGAAGCCTCTGCTGGAGTTCTCCGGCTCCTGCGCCGGCTGCGCCGAGACCGCTTATGCCCGCCTGATCACTCAGCTGTTCGGCGATCGTATGTACATCTCCAACGCCACCGGTTGTTCCTCCATCTGGGGCGGCCCCGCCGCTACCTCTCCCTATACCACCGATGCCAACGGCCACGGTCCCGCCTGGGCGAACTCCCTGTTCGAGGACAACGCCGAGCACGGCTTTGGTATGTATCTGGGCCAGAAGGCCATCCGTGAGAATCTGATTGCTCAGGTTAAGGAGATGGCTGCCTCCGATAAGGCTTCTGCCGAGTTCAAGGATGCTGCCGATGAGTATCTGAATACCGTTAACGACGGTGAGAAGAATACCGCTGCTACCGCCGCTCTGGTGGTTGAACTGGAGAAGGCTGCCGCTGCCGGCTGCCCGGTTGCTCCCGCTGTTCTGGAGAACAAGGAGTACCTGAACAAGAAGTCCGTGTGGATCATGGGCGGTGACGGCTGGGCCTACGATATCGGCTTCGGCGGTCTGGACCACGTGTTGGCCTCCGGCGAGGATGTCAACGTGATGGTCTTCGATACCGAGGTGTACTCCAACACTGGCGGTCAGGCCTCCAAGGCCTCTAACATCGGTCAGGTGGCTCAGTTTGCCGCTGCCGGTAAGGCCATCAGCAAGAAGAGCCTGGCTGAGATCGCTATGAGCTACGGCTACGTCTACGTTGCTCAGATCGCTATGGGCGCTGATATGAACCAGACCATCAAGGCGATCGCTGAGGCTGAGGCGTATCCGGGTCCCTCTCTGATCATCGGCTACTCTCCCTGCGAGATGCACTCCATCAAGGGTGGCATGGTCAACTGCCAGGCCGAGATGAAGAAGGCTGTGGATTGCGGCTACTGGAATATGTTCCGTTTTAACCCCGCTGCCAAGGCGGAGGGCAAGAACCCCTTCACCATGGATAGCAAGGCTCCCACCACCAGCTATCGCGACTTCATTATGAATGAGGCCCGCTATGCGTCTCTGACCCGTTCCTTCCCGGATCGTGCCAACGAGCTGTTTGATAAGGCGGAGGCCACCGCTATGGCTCGCTACGAGCATCTGGTGCGCCTGGGCGATCTGTACGCGCAGAACGTGCAGTAATCCGAACAGGATAGCCTAAGCTAAAGAGAAAGCCCTCTGCTGAGCTTCAGCAGAGGGCTTTTTGCTGTGTGATCTTACCTTCTCCTCGAGGAGAAGGGGGACCGCCGCACGGCGGTGGATGAGGTGGTGCGGAACGCAATTGCTTGATATTGCCGCTCCGCGGAACACCTCATCAGTCAGCCTAACGGCTGACAGCTTCCCCTCGAGGGGAAGCCTGGTTAGTAAAGTTCAAATTGTTCAACAATCATTTTTGCCACTTTGTCGGGCGGAATGGTAGTGTTATTGATTTTGATATAGTTCTCAAAAGGTAAAACCTCGTCTTCGTAGGAGTTGAGACGCCACTTTTGGCTAGTGGCTCGCATTTCCGCTTCGCTCCACTCGATGTTACGTTTAGATTCTTTGTGGAGCAAGCGATTTTCGCTTTTGTTTCTCATCAAGCGAACATCAAAATCAGCGTACAGTTCCACTACGTAACAGTTTGCTCCGTTAGACCGAAATAAATTGATTACATCCACCAAGTAAGTTATATCATCAGGATCATCAAATGCACACATATTTGTAAATATCAGACCCGGAAGATTCCTTGATGCAAACATCTCAAAAACATTTTGACGAATAATGTCGTTGAGTGCTTCGTATTCTTCAGTTTCATTAGGCGCAAATAATTTGCGAGACAATTCGATAGACATATGATTGTGAAACAACCGAAATCCAGTGATTTTAGCAAGTTCCTGACCTACGGTCATTTTACCAACAGCATGCGGGCCAAATATTAACACGAATGCTTTTTGCATACATACTCCTTTCTGTTTCACCCCAATATCACCTTATCTCCCGCCATAAACACGTAATCACCACTGCGGAGCAGGCGGACAAGGTCTTTTTCGTCCCGGGGCATCTCGGCGAAGCAGGTGAACAGACTGCCCTCGTGCCCGCGGTGATGAAAATCGGTGCCGCCGGTGACCACGCCGCCGTGCTGGGCGTGCAGTTTCGCCGCCTTCGCTACACGGGAGTTGTGGCCGGGGTGCATATTGAACACCTCATACCCGTCCAGATAGGCGGGGTCTGCCGGCACCATGTTATCCCGGCAGGGATGGGCCTGCAGGATCAAAACGTCAGCCCCGTGGCAAGCCGCGTAAAAATCCTGCTGGCTGCCGCCGATGTATTCGTACGCCTGGGGGATAAAGCTCTCATCGGGGCCGAACAACAGATAATCGTTGTTATTCTCCGGGAAATGCATCTCAAAGCCCAGCAGGACCTTAATTCCCAGCCGCTCACCGGCCTCTTTGGCCTCGCGAAAATCCTTGAGATATTGGGCGCACCAATCCTCCTTGGACTGTTCCCGCATCCACCAGATGGCATGGTTTGTGACCACCACACCGGAGGCGCCGGCGTTCTTGCACCGCTCCACCATCTCGGCAGGGGAAAGTTCGGAGCATCCGCTCGCGGGATTGGTGTGGGCGTGCAGCTCGAATTTATAGGGGTATTGGCTGATGAGTTTTTGCTTTAACTGATTTAATTCGGACATATAGAGTCCTCCTGACGAAGTGAATACAACGATTATAATACATCTTTTGCAAAATTACAAGTTAGTACTAGCCAAAATACAACTTTTCGTGTATACTGATATCCGTATTTGGAAAAGGAGGTGATGCAGGTGCGTATCGGAAACGTGGAAATTACCGGAAAAGCGGCGCTGGCACCTATGGCGGGCGTGGCGGACCGGGCGTTTCGTAAGATCTGTATGGATTTCGGCGCGGCCTGCGTCATCGGCGAGATGGTGAGTGCCAAGGGGCTGACCTATGGCGACCGCAAAAGTGCGGAGCTGCTGGAGCTGGACGACGATATTCGTCCCGCCGCCATCCAGCTGTTTGGCGACGATCCGGCCATTATGGCGGAGGCTGCCCGGCAGACGCTGGCGTATAAGCCCGATTGGATCGACATCAATTTCGGCTGTCCGGCGCCCAAAATTGCCGGCAATCATTGCGGCAGTGCCTTGATGCGGGAGCCGGAGCTGTGCCGCCGCCTGGTGCAGGCGGTTAAGGATGCGGTCCCGATCCCAGTGACCGCCAAGATCCGCAAGGGATACGCAAAGGACGAGGTCAACGCTGTCGATGTGGCCCGGGCCTGCGAGGCGGGCGGTGCGGATGCCATCACGGTCCACGGCCGCACCCGGGACCAGATGTACGCACCTCCGGTAGACTGGGATATCATCCGCCAGGTCAAGCAGGCGGTGTCGGTGAAGGTTATCGGCAATGGTGACGTGGTGGACGCAAAATCCGCTGCTGCCTTATACGAACAGACCGGCTGTGATCTGATCATGGTTGGCCGCGGTGCTTTGGGCCGGCCCTGGATATTCCAGCAGATCGAAGCGTATCTGAATCACGAGGTCTGTTTACCCGACCCGGGTATGGCCCAGCGAATGGCGACTCTCATGCGCCAGGTGGAGCTGACCATCCGGCACAAAGGGGAGAGGGTGGCGCTGCTGGAGGCCCGCAAGCACGCCGCCTGGTATATGAATGGACTGCGCGGCGCGGCCCAGTTGCGCCGTCAGGCCGGCACACTGACCTCTATGGAGGACCTGGCTGCTTTCTGCGCTCGGGTGATTCGATTGGACGAGGAGGGTCTGCTGTGAAACTGCATAAACCGCTGATCCTGGCGTCTGCCTCTCCCCGGCGGCAGGAGATCCTCACCCTTGCCGGGTTGGAATTTTCTGTGCGCCCTGCGGATACAGAGTGGGCGCCGGAGGGGCTTTCTCCCTATGACCGGGTGCGGGCGTTGGCCCGCAGCAAGGCAGCACAGGTTGCCGCTAACCACCCCAACAGCCTGGTGTTGGGCTCGGATACGATGGTGGTACTGGACGAAACGGCACTCGGCAAGCCCAAAAGCGGAGAGGATGCCGTGAATATGCTGCTCTCTATGCAGGGGCGCACCCATCGGGTGATGACCGGTGTGTGGATCATCGAGACAAACGAGACCGGTAATGCCGTAAAGGAAGAGGGCTTTACAGATGTGGCGGAGGTGGATTTTTACGGATTTACAGCCGCCGAGGCCGCAGAATACGTGGCCACAGGCGAGCCCATGGACAAGGCCGGAGCCTACGGCATTCAAGGGAAGGGTATGCGGTTTGTCAAAGGGATTCGCGGCGATTTTTTCACGGTGATGGGGCTGCCGGGTGGCCGACTGCTTCGCTTTTTTGAAGAATTTTTGAAAAAGCCGCAGATTTAATGGAAAATTCAGGAATTTTTTGCATTTTATTATTGAGATTTTTTTCCATAGGGTTTATAATATTACAGAATATGGTACAGAATAGTATTGCTATGGAAAAATCAAAGCAAAGGAGTAGTGGGTTATGTTGTTTAGTCGCGATATCGGTATCGACCTGGGTACTGCCAACACCCTGGTGTACGTACAGGGCAAGGGCATTGTCATGCGGGAGCCCTCTGTGGTTGCCGTAGACGTAAAAAAAGAAGAAGTTATGGCTGTGGGTATGGAGGCCAAAGAGATGATCGGCCGTACCCCCGGCTCCATCTCTGCCGTTCGTCCTCTCAAGGACGGCGTCATTGCGGACTTTGAGGTTACCTCCGCTATGCTGCGGTATTTTATTAAGCGGGCTATGAAGAAAGCCTTTTTCAGCCGCCCCCGACTGATCGTGTGCATCCCCTCCGGCGTGACCGAGGTGGAGCTGCGCGCCGTTAAAGAGGCGTCCCGCAATGCCGGCGCCCGGGACGTGGAGCTGATCGTGGAGCCCATGGCCGCCGCTATCGGTGCCGGCCTGAACGTAGCGGATGCGGCCGGCTGCATGGTGGTGGATATTGGCGGCGGCACCTCCGAGGTGGCGGTCATCTCTCTGGGTGACATCGTGACGGCTCAGTCTGTCCGCGTGGCCGGTGACGATTTTGACGAGGCCATCATCTCCTACATCAAGAAAAAATTTAACCTTCTCATCGGTGAGCGCACCGCGGAAGAGCTGAAGATCAAGCTGGGCTCTGCGTTCCCCTATGAGGACGAGAGCACCATGGACGTCAAGGGCCGCAACCTGGTGGACGGCCTGCCCAAGAACATTGTCATCAGCGCCGAAGAGGTGCGTGAGGCCCTGGCAGACCCGGTGGGTGCCATCGTGGATGCGGTCAAGTCCACTCTGGAGCGCACGCCTCCGGAGCTGAGCGCGGATATCATCGACAACGGCATTATGCTCACCGGCGGCGGTGCTTTGCTGCGCGGTCTGGATATGCTGATCAATCGTGAGACCGGTATGCCCGTTCACGTGGCGGAGAATCCGCTGGACTGCGTGGTCAACGGTACCGGTAAGTGCCTGGATCTGGGTATGACCAGCAACTTCCGCTCCAATCGCAGATAATAGGGGAGTAGGCGGAGGACGGATACGTCTTCCGCTTTTCCGCTTTTAGTAAGAAGGTGACATTGGTTTGAAAAAGTTTTTGAAGAGCGTACTGACCCGATCATTGGGTGTCGTGGCGCTGGTGTTGGTGGGCGTTATGATTTACAGTGCCACCTCCGGCGGTTTTGCCACCATTCCGGAGACGCTGACGGGGCTGATCGTGACCCCCATCCAGACCCTGGCCACGTCCATATCCAACGGTGTGTCCGGCTTTTTCGGTGATCTCACCGGCGGAGACGAGCTGCGACAGCAGCTAGAGCAGCTGCAAAAGGAAAACGCAGAATTGCGTCAGCAGCTGGTGGATTACGACGAACTGAAGCAGACCAATGACTGGTACAGTGAGATCTTAGGGCTGCATGAGGAAAATCCGGAATACACCTTTGCGGCGGGCCGTGTCATTGCCCGTGACCCCGCGGATTTTTATGGCAATTTTACCATTTCTGCCGGCAGTCATTCCGATATCTCGGTCAATGACCCGGTGGTGTCCACCGACGGCTCGCTGGTGGGCGTGGTGGAGGAGGTGGGGCTGACCTATTCCAAGGTACGTACCATTCTGGATCCGTCCACCAAAGTGGCGGCCCAGATCAGCCGCACCGGCGATACCGCCTATACGGCGGGCAGCACCGTGGAGATGGCGCGGCAGAACAGTCTGCGTCTGACCACCCTGGAGCGTTCCTCCGGCGCCTCTGCGGGGGATTACGTGGTCACCTCCGGTATCGGCGGCGTTTATCCCTCCGGCCTGCTCATTGGCTCTGTGCAGCAGATCCGCAGTGCTACCGACGGCATGACGCTGGACGCAGATATCGACTTGTTTGCAGATATTTACAACCTCAAGCAGGTGATGGTCATCACCTCTTTTGCCGGTCAGGGCGGCCAATAATCTAACGGAAGGGAGTCCGGTAGAATGAAAACAAAACGATCCACCGGCCTCTTCTGGGTACGGAACTACTTATCCTGGATTATATATGGCTTGGGAGTTCTGCTCATCGTGTTACTGCAGATGGCACCACGGTTCTTTCCGGTGATTTTCAACGCTCGCCCCACGCCGCTTTTATTGTTTGTGGTGTGTGTGGCCCTGTTTGAAGGGCCTAAGGTAGGGGCCGCGGTGGGTATTTTTGCAGGCTTGTTATGGGATCTGTACTCGTTTCGCTTGTTTGGCCTGAATGCGCTCATTCTGCTGTTTATCAGCGTTACGGTGGGCCTGCTGGTCCAGTGGTTGTTGCGGGCCAATTTCCTGTCTGCCATGTTGCTGTGTGTCGGTGGCGTGCTGACCCATACTCTGCTGGAGTGGTTGTTGTGCTATGCACTGTTCCTTCACGAGGAAGCCGGTGCGGTGCTGCTGCACGTGTATCTGCCCAACGCATTGTATACACTGGTGTTGGCGCCGTTTGTCTATTGGTTGGTTTTGATGATGGCTCGCTTTTTGCGCCGCCACAGAAAGGGATAAATCTTTAGAAATTTGATTTGAAAGGAGGTGGCGGGGATGCTGCGAGAGTCGAATGCCGGAAAGCTTAGTTTTCGTCGTGTTACGGCGCTGCTGTTGATCATAGCCATGGTGCTGGGAATATTTTCTGTACGGCTGTTCCAGATTCAGATCGTACAGGGCGAGGACTACGCCAAGCTGGCGGATGAAAGCTACAAGACCTCCATATCCATTGCCGCCTCCCGTGGAGAGATTGTGGATTGCAATCAGGTGCCCTTGGTGTCTAACCGCACCAGCTATGCGGTAACGCTGGATTACAACTATTTTCCTCACGGAAACAGCTCGGAAAAACTGAAGGAGCAGAACGATTGTCTGCTGGAATTGGTGGCGCTGCTGCAGATAGAGGGTGAGGAGTGGAACGACACCCTACCCATCACCGATGCGGCCCCGTACGCCTTTGAGGAGAACCGTGCAAGTGGTATTGAGCGACTCAAGACGATGCTCCGCATGGCCAGCTACGCCACGGCCGGGCAGTGCCTGGAGCAGATGGTCAAGCAGTACGGGCTGACCGAGTATACACCCGAACAGCAGCGTATTCTGGCGGGTATCCATTACGAGATGGACTCGGCCGGCTTTTCTGCCAAGGTGGCCTACACCTTTGCCAGCGATATATCCAGCACCAGTATGTACCGGATATTGGAGTACGGCAGCCGTTTTCCCGGTGTGGACGTCATCACGGTGCCGGTGCGAGAATACGTGGCCGGCAGCACGGCCTGCCACATCATCGGCACGGTAGGTCCCATCTACGCAGAGGAGTACGCCGAACTGAAAGATAAAGGATACTCCTACAACGATATATTGGGCAAGAGCGGCATCGAGGCGGCAGCAGAGGAATATCTGCGGGGCACCGCCGGCAAGCGGGTATTGTCCAAGAACTCCCAGGGTGTCGTCACCTCGGAGGAGGAGACTGTAGCCCCGGCTCCGGGCCACACGGTGGTGCTGTGCATCGACTCAAAGGTCCAACAGGCGGCCCAGACCGCAATGACGGAGAAGGTGGCGGACCTGCGAGCCAACGGCCTGGAGGAAAAAGGTAAGGATATCAAGAGTGGCTCCGTGGTGATGCTGGACGTCAAAACCGGAGGCGTGATCGTCTGTGCCTCCTGGCCGGATTATGACCTGTCCACCTATGGCGAAAAGTATAATGAGCTGCTGGCAGATCAGGACAATCCCTTGTTTAATCGGGCGCTGGGCGGTGCGTTCCCCTGTGGTTCTACCTTCAAGCCCGGTGTGGCGCTGGCAGCCATTACGGATGAGATCATCAATCCCACCCAGAGCATCAATTGTGTGTATTCGTATCAGTATTATGCGCCCAGCTACGTGCCCAAGTGTATGTCCCATCACGGTCCGTTGGGCGTGGCGGGAGCCATCGAGAAATCCTGCAACTACTATTTCTACGACGTGGGTCGCTTGATGGGCGGCAGTCTGTTCAGCTACCTGAGTCTGTACGGCTTTGGTAGTAAGACCGGCGTGGAGATCGGTGAGTCCTCCGGTGTCCAGCAGTCTCCTGAATATATGCAGTCCATCGGTGGAACCTGGGTGGGCGGTGACTATCTGCAGTTGGCTATCGGCCAGCGCGGCTCCTACACACCCATTCAGCTGGCCGCCTATGCTATGATGATCGCCAACGGCGGTACTCGCTACAAGACCCATCTCATTAAGTCGGTGCGCAGTTACGATGGCTCCACTGACGAGGTGATCCCCACCGAGATCGCTGCCCAGGTCGAGTGGAGCGACGAGGCCATGGCGGCGGTGCGCAAGGGCATGATCGCCGTGGGCAAGACCGGTACCGCCCGGGGTTCTTTTGGTAATGCCCCATATTCGGTGGCGTGTAAGACCGGTACGGCTCAGACCGGTATTGAGGGGGCATCCGACCACGGTACCTTTATCGCCTATGCGCCGGCAGAAAATCCGGAGGTGGCGCTGGCTGTGGTGATGGAAAATGGTACCTCGTCCGCCTCGGCGGCGGTGGCCCGCCAGGTGCTGGACGCCTATTTTGAGGGCAAAGAGAAGGGGGAGGCCCCCACCCAGGAGGGTGTGCTCCTGCCCTGACAAGCGGTGTAAAAATTTGTCAAACACAGGCCAAACAGGGGTTTACTTTTTCGCTTTAATGTGTTATAATGCTCTGAAAGTGGTCGCACGACTGCAATACTGTGCCGGAGGTGAGGGTAGAATATGAGTCAAATATGCGTTGTCACATCCGGTAAGGGTGGCGCAGGGAAATCCACCGTCACGGCGGGGCTTGGCTATGCTCTGTCCCGGCACAATGGGCGGGTGCTGCTCATTGACGCCGATGCAGGTCTGCGCAGTCTGGATCTGATGCTGGGGGTTGGCGGTACCACCATGTTCGATCTGGCGGACGTGTTCGCCGGCAATTGTGAGCCGGTGCGTGCTATCTATCCGTCTCCGGTGTTTCAGAATGTGTTTGTTCTGCCTGCTCCCATCCGGCTGGAGGAAATGTGCTCTCCTAGCGAGATGCGCGCCCTCTGCCGTGGCCTTGCTTCGTATTACGACCAGGTCATCATCGACTGCCCGGCAGGCATCGGACCCGGCTTTGATACGGCGGTGGCGGCGGCTGACCGCGCCCTGGTGGTGTCCACTCCGGATATGGTGTGTGCCCGGGATGCGCAGATCCTCGGTCATTTGCTGGAGGAGCGGAAGATGCCTGCTCATCTGATCATCAACCGGCTTCGCCCCAATAAGGTGATGGACGGCTCCATGCCGGACGTGGACGAGATCATTGACACTGCCGGTATCCAACTCTTGGGTATCATTCCGGAGGACGAAGAGGTGGCAGTGGCCAACGCCAACGCCCGCCCCTTGCCCGCTGCCTGCAATGCGGCGGTGTGCTTTGATAACATTGCGCGGCGCTTTATGGGCGGTTACGTCCCGCTGGCAAAGCTGGAGAAAATGTAAGAAATCACACGAATTTTATAACAGGGAGGTTGTAAGCTATGAATATAGCGCTGATTGCACACGACGCCAAGAAAGAACTGATGGTTCAGTTCTGTATCGCTTACTGCGGTATTCTCAGCCGTCATACACTCTGTGCCACCGGCACCACCGGAAAACTGGTGTCCGAGGCCACCGGCCTGGATATTGTCCGCTATCTGAGCGGCTCTCAGGGCGGTGACCAGCAGATCACGGCGCGCATCGCTTGCGACGAGATCGACCTGCTTCTGTTTTTCCGTGATCCCATGACCGCAAAGTCCAGCGAGCCCAACGATATGGATATGCTGCGGCTGTGTGACATCCGCGGTATCCCCGTGGCCACCAACATCGCCACCGCCGAGGTGCTCATCCACGGTCTGGAGCGCGGTGACCTGGATTGGCGTAACATCGTCAATCCCCGCAACCGATAATCGGGTATGAGGGTACACGCAGGTGTGCCCTTTTGCCTTGTATATCTCACAATAAGAGAGGTTATGTTTTGTTATGGCATTGATTACACAGGCTCCCCGTGGCACCCAGGACGTGCTGCCGGAGAATAGTTATAAGTGGCAGTACGTAGAGCAGACGGCGCTGTCCATCGCCCGGGACTTCGGATTCCACGAGATCCGCACCCCGGTGTTCGAGCACACCAATCTGTTCCAGCGCTCGGTGGGCGAGACCACCGACGTGGTGCAAAAGGAAATGTACACCTTTGAGGACAAGGGCGGCCGTTCCATCACTCTGCGCCCGGAGGGCACCGCCGGTGCAGCCCGTGCCGTGCTGGAGCACGGCCTGCTGGCGGGCGCGTTGCCTGTAAAGGTATCCTACGTTACATCCTGCTACCGCTACGAAAAGAGCCAAAAGGGTCGATATCGTGAGTTCCACCAGTTCGGTGTGGAGTGCTTTGGTGCTTCTGCGCCCCAGGCGGATGCAGAGACCATCTCTCTGGCTATGATGATACTGGGCGGTCTGGGGCTTTCCAACGTGGCTCTGCACATCAATTCCATCGGCTGTCCTTCCTGCCGTGCCCGCTATCATGAGGCGCTGCACACCTATTTCGAGGCACGCAAGGCGGACCTCTGCGGCACCTGCCTGAGCCGGCTGGAGCGCAATCCTATGCGCATCCTGGATTGTAAGTCTCCCGTCTGCCACGGCATCGCTGCCGAGGCACCGGTGATGCTGGACTATCTGTGCGACGACTGCGCCGAGCATTTTGCATCGGTCAAGGAATGCCTGGATGCCGCCGGTATTCAGTATGTGGTGGATACCCATATCGTCCGTGGCCTGGATTATTACACCCGCACCGTGTTTGAACTGGTTTCCGACCAGGGCCTGGTGGTGGCCGGCGGCGGTCGCTACGACGGCCTGGTGTCCGAATTGGGCGGCGCTGCCCAGCCCGGCCTGGGCTTTGCTATGGGCATCGAGCGCCTGCTGATGGTGATGGAGGAGCAGGGTGCCCGGTTCCCGGAGGCGCCGGTCTGCGACCTCTACTTGGTCTCTATGGGCCAGGCAGCGGCTAAGCGGTGTTTTGCGCTGGCTACCGCACTGCGGGAGGGCGGTGCTACCGTGGAGTGTGATATCGTTGGCCGCTCGCTGAAGGCGCAGATGAAATATGCGGACAAGCTGGGAGCCCGCTACACCGTAGTGGTTGGCGATAACGAGCTGGAGACCGGCCGTGCTCAGCTGAAGGATATGACCTCCGGCTCCACCGAAGAGGTGCCGCTGGACGAGGGCCTTTACAGCATATTGCGGCAGAAGCTGCTGGATAGAGAGCTGGCCGGTGTGGCGGATCTCTTTGGCAGCGTCGCCGAGTTTGTTTGATTTTTAGATTGATACAGAAAAGGGGAGAGACCAATGTCTGAATCGATAAAGGGGATGCGGCGCACCGCCTATTGCGGTGAGTTCCGCGAGGAGCATGCGGGTCAGGAGGCCGTGGTGTTTGGTTGGGTCCAGCGTCAGCGCGACCTGGGTCAGCTCATTTTTGTGGATCTGCGCGACCGCACCGGCATTGTGCAGCTGGCCTTTGATCAGGACACGGACAGGGAAGTGTTTGAAAAGGCCTTTACGTTGCGCAGCGAGTATGTGGTGGCAGCCCGGGGTGTGGTGCGTGTGCGCTCCTCCCGCAACGCGGAGATTCCCACCGGCGACGTAGAGATCGCCGTGGAGGAGCTGCGTATTCTCAATAAGGCGGAGACTCCGCCCTTTGAGATCGTCGAGAATTGTGCCACCGCAGAGGCCACCCGCCTGAAATACCGCTATCTGGACCTGCGCCGTCCCGATCTGATGCGTAATCTGCTGATGCGCCATCGCATCACCAAGGTCATTCGCGATTTCTTCGATAAGAATGGCTTTATCGAGCTGGAGACCCCCATGCTCATTAAGTCCACCCCCGAGGGTGCTCGCGACTTTTTGGTGCCCAGCCGTCTGCATCCTGGTGAGTTCTATGCGCTGCCCCAGTCCCCCCAGCTGTATAAGCAGCTGAGCATGGTGGCGGGCTTTGACCGTTACGTGCAGCTGGCCCGTTGCTTCCGCGACGAGGACCTGCGTGCCGACCGTCAGCCGGAATTCACCCAGATCGACCTGGAGATGTCCTTTGTGGACGTTGAGGACGTGCTGGCTATGGGCGAGGACTTTATGCGCACCCTGTTCAAAGAGGTGCTGGACGTGGATCTGCCTGCCGCACTGCCTCGGCTCAAGTACAACGACGCCATGGAGCGCTATGGCTCGGACAAGCCGGACACCCGCTTCGGCATGGAGATCATCGACCTGACCGACGCGGTCAAGGATTGCGGCTTCGGCGTGTTTGCCTCTGCAGCCCAGGGTGGCGGTACTATCCGCTGCCTGACCGCCAAAGGCGCTGCCGCCACCATGTCCCGTAAGGAGATCGACAAGCTCACCGAGTTTGTGCGTGGCATCGGTGCCAAGGGTCTTGCCTGGGTACGCTGGGTGGAGGAGGCTCCTGCCTCTTCCTTTGGTAAGTTCCTGACCGAGGATGAGATGCAGGCTCTGCTGACCGCCGCCGGTGCCGAGCAGGGTGACGTAGTGCTGATCGTGGCCGATACGGTTAAGAAGCACGTGCTCACTACGTTGGGCGCCCTGCGTCTGGAGCTGGCCAATAAGCTGAATATTCCCCGGGAGGGCTTTAATCTGCTGTGGATCACCGAGTTCCCCTTCTTCGAGTGGGATGAGGAGAGCGAGACCTGGGTGGCTATGCACCATCCCTTTACCTCTCCGCTGGACGAGTGTGTCCAGTATCTGGACACCGCTCCGGAAAAGGTGTACGCAAAGGCCTACGACCTGGTGCTCAACGGCATCGAGCTGGCCTCCGGCTCCATCCGCATCACCGACCCTGACCTGCAGAATCATATGTTCAGCGCCCTGGGCCTATCCCAGGAGGAGGCTCAGCAGAAGTTTGGCTTCCTGCTGGACGCCTTCCGTTACGGCGCACCGCCCCACGGCGGTATGGGCATCGGCCTGGATCGTCTGGTGATGCAGATGCTGGGTGCCGCCACGCTGCGCGACGTGATCGCCTATCCCAAGGTGCAGAATATGACCGAGCCTATGACCGATTGTCCGTCCGCTGTGGACGATCAGCAGCTGATTGACCTGGGCATCGGCATCCTGCCTCAGGAGAATTGATGGCAATCCCGTACCATTTTCGGATGGTACGGGATTTTTTTGCGCAAAAACAGAGGATAAATGTAAATCGGTGTTGAAAAATGATTTGTAAAATGGTAAAATATAAAGAATTATAAGGGGAAGGAGGCTTTATTATGCAGATCCGACGCTGGAATGAAACAAAACCGAATACTGCTTTGGCGGCGGAGCTGGCCGAAGCCTGTGAGATCCATCCCTTTTTGTCTTTGATGCTTACGTCCCGCGGCCTGGATACCCCCGAGCAGATATTTTCTTTTTTGGTGGGTATTGAGGAGGAGATCGATCCCTATTCCTTTGCGGATATGGAGCCGGCAGTCCAGCGAATCCGCCGTGCCTTGGACGAAAAGCAGAGAATATTAATTTACGGTGATTACGACGTAGATGGCATAACTGCTACTGTGCTGCTGTATACCTATTTACAGCGGCAGGGCGCAGACGTGCTGTATCGGATTCCGTTGCGCAGCGAGGGATATGGTCTGCACCCGGAGATGGTCCAGTGGGCTGCCGAACAGGGCGCACAGCTGATCGTGACGGTGGATACCGGCGTTGCGGCGGTGCAGGAGGTGGCGCTAGCCACCGAATTAGGCATGGACGTGGTGGTGACCGACCATCACCAGCCCCCGGCTGAGCTGCCCGCCGCTGTGGCGGTAGTGGACCCTCACCGTGAGGATTGCGAGAGCCCCTTTAAGGAGTTCGCCGGCGTGGGCGTGGCCTTTATGCTGGTTTGTGCCTTAGCCGAGGACAGCGAGCCGGTATTTGCCGAATACGGTGACCTGCTGGCGTTGGGTACCCTGGCGGATATGATGCCGCTGTTGGGCTTCAACCGTGACCTGATGCGCCGCTGCCTGACCTTGTTGGAGGAGAGTCGCCGTCCCGGCATCATTGCTCTGCGTGAGGTGGCCGGACTGACCGAAAAGGTCTTAACCGCGGCGTCTGTTTCCTATGGCTTTGCCCCCCGTATCAATGCGGCGGGCCGTATGGCCGACCCGGACGTTGCTATGAAGCTTCTGCTCAGCGAAACCCCGGAGCAAGCAGCCGACTATGCCCGGGAGATTCAAGCCTTGAACACTCAGCGTCAGCAGGCTGGCAACGATATAATGGCACAAGTAGAGGAACAGCTTATCCAGCACCCCGAGTGGCTGCGTGACCGCGTGCTGGTGATATGCGGCGATGGCTGGCACGGCGGACTGCTGGGTCTGGTGGCGGCCCGTCTGTTGGATCGATATGGAAAACCAACCATTGTTCTGTCTGTCGGTGCGGATGGCATTGCCCACGGCTCCTGCCGCAGCCTGGAGGGCTTTTCTATATTTGATGCCCTTACCGCCTGCGAGAGTCACCTGACTGCTTTTGGCGGCCACGAGCTGGCGGCCGGCATCACTCTGCCGGTGGCTAATGTGGACGCTTTCCGCGACGCAATCAATGCCTATGTGGCCACCGCTTGTCCCCAGATGCCGGTCGCGGCTCTGGATATTGCGGTGCGTCTGCGCCCGGACCAGAACAACATGGAAAAATTAACCCTGCTACAGGTGCTGGAGCCTTTCGGCTCCGGTAATCCGGCGCCGCTGTTCGGGCTGTTCCGCATGCAGCTGGATAACATCACGGCCATGGGCAACGGCAAGCATCTGCGCCTGTCCCTCAGCCGGGATGGCGTGCGCATCAGCGCGGTCAAATTCCAGACCGCACCGGAGGAGTTTCCGATTCCCTGCGGCTCGGTGGTCAATTGCGTGGTAAGCCTTGATCGCAATGAATACCGTGGCAACGCCTCTGTGAGTGTGCGGCTGCAGGATATTTCTTATGCAGATACCGACCGGGAGCAGCTGCAGACGGAAATTGCCGCCTTTGAGGCGATACTGCGCCGTGAGCTGCGCCCGGCAGCGGATTCAGCACTGGCATCCCGTGAACAGCTGGGTCGCCTGTATAACCTGCTGCGTGTCTGCAAAGAATGGAATGGTACGCCGGAGCAGCTACAGCACGCATTGGGAGTTGATGCGCCCACGTGCCTGCAGATGCTGGTGGCGCTGGAGCTGTGGCAGCAGGCGGGACTCATCCGCTGGTACGACCGGGGTGAGAGAATACGCATCTGCCTATTACCCACCGAGGGCAAGGCGGACCTGACCGCCACGCCCTTGTGGCAATACATTACGAAAGGGGATGAGGATGATGTCTGAACAAGCAATGATTGAACGAAAAGAAGACGTAATTGACACTTTGTTGGAACTGATTAATAACAGCGATAAGACCTATCACATTGTCCGCATCCGGGACGCCATTGATATGGCGGTCAGCGCCCACGACGGGCAACTGCGCCAGTCCGGCGAAGAATACGTCTGTCATCCGCTGCACGTGGCCTGCATACTGGTAGAGATCGGTATGGACAGCGATGCGGTGGCGGCAGCGCTGTTGCATGACGTGGTGGAGGACACCGATATAGAGCTGTCCGAGATCGCCCGCCGCTTCAGCCAGGAGGTAGCCGATCTGGTGGACGGTGTTACCAAGATCACCAAGATGGATTTCTCCACCCGTGAGGAGCAGCAGGCGGAGAACGTCCGCAAAATGCTGCTGGCCATGTCCAAGGACGTCCGTGTGATGATCATCAAGCTGGCGGACCGACTGCACAACATGCGCACCAGTGAGGGATGGAAGCCTCAAAAGCAGCGGGATAAGGCCCGGGAGACCCTGGATATCTATGCGCCTCTGGCGCACCGGCTGGGTATCCGTACGATCAAAGAGGAGCTGGAGGACCTGTCTCTGCGGGTGCTGGACCCTGTGGCTTGCAAGGAGATTGAGGACAATCTGGCGCTGCATGCAGATGAGCGCACAGCCTTTTTGCAAAGTATCCGGGAGCGTATCCACGGTCATCTGGCGGAGTATGGCATCGAGGCCCATATCTCCGGCCGTGTGAAGAGCTTTGCCGGTATCTACCGTAAAATGTATATGCGTGGCCGTGCCTTTGACGAGATTTTTGATATCTATGCTGTGCGTGTGATCGTGGATAACGTCAACGATTGCTATAATGCCTTGGGTATCGTCCACGAGATGTTCCGCCCCTTGCCCAATCGGTTTAAGGATTATATCTCTACCCCCAAGCCCAATATGTACCAGTCTCTGCACACCACGGTGGTGAGCAAGGAGAAAATCCCCTTTGAGGTGCAGATCCGTACCTGGGATATGCACTATACGGCGGAATACGGTATCGCGGCCCATTGGAAGTATAAGGCCGGCATCCAGAAGAAAGATAAGTTGGAGGAGCGCCTGGCCTGGGTACGCCAGTTCATCGAGAGCCAGCAGGACGTGGATGATGCGGAGGATATCGTCCGCAGCATCAAGACCGACCTGGATATCGAGGACGTGTTTGTGTTTACACCTAAGGGCGATGTGATCACCCTGCCGGAGGGCAGCACCGTCATCGATTTTGCCTATGCCATCCACACGGCAGTGGGCAACCGTATGGTGGGTGCCAAGGTCAACAGTCGCATCGTGCCGCTGGACTATAAGGTCAAGACCGGCGAGATCGTGGAGGTGCTGACCACCTCGGCTGCCAATCACGGCCCCAGCCGTGACTGGCTGAACATCGTGCACACCGGCGAGGCGAGGAATAAAATCCGCAGCTGGTTCAAAAAGGAGCGCCGGGAAGAGAATATTCAGCAGGGGCGTGCCGAATTGGAGCGTGAATTGTCCCGTAACCTCATTCGTCTGCCGGAGGAGCGTATGGAGCAGTTCCTGATAAATCAGGCCAAAAAGCAACACTGCGCCTCTCTTGATGATTTTTATGCAGCTATCGGCTATGGCGGTGTGATGCTGTCCCGTCTGATCCCCCGCATTAAAGAGGAGTACAACCGCATGCAGCGGGAGGAGCAGGTGGCGGCTATGCCGTTGCAGCCCATCACGCCGCCGCCTCGTCGCCGTTCCCATCAGGGCGGTGTCATCATCGATGGCATGGATGATTGCCTGGTGAAGTTTGCCCAGTGCTGCAACCCGGTGCCCGGTGACCCCATCATTGGCTTTATCACCCGTGGCTACGGTGTTTCCATTCACCGCCGGGATTGCACCAACGTACCGGCGGACGTAACTATGGCCGCCAATAAAGAGCGCTGGGTCGCGGTGCAGTGGGAGCAGCAGTCGGTAAACACCGAATTCAATGCCAACCTGCGCATCCAGGCCCATGACTCAGTCAATCTGCTGTTGAAGATCGCTACCACTCTGTCCAATCTGCACATTCCGGTCCATTCCATCAATGCCCGCGACCAGGAGAGCGGTGCGGTGCTGACCATGACCGTTGCAGTTAATAGCGTGGAGCATCTGCAATACGTGATTCAAAAGCTGCGTGCGGTGCCCGGCGTGGACGATGTACAGCGCACCGGTATGTAAATGTAAGGAGATTTCAAATGAAGGCTGTATTTCAGCGGGTGACAGAGGCCTCTGTCACCGTGGATGGTGCGACCATCGCTTCCATTGGGGATGGCGTGCTGCTTCTGGTGGGTATCTGCGACGGCGACACCCAGCAGGAGGCCGCGCTGCTGGCCAAAAAGGTGGCCCAGCTGCGTGTTTTTTGCGACGAGAACGATAAAATGAATCGCTCTGTACTGGATATTGGCGGCGCTGTGCTGGCGGTATCCCAGTTCACACTGTGCGCCAATACGGCCCGGGGTCGACGCCCTGACTTTATGGCGGCGGCCCGTCCGGAGGTGGCCAAGCCGCTGTTTGAGTATTTCACCGCCTGCCTGCGGGAGGCCGGTGTAACCGACGTGCAGACCGGCGAATTCGGCGCCGACATGCAGGTGCGGCTGCTCAATGACGGCCCGGTGACCATTCTGCTGGACACCGACACCTGGAAAAAAGGAGAAAAGCGATGAATCTGCGCTGTTTATCCTTGGGTGAGCTGGACACCAACTGCTACGTGGTGTGGGACCGCGCCGGTCGCGGTCTGATTGTCGACCCGGCGGACGAGGCGGGGGAGATACTGACCTTGATCAAGCAAGAGAACTTGCGTATCGAGGCGGTGGTGCTGACCCATGCCCATTTCGATCACATGCTGGCAGCCGAAGCGGTTTGTGCCGCCACCGGAGCCCCTCTGTACGTGGGGGCGGGTGACGTGCCGGCCTTGGGCGATCCCGTGCGCAATCTGTCCGGTTTGTTTTCACCCGGCGCTCCGCTGACTCTGGACTGCGACCGCGTTCTGCACGAGGGGGATGCGCTGACGGTAGGGGATATGTCCTTTGCGGTGTTGGAGACCCCGGGCCACACACCCGGTTGCATCTGTCTGTGGTGCGATGGCGTGCTGTTTTCCGGCGATACGCTGTTTTTCGGCAGCATCGGGCGTCTGGATTTTCCCGGCGGAGACATATCGGCTATGCAGCGGTCGCTGCAGCGTCTGATGGAGTTGCCGGCGGCCACGGCTGTCTATTCCGGTCACGGACCGTCTACTACCATCCGCCGCGAAAAAGCGTATAATCCGTACATTCGATAAAGGAGAAGACCATGCATCTCTATTTGCGTGGCAACGATTTTCATTTTGAACTGGAAAACGTTTGCCGGTTATTTCTGCCTCTGGAAAAGATCATAACCCACCGGGAGGAAACGCCGGATGCGTTCGAGGGACTGACGGTGGAATGTATCGTCACAGACGGCCCGAAGGAGGCTTCGCTTGCCTGCCGGGTGCGGCTGGACGGCTTTGATAAAACCGCCCGGTCCTCGGTGAGTAAACGCTCAGACAACCACCGGGACGATTGCGAGCTGGAACTGTGCACGTTGTTGTACCGCTTGCTTGTAAAGCTGCTCGGCTTTACACATGGATGGGGCCTGATCACCGGCGTTCGGCCGGTAAAACTGCTGCGTCGCCTGACCCGGGAGATGGGTGAGGAGGCTGCGCTGGGCTATTTCCGGGATAAGCTGCTGGTGGGTGACGAAAAGCGTGCTCTGTGCCACACCACGTTGCAGGCGGAGGACAAGCTGCTGGCCCTGTCCCGGCCGGAGTCCTTCAGTCTGTACGTTTCCATTCCGTTCTGTCCCACACGATGTGACTATTGCTCCTTTGTGTCCCAGACGGTGGTGCAGGCGAAAAAACTCATCCCCACCTACGTAGAGCAGCTGTGCCGTGAGATCGCCTATACCGGCGAGCTTGCCCGGCGGCTGGGACTGCGGCTGGAGTCCGTCTATTTCGGCGGAGGCACCCCCACCACACTGTCGGCGGAGCAGCTGACGGCCTTGTTCCGGGCAGTGGAAGCCTCTTTTGACCTATCCACGGTGCGGGAATACACGGTGGAGGCGGGTCGTCCCGACACCGTCACACCGGAGAAGATGGCGGCTATATACGCCGCCGGCGTAGGGCGGGTGAGCATTAATCCCCAGACCCTGCAGCCGGCTGTGCTGGCCGGTATCGGCCGCAAGCACACGGTGGAGCAGTTCTACGACGCCTTTGAGATGGCTCGCCATGCGGGATTCACCAACATAAACACCGACCTGATTGCCGGTTTGCCCGGGGATACATACGAGGGCTTTGCGGACACGATGAATAAGATCCTCGCCCTGGCGCCGGAGAGCGTTACGGTGCACACCCTGTCTATGAAGCGGGCCTCCAACATTATGCTGCAGCATCGCCCCGATTTTGGCGTAGAGGACGACGCGGTGCGGATGGTGCGTCATTCTGCACAGGCTTTGCCGTCGGCCGGCTATGCACCCTATTATCTCTACCGCCAAAGCCGCACCGTCGGCAACCAGGAGAACGTAGGCTGGGCCAAGCCCGGCTGTGAGGGCTTGTATAACGTGTACATCATGGACGAGACCCACACCATACTGGGTTGCGGCGCCGGCGCGGTCAGCAAGCTCAAGCAGCCCGGCACCGACTATCTGGAGCGCATTTTCAATTACAAATTCCCCTATGAGTACAACAGTGGACTGGATGAGATGCTGGCCCGTAAGGACGGTGTACCTATCTTCTATGAAAAATACGGTTGTCTGTAATTGGGGATTGCAATCTCTTGTGTGTCTGCGTATAATAAAAGTAGTGAAACATTGTAAAGGAGCGTGTGCAATATGGCAACGTGGGAAGACGTAGTGTGTAAAGCAAAGGAATTGGCGGATGCGGCCGGCCGTAAGGTAGCGGACGTAGCCGACCTGACCAAGCAGAAATTGAAACTGGCCGAGAATGAGCGTGCCATTCGCGACGCCATGGAGGCGCTGGGTCACCTGTATTACGATAACTGTAAGGGTGACCCTTTGAACGGCGAACTGGTCAATGAGTTGGTCTGCCAGATCGACGAGCTTAAGGCAGCTAATGAGGAACTGCAGGCCACCATCGACAACGCCTGTGGCTGCAAGACCTGCTCCTGTGGCGGGACGAATCCGGCGGACGCGGCCTTTTGCAACCGTTGCGGAAATAAACTCAACTAAAAATAAGCAAACAGGCGAGAGCAACCGTTGCTCTCGCCTGTTTGCTTATTGATCGTATTCATCTAAAAACGACACGTGTTGATCGCCCTTACGATACCCGATGATGGTTTCCAAATTGACGTTTTCCGCACTGCGGAAGATGTTGATGTCCGCTTGGGGATTCGTTGTGCGAAGACTCTCCAGCAGAGCCTTTATCTCAGCTCGCTTGGAGCTGTTTTCCCGACTGTCGGATACGGAGCAGGCACAGCGTATGAACTCCAGGTCGTTATACCGGGACCAGGCGGTGATGTCCCGCTCCCGCACCAGATACAGCGGTCGGATCAACTCCATGCCGGGATAGTTCTGGCTGTGTAGCTTGGGCATCATGGTGCGCATTTCGGCCCCGTACAGCATACTCATCAGGATGGTTTCGATCACGTCGTCAAAGTGGTGTCCTAAGGCAATCTTGTTGCATCCCAAGCTCTGTGCGTATTTGTACAAATATCCCCGGCGCATCCGGGCGCACAGATAGCAAGGGGTACCCTCCTGCTTTTCCACCACCGGGAAGATGGGGCTTTCGAATATATGCGCCGGCAGCTGTAGGATATTCAGCAGGTTTTCGATTTGCTGGCGGTTTTCGTGCCTATAGCCGGGGTCCATGACGATGAATTCCAGTTCAAAGGGCTCCTCGCTGCCATGTCGCTGCAGCTCCTGCAGGCACTTGGCCAATAAGAAGGAGTCCTTGCCGCCGGAGATACACACGCCGATGCGGTCCCCGGCCTGGATCATTTTATAGTCCTTCAGACTGCCGATGAAATTGTTCCATATCGTCTTGCGGTATTTTTTGATGATACTGCGCTCGATCTGCTGACAGCGGTCCATAGGTCAGCCTCCCTTGCGGCTTTGGACAACCTGGCGCAGGCTACCCAGGAGCGGACGGAAGTTTGTCACCAGGATCACACCGAACAGAACGATCTCTGTATACACCCAACCCGGCACCTCGAATACCATGATGAAGCACTGGATCAGAGTGAGCGACATATTAAGAGAGAAGCGGGGCATATTCCAGCCGATGGGAATAAACTTGCGGGTATGGAACGCACGCAGCAGCAGCACCAGACCGTAGCTGAGTGCGGTGGACAGAGCCGCACCGTGGGCGCCCATCCGCGGGATGAGAATGAGGTTGCCCACCAGGTTAAACGCGGTGCCGATGACGGTGGTCACCAGCGAGCTCTTGCTCTTTTTCTCCACGATATAGATGGTGCCCAGGAAGGTGACAAAGCAGGATAGTGCCGTAGCGATGACCAGGGTGGGGATGTACTGCCAGGAGGGGTAATACGCCGGATCCTGGGCCATAATGCGCGTAATCAGCTTAGCACACAGAATCAGTCCGGAAGCACCCACAAAAATGATGGACTGATACATGGAAAAGACGTTGGTAAAGAATTTTTGACGCTCCAGACGGCTCTTTTCGGTGAGCACCGACATCTGCCAGGCGTCCATGAAGATGCCGCACACCATGATCAGCATATTCGGCAGCCGATAGGCCAGAGAATACAGACCGTTGGCGGCCTCGCTGACGAACAAAGTGACCATATACCGATCGGAGTAGTCGGTGATCCACCACAGCGCCGAGTTGGGAATCAGCGGGATGGAATAACGCAGCATCGATTGGGTGATGGCTTTTTTGAGCTTGTCCAGGCGAATGAGCTTGTACAGCTTGGCGGTGACGATCAGGATGACCGAGCAGGTCAGATCGCTCAGGGCGATGGCCAGAATGTAGCCCACAATGCCCATATCCAGCACAGCCAGGAAGAGTATATCCAGCAGTACGGTGATGGCGGTGCCTATGATCACGCAGATGGTGAACAGCTTCGCCTTGTGCATGCTCTTGACGCAATAGGCGAACAGATAGTGGGTGATGGAGCAGAAGATAAACACGTAAACCAGCAGTGCGTACTCGCCAAAGGCAGGGATCATACGCACCAGGGGGTAGAACAGCAAAAAGGCCATAAAGCCCAACAGGTTGACCGCCAGGCCGGTGGTCAGTACAGAGCCACGGTCGGTCTCACCGTCCATACCGAAGCGCAGAACCGCCTGGTTAATGCCAAGGGAGACCAGCGGCATCAACAGATTGGCGGTCTGCACCACCAGATCCACGATACCGTATTCATCCGGGGCAAGATATTTGGTATATAGGGGGGTCAGCACTACGTAGGTCATCAATTTGGAGATAACCGTTCCGATACCCAGGATCAGGGTAAAGGAAAATAATCGCTTGTAACGATCGACCTTGCCCATGGGAGACCTCCTTTCTGCTGGTTTGTTTCACTAAATATTTATTCTACCACGTTTTCCAGAGAATTACAAGTCTGCCGAAACATTTCGCAGTTTGTTCCTTGACATTTTGTGAATTGTTTAATAAAATAGATGAACAGAGGTGAAAACGATGTTCTGGAGAAGAAAGCAAAAGCCTGTTATCAGCCCTACGGCCCTGAAGCTGGATGGACGGGAGCTGACCCTGCTGGCGCGCCGCTATATGGACGAAAACGGCAGTCCGCAGGAGGAGGGGCTGGGCCGTGGCGGTCGCATCAACACCGCCAACGGGCACGTGATACTCAGCAACGACAAGGGCGAGGTGTTTGTCAACCACGACATCTCTACCGTGCAGTGCGGTGAGCTGATGTCCCTGGGCGGCGCGATCTTCACCGGATACAACGAACTGACTGGTCACGAGGACACCATTGTGGTGTATTACTCCGCCAGACAATAATGGAGGTATATATGAAAAAAGTATTGACTATCGGATTGTTGCTGTGTCTTTTGATTGTTGGCTGCAAGGATAACCACACGAAGGACAACAGTCCGGGGCAGACCGAGATCAGCGCAGAAGACCGGGCCGTCTATGCCGCAGAAGACTATTGGAAGGTTGAAGACGGCGTGAAGGACACTTCCACCGGGGAAATGTATCATATTACTGTCGTTAAGACCCCCACAGAGGAGGATAACACATTCATCCTGGTTTTGTCCAAAGCGGTGGAGGATGGTTGGCGCACCGTTGAAGTTGTATCCATGGATGCGGACACGCACGAGATCACCAAAATGTCGTAAAGACGTAACGCCCCGGCGGGATTTTTCGCCGGGGCGTTGCTATTTAGAGATCCTCAATGCGCAGCACGTGTACCGGACTGCAGGTATCCTCTCTGCCACACACGGTGATCGCTATGTTCGGATCAGAAAAATATGGATAATGCCAGAACAGGTCGTGCTTTCCGTCGCGTCCTTCCGTGGGTGGGACAGAAACGGTCACAGAGCGAATCGGTACCGACAGCCCGGTGCCGGTGTATTTGAGGTACGCCTCCTTCATTGTCCATAGACGGGCGAAGTGGAGTTCTATATCCTGCCTTGCCCAGGACAGCTCCTCCGGGGAAAGGGAACGGGCCGCCAGACGCGGACAGACCCGGCGACGGGTCTGGGCATCCAGGCCGATCTCGTGCCCGGATACGGCGCAGAATACCCACACGTCCGTATGGCTGATGCTGAAATGGGGGCCGCTACTGTCGGCCAGGTACGGCTTGCCGTTTTCGCCGTATGTGAGCGCAGGGGGAACGTCGTCACAGCCAAACAGATGGGTGAGCAGGAGGCCGGCGGCTACGCATTGAGCCCGCTTGAGCGGTACCCGTAGCCGACGCACACGGGATCGGCGTTTTTCGTCCAGTCGGGGCAGGGCAGAGACTATGGCATCGTCGTTCAATAGTGGTGTGCAGTCCACAGCATAAACGGCAATCACAGGCATCCTCCTCTCTCAACTTTATTGCTCATTCTAGCACAAAAAATCCGCTTTTGTCAACGCATCTCGGTTGACATTATCGTACTGGATTTGGTATAATAACCGCATTATGGAACAAAGGAGAAACCCAATGGATATTCTGCTGACACTCACCAATGAATTCCATCTGCGCCAGGCACAGGTGGAGAATGTAATACAGCTGCTGGACGACGGCAATACCATTCCGTTCATTGCCCGTTACCGTAAGGAGCAGACCGGATCTCTGGACGACCAGGTGCTGCGGGAGCTGGCGGAGCGGCTGACCTATCTGCGTAATCTTAACGAGACCCGTGAGAAATACCGGGCCACCATCGAGGAGCAGGGGGTGCTGACCGAGGAGCTGGCGGCGGCACTGGATGCGGCGGTGACCATGACCGAGCTGGACGACCTGTATCGCCCCTATCGCCCCAAGCGCCGCACCCGCGCCACCGTGGCCAAGGAACGCGGCCTGCAGCCCCTGGCGGACGCCCTGTACGCCCAGGAGCCGAAAGGGGAGGACCCCTACGTGCTGGCAGAGGCCTACGTTACCGAAGACGTTCCCACTGTGGAGGATGCCCTGGCCGGTGCCAGGGATATCATCGCCGAGCTGATTGCCGACGACGCCAACGTGCGCAAGCGTCTTCGTGTGGTGTGCTTTGCCAACGGTTTTCTGACCTCCAAGGCCGCCAAGGAGGAGGACAGCGTATACGCCAACTACTACGATTTCCGTGAGCCGCTGAACAAGGTGCCCGGCCATCGGGTGCTGGCCATTAACCGTGGCGAACGGGAGGAGTTTTTGAAGGTCCACGTGGAGTTTGATCCGGCCCACGCTCTGCGCATCGTCTATTCCGAGCATCTCAAGGCGGATTGCCCGGCTACGGCGCAGGTGCAGGCGGCGGCTGAGGACTCCTACGACCGTTTGATCTTTCCCTCCCTGGAGCGTGAGATGCGCAATGCTCTGTCGGACACCGCCGGCGAGGCCGCTATCAAGGTGTTTTCGGTCAATCTGCGGCAGCTGCTGATGCAGCCGCCGGTCAAGGGGCGGGTGACCCTGGGTCTGGACCCCGGCTATCAGCACGGCTGTAAGTGTGCGGTCATCGACCCTACCGGTAAGGTGCTGGACACCGGTATCATCTACCCGGTACCTCAGTTCAAGCGCATGGAGCAGGCGCAGAAGACGGTGCTGAATTTCATCAAGAAGCATAAGGTGGAGGTCATCGCCATCGGCAACGGCACCGCTTCTCACGAAACCGAGGTGTTCACCGCCGACCTGATCCGGGAGAATAACCTGACCGACGTGTCCTATATGGTCATCAGCGAGGCCGGCGCCTCCGTGTATTCCGCCTCCAAACTGGCGGCCAAGGAATTTCCCGACTATGACGTTAATCTCCGTTCGGCGGTGTCTATTGCCCGCCGTATGCAGGATCCTCTGGCGGAGCTGGTGAAGATCGACCCCAAGGCTATTGGCGTAGGCCAGTACCAGCACGATCTGCCCCAATCCCGGCTGTCCGAGGCGCTGGGCGGCGTGGTGGAATCCTGCGTGAACGCTGTGGGTGTGGATCTGAACACCGCCTCGGCGCCCCTGTTGGAGCAGGTGGCGGGCATCAACGCCGCCGTGGCCAAGAATATCGTCACGTATCGCGAGGATAACGGTATGTTCACCTCCCGTGCGGCGCTGAAAAAGGTGCCTAAACTGGGTCCCAAAGCCTTTGAGCAGTGCGCCGGCTTCCTGCGGGTGCCGGAGAGCAAGAATATGCTGGACCACACCGCTGTCCATCCGGAGAGCTACCCGGTGGCAAAGGGCCTGCTGGAATTGTGCGAGGTCACGGTGAAGGACCTGTCGCCCCTGCAGGGCAAGGTGGATGCCTTTGGCATAGCCAATCTGGCGGAGAAGCTGGAGGTGGGCGTGCCTACCCTGACCGACATCATCGCGGAGCTGCAGCACCCCGGCCGGGATCCCCGTGACGAGCTGCCGGCACCGCTGCTGCGCAAGGATATACTCGGCATCGAGTCGCTGAAGACCGGTATGGAGCTGACCGGCACCGTGCGCAACGTCATTGATTTCGGTGCCTTTGTGGATATCGGCGTTCACCAGGACGGTCTGGTGCACATCTCTCAGATCACCAACCGGTTTATCAAGCACCCCTCTGAGGTGCTGAAGGTGGGGGACATCGTCAAGGTGTGGGTGCTGTCGGTGGACATCCCCAAAAAGCGCATCGGTTTGACTATGAAAAAGCCGAAAGAATAAAACCAAGGAGGGAAAATAAATGAAGGCTATGAAAGTCTTGCTGATCATTCTGTTGATATTGCAAATACTTGCCGGCGGCTTTGTTTTCTTTGCTTTTCTACCGTCGTCAATTATTTTGGCGCTTGTGTGGCTAGCTATTGCGATTTTGCAGATCGTCCTTACGGTAGCCGTTATTCGTCATTGTGATGAGATAGAAGATATTTGGGACGAGATCTATCGTCTGCGTGGCGCGGTGCGTCAGCTTCAGAATGTGGTCGAGCCGCCCGAAGAGGTAGTATATCCGATTGAGGCACCTGCAGAAACCTCACAGAACGTATGGGAATGTGTCAAATGTACCACTGTGAATAAAACAGATACAACCCGCTGTTCTCATTGCGGAGCGGCCTATGTGGCATCGGTCAATCCCACCGATGACCCGACGGTAAAACGGAAGATGAGCCGTTGGATCAAAGAGGGTAAAACGCGGCGTGGTCTGTTTGATCGAAACACCAATTCGTGATTTACCATTGACAAATAGCCCGAAAAAGGCTATGATATGGGGCGTGGATTCCATACCCCATACATTTGCCGCTGTGGTGGAATAGGCAGACACAAGGGACTTAAAATCCCTCGGTAGCAATACCGTACCGGTTCGACCCCGGTCAGCGGCACCAAACGCCCTCGGCGCACATCCGTGCGCCGGGGGCGTTTCATGACGGCGACTGCTGTGAAGAAGCGGTCTAGTTTGCGTTAGCAAACTACAACGAGGTTGGCGCAGCCAAACTCGACGGTTCAGACCCCGGTCAGCGGCATCAAACACCTTCGCCCTACGCTCGTGGGTGTTTCTTGTATGATTGTTTCTTGCTTTTTGTTTTTGACTGTGGTATTATTTGCGAAGGAGATGATCAAATGAACAATCAGATGTACACCCGTTCCTCTGTCGCTTGGAATACGCACCTCATTTCATTTGTTTTGCTTTTCTTCGTGTTTGTCTTCCTTAGCATACTGTCATTTGTGTTGAATGATCTTAGCGTTGGTATATCATTCGTCTTGCTCACATTTCTCACTGTGTTTTTGTTTCTCACTTCGCCACAATATATTGTATTCTCAGATGAATGGGTGGAAATTGTGTATTGCTTTCGTTTGAGACGTCGTATCTGCTGGTGTGATGTGGTAAATATTTATAAGGTTGATCGAGCGAGAGGTCCATCTCACTATGTGATTGTTTCGCCTGAGAAAGAAAAGCAACCTTTCTTTGTGAAAAAGCAAATTCCAAAAACAAGAAGAACAACAGAACTTCTCAATCGATTCTACGGAAGAGGAATTGATTAATTCATCATTTGTGTTTGAAACACAGTCTTTTTGTTATTATAAACTCAAAGACCTGTGAGGTGCTAATCACTAAACTGACACCAGTGGTGTGAGCGCGATTTTCCTGCACTATTTTGTATGTAATTGCCGGCACTGATAATATCAAGGCTAAGAAAATTAAAGTTAGAGGCGACCTAATCTGTAATCATTTAGAAAATGAATAAATGTTCAATGCTTATCAGCGGCACCAATAGCCCCGGACACATACCCGTGTGTCCGGGGCTATTCATGTCGGAGACTGCTGTGAAGAAGCGATTCAGACGCGTAGCAATATGTCGTAAAGTGTAGGATTTTTCAAATCTTGTTGACTTTTCGCATTTAATTATGTAAAATGTGAGTGCGTATGTCACTGCGACTTGCAGTGACACATAGTTAATTGAAAAGGAGAAACTGCTATGCGTACAAACTGCAAACGAATTCTCACCCTGCTGCTTACGTTGCTGATGGTGGCGTCTATGCTGCTGGCCACCGCCTGCGGCAAAAAGCCGGTCGGTGATGAAAGCACCCCGGATCTGTCCGACCCGGGCGTCTCTGATACCGGAGACTCCACCACCGACAGCACCGCCGACGGAACCACAGACAGCACGGATGGGTCTGACACCACCGGTGATACCAGTTCTGTAACGAATGGCTCTACCAATGGTTCTACCGGTTCGACCGGTAACAACACCACCGGTAATACTACCACGAACCGGACCACGTCGTCCAAGACGCAGCTCACCACGAGCAACCGAACCAGTGGGACCAGTTCCACCACCAAGACCACTCGTCCCAGCAACATCAGTACGGTATCCCGTACCAACATAATCAATACCACCAAGCCTGCCGGTAAGGCCTTGGTGGATAAGGATTTTTTCATGTCCTTTTTTAATGAGTGCGTCAGCATCACCGATTATAAGGTGACCAGCAGCGGTTCTACCAAGACCTCTGCCAACGAAACGGTTTACTTGTATTTTATCCAGGATGCTGAGTCCGGTGCGGAGTATTGCATGCACCTGTATTGTGACAAAGACAGCATGGTTACTGGTGCTCTGCTGAACTGTGTACGCAAAAACTATGAATTCATGTTCGCGGTTTTCTCTTTTTATATCTACCAGTCTCTGAATCTTCCCGAGGCCGACCTGTCTGACTTCCTGGATAAGTTTGAGGCGCTGCCCGCCGGCAATGTCTTTGATAGAGAAGAGGTCGGTGTGTATGAAATGGCCTGCTACACGCCGGACGAGTTTGTAACCTTTGCGGCTACCGCTGTTAAAAGTAGCATCAACAGCACCAAAAAGGTTGCGACCAAACTGAACGAATCTAAGTGTGAGCACTGTGTGCAAAATCCGGAGCGTATCACGAACTATATGGCAGTCACCGATAACGCTGCTGCTCTGGGTATTCGTATGGATATGCTGGATAAGGCGTTGGTGAACCTGGGCAACCAGGCTCGTCTGGCCAAGGTGATGAACAAAGCTAAGAACGGCGAGGATATCACCTACGTGTCCATCGGCGGCAGTGTTACCGAGGGTGCGTACGCTTCCGATTACAAGACCAAAAGCTATGCTGGTCTGACCCACACCTGGCTGAAAAAGACCTTCCCCCAGTCCAACGTAAAGTTCGTTAACGCCGGTATCGGCGGTACCTCCAGCCTGTATGGCGTCCACCGTGTGCAGGAGGATGTACTGAGCTACGATCCCGATTTTGTGATCATCGAGTTCGGTGTCAACGATACGACGAATAATATCCAGTATGAGGCGTACGCCAGCCTGCTGCGCCGCGTTATGGAGCACAAGTCTCAGCCTGCGGTTCTGCTTCTGTTCGTTATGGGTGATTCTGGCGGCAACCAACAGAGTTGGCAGCAGCCCATCGGTCAGTATTATGACCTTCCTATGATCAGCTACCGTGATGCTGTGTGGCCGGAGGTCAACACCAAGAACAATATCTACGGTCAGTATCTGTGGAGCGATATTGGCGCCGACTACGTGCATCCCACCGATAAGGGCCATGCCATCATCGGTGATCTGATCATCAGTTATCTGCAGAAGACTTATGAGAATCTGTCTAAAATCTCTACCAATGTGCCCGCTGTGCCTGCACCGGAGCGCCCGGACAACTTTAAGAATGCCAAATGGTACAACAATACGAATATCACGCCTCAGTCTCTGGGCAGCTTCTCGGTGAATAACCAGCACAACGCTTCTTGGAAGAGCAGCGGCAACAAGCCCATCGTGTTTAAGTTCACCGGCAAGCGGTTGATCATTCCGGTGCCCTCCACCCAGGCGGAGAATCTGGACGTTTCCGTTCGCATCGACGGTGGCAAGGTTGTCAAGCTGGATATTGAAAGCAAGCTGTTTGGCGGCGGTCGCTACACCAACTTCCTGGTCTTTGACGAGGATACTGTTGGTGAGCACACCGTTGAGATCACCTGCAACAGCGGTACCCTGTATCTGGGCGGCCTGTTTGTATCGTAATCTGCATTAAGAAACGAAAGGTTAGTCAGCCCCGGACACCAATGGGTGTCCGGGGCTGTATTTGTATATAAAAAATTAATAAAAGATTTGCAAAATGCGGAATTTAATGGTACAATGGTAAAAAACATCCACCGGAAGGAGTATTTGCTATGAAACTAACCGAAAATGCCATTTCTTTGGGTATTCGACAGGATATGCTGGATACCGCCCTGGTTTCCGCCGGCAATGCCGCCCGTATCGCCCGTGTGATGGACAAGGCTAACAGCGGCAAACCCATCACCATTGGTGTTATTGGCGGTAGTGTGACCCACGGCGCCTGTGCTTCCACTAAGGAGAAGAGCTACGCCGGTATTCTGCGTACCTGGTGGGAACAGTCATTCCCGGGATCCACCGTTTCCTACATTAACGCCGGCTACAGCGGCACCTCCAGTCTGCTGGGTGTTCACCGCGTGGACGAGATGCTTCTGTCCCACAATCCGGATTTTATCCTTGTTGAGTTCGGCGTTAACGACGTGGTCATGGACTTCCAGGCAGAGGCGTATGCCAGCTTGATCCATAAGATTCTTACTGCCGAGTCGAAGCCGGCTGTGCTGGTTCTGTTTGTGATGAGCGAGGGCCCGATCAATGCTCAGGAGGATCAGATTCCGATCTGCAATCACTACAATCTGCCGATGATCAGTTATCTTGATGCGGTGTGGCCGGAGGTCAAAACCGAGAAGAATCCCGACGGTCAGTATCTGTGGAGAGATATCTGCGCCGACTGGGTACATCCAACCGACAAGGGTCATGCCATTGTAGGCGAGTTTATCACCAGCTATCTCAACGATGTATATGCGGCTATGGATACCCTCAAGAATGAAGAGTTCCCGATTCCCGAGCCGTTCCGTCCTTATGTGTATAAGGATGCTAAGTGGCTCCACTGCGAAAACACAACCCCGCTGTCTATGGGCAGCTTTAAGGTGTTCACGGAGGAGTGCTGCTCCTGGCAAAACGAGGGGGAGGAGCCCCTGGTACTGAAAGCCACCGGTAAGCGGCTGATCCTGCCCATCTGCACACCGTATTCGGACGATCTGAAAATGACCGTACGGGTGGACGGCGTGGAAAAGGCTCTGCCCCCGTACGTGATCCGCGGTGGCATTTACACCAATTTTGTTATTCTGGATGATGCCGAGGCGGCTGAGCACACTGTCGAGATCCTTCCCAATGGGGACACCGTCTGGTGCGGCGGCTTGTTTGTGTCTTAATTGCGGAGGAGGTATGTCGTTTTATGGCATACCTCCTTTTTGCTTGCACAAAAAGTGAATAAATGTGTGTTTTTTTGCGATAGTGACTTGACATTTTTTTGTCATTGTAATAAAATTGTTTGCATCAAGTTCGTTAGAAAGGAGTGCGGAACAATGTTCTTTAAGAGTGGTTTTTATTATTGCTTTACAAAGGGCTGTCCGTGCTCGGCTGCACAGATGTGAGAGATCACCTCTGTGTGACCAAATCAACGGACAGTCCGCAGCCATTTATGCCGTTTGTGCGGCGTATAGGGTGTGCGGATTTTTTTATTTTAGGAGATGTGTAATATGGTATCTAAAGAAATGCTGGCTCTGGGCAAAAAGAGCTCCGTTATCCGTGAAATATTTGAATACGCCAAGGTGCGCCGCACCCAGATCGGTGCAGAGAACGTATTTGATTTCAGCCTGGGCAACCCCAGCATCCCCGCTCCGGCGGTGGTTGGGGAGACTATGCAAAAGCTTATAGCTGACACCGACCCCGTTTTGCTGCACGGTTATACTTCTGCGCCCGGTGATATGGGCGTGCGTCAGACCATCGCCGGCCACGTCTCCGAGCGTTTTGGTATAGAGGTAAATCCGGCGCTCATCTATATGACCTGCGGCGCTGCCGCTTCGCTGACCATTTCTCTGCGGGCGATCTGCTGTCCGGAGGACGAGGTGATCCTGCTGGCACCCTTTTTCCCTGAGTACCAGGTGTTTGTACGCAATGCCGGCGCTGTGCCGGTGATCGTGCCCGGACGAATGGGGACCTTTGATATTGATTTTGGCGCGTTGGCAGAGGCAATCAATGAGAAGACCCGGGCCGTCATCGTCAATTCCCCCAACAATCCCTCCGGTGTGGTGCTGGATGAGATCTGTATCCGACGCCTGGCGGATGTGCTGACCGAAAAATCCGCACAGTACGGTCGCCCGATTGCGATCATTGCCGACGAGCCCTATCGGGAGCTGGTGTACGGCGGCGTGGACGTGCCGTACATTCCCTGCTACTACGATCATACGCTGGTGTGTTATTCCTACAGCAAATCCCTGTCTCTGCCCGGCGAGCGCATCGGCTATATTTTGGTATCGCCCCGCATGGAGGGCGCCGGGGACGTGTACGCCGCCATCTGCGGTGCCGGCCGCAGTCTGGGCTTTGTGTGTGCCCCCAGTCTGCTGCAGCTGACGGTGGGCGCCTGTGACGGCACGGCCCCGGATCTGTCCGCTTACGACGCCAATCGCACGCTGTTGTATTCCTCTCTGACCGAGATGGGTTACGAGGCGGTGCGACCCGACGGTGCTTTTTATCTTTTCGTTCGGGCGTTGGAGTCGGATGCGGCCGCCTTCTGCGAGCGTGCTAAGAAGTACGAGCTGCTGCTGGTACCCAGCGACGATTTTGGCGTGCCGGGATATGTGCGTATCGCCTATTGCGTCAGTAACGACCAGATTCGCCGCTCGCTGCCGGCCTTCCGGGCGCTGTATGAGGAATACAACAAGGGGTAATGGATCATGACCGATTTGGAAAAAGCCCGGCTGCTCATCAACGACGTAGACCGGGATATGGCAGAATTATTTGAAAAGCGTATGGATGCGGTGCGCCTCGTTGCCGCTTATAAAAAGGAACACGGCGTGCCGGTGGAGGATCCGGCTCGCGAAGAGCACCTGATCCGTAAAAACTCCGCCCTTGTCAAAAACGAGGAATACCGTTCCCATTACGTGCGTTTTTTGCGCTCCACCATGGAGGTCTCTAAGGATATGCAGCGCCGCCTGATGGACGGCATGCGGGTCGCGTATAGCGGTGTGGAGGGCGCCTTTGCCAACATAGCAGCCGAACGGATATTCCCGGACGCGACGGCGGTTCCCTACGGCGATTTTGCCGCCGCCTACAAGGCGGTTGAGGATGGGTCCTGCGACTGTGCGCTGCTTCCGGTAGAGAACAGCTATAACGGCGACGTGAGCAAGGTGCTGGATCTGGCCTTTTTCGGCAATCTGTACGTGACCGGTGTGTATGAGGCGGAGATCGTACAGAATCTTCTGGCGGTGAAGGGTGCCGCTCTGGAGGATATCAAAACCGTTATCAGCCATCCTCAGGCCCTGGGCCAGTGCGCTGATTTTATTGAACGCCATGGGTTTGCCACCGTGGAGGCGGTGAATACCGCTGTGGCGGTGCGCCAGGTGGCGGAGATGGGACGACCGGACACGGCCGCCATCGGCAGTCTGGAGGCTGCTGCCAAGTTCGGCCTGAACAAGCTGGAGGGTCACATCAACGAGAGCAGCCAAAACACCACCCGCTTTGCGGTGTTTTCCCGGGCACGACGGGCGCCCAGCCCCAAGGACAACCATTTCATCATGCTGTTCACGGTGAATAACACCGCCGGCTCGCTGGGTAAGGCGATCTCGGTGATCGGCGAGCATGGCTTCAACCTTCGGGCTCTTAAGAGTCGTCCCACCAAAGAGCT
Organism: Clostridia bacterium; assembly: GCA_017397125.1. Classification (GTDB taxonomy): domain Bacteria; phylum Bacillota; class Clostridia; order Oscillospirales; family Acutalibacteraceae; genus UBA5905. Next base: position 10,607 of record JAFQKB010000057.1, on the reverse strand, counting down.
GATCTGGGATTATTATTTCTATGCCGAGGGCGAGGGCGATCTCAGCAGCGAGGACGGCGCTCGGATGCTCAACAAGCTGAAAACCTGCTGCAGCCATGTAAAGGTGCTGGGCAGCTATGAGAAAGAGATACATATCTGAGGAGTGCTGACTATGACTCTCTGTGTCAAAACTTCACAAGGCACCTATGACATCCGATTGGAGCGTGGGGCTCTAAACCGCTCCGGGCAATATCTCCATCTGCGGCGTAAGGTGCTGATCGTCACGGACAGCGGTGTACCGGCCGTGTATGCCCAAACGGTGGCGTCACAGTGCGCCGACCCGGTGGTGTGCACCATTCCCCAGGGTGAGCAGTCCAAGCAGATACACACCTACACTGCGCTGCTGGAGAAGCTGGTGGAGAATCGGTTCTCACGTACGGACTGCGTGGTGGCTGTAGGCGGTGGCGTGGTGGGTGATCTGGCCGGCTTTGCGGCCGCCACCTATATGCGCGGTATTGATTATTATAACATTCCCACCACCGTTCTGTCCCAGGTGGATTCTTCCATTGGCGGAAAAACCGCCATTGACTTTATGGGGCTCAAAAACCTGGTGGGCGCTTTCTATCCGCCTAAGGCGGTGCTGATCGACCCGGATACGTTGTCTACACTGCCTGCTCGACAGGTATCCAACGGCCTGGCCGAGGCGGTCAAAATGGCTCTGACCAGCGATAGCGAGTTGTTCACATTGTTTGAGACTGCCGATCTGTCATCGCCTTCGGTGCTGGATGAGATCATCCACCGTGCATTGCTGATTAAGAAACAGGTGGTGGAAGAGGACGAGCACGAAGCAGGACTGCGTAAGATTCTCAATTTCGGTCACACGCTGGCCCACGCCATAGAGTGTGTTAATGATATGGATACCTATTATCACGGTGAGTGTGTGGCGCTGGGAATGGTGCCTATGTGCGCTCCGGCGGTGCGGGAGCGGCTGCTTCCGTTGTTGCTGCGGCTAGGGTTGCCCACCGAAATTGCGGGAGACGCAGAGGCTGTTTTGGATGCCTGTCGGCATGATAAAAAGATGGCCGGCGACACCATTACGGTGGTGTACGTGCCGCAAATCGGTACGTATGAATTGAAAAACATATCGTTTATGGAATATGAAAAGCTGATTCGGGAGGTGCTGGGAGCATGAAAAACACATTCGGACATAACGTATCGGTAACGCTGTTTGGCGAGAGCCACGGCGCCTCTGTCGGTGCTGTCGTGGACGGCTTGGCTCCCGGTCTGCCGGTGGATGAGGATTTCATTGCGGTTATGCTGACCCGGCGCCGTCCTCAGGGTAGGATTTCGACTGCCCGGCAGGAGGCGGACCGCTTTGTCATCGAGAGTGGCGTGTTTGAAGGTAAGACCACCGGCACCCCGGTGTGCATTCGCATCCCCAACGAGGACACCCGCTCTGCCGATTATACGGCCCAACGCCGTCTGGTCCGCCCCGGACATGCGGACTATACGGCTGCCTGCAAATACCATGGTTATGAGGATTACCGGGGCGGTGGCCATTTCAGCGGCCGCGTTACGGCGGCGCTGGTGGCCGCCGGCGCCCTTGTGATTCCGGCGCTGGCCGCTAAAGGTATCCGTGTGGCGACCCACGTCTCTCGCCTGGGCGGAGTAGAGGACCGACCTTTTGAGAATCTGTGTGTGGATATGGATAGGCTTGCTGCCGGTGGATTTCCGGTTTTGGACCCGTCCGCCGAGGCGGCTATGACCGAGCGGATTTTGAATGCTAGAGAAAACAAGGACAGTGTCGGCGGCGTGCTGGAGACGGTGGTCACCGGCTTGCCCGTCGGAGTGGGCGAGCCCTGGTTTGACACCGTGGAGGGCGTTCTCTCCCACGCATTGTTTTCCATTCCGGCCATCAAGGGCGTGGAATTCGGCGACGGCTTTGCCCTGGCGGATACGACCGGCTCTGCCGCCAACGATGCGTTTCGCGTGGTGGATGGCCGGATCGTCACCGTCACCAACCACAACGGCGGCATCAACGGTGGCATCACCAACAGTATGCCGGTGGTGGTGCGTTGCGCGGTGAAGCCCACTCCCACCATCGGCCTCTGTCAGGACTCGGTGGATCTGATCGACGGCACCAATGCCCAGTTGGAAGCTAAGGGACGCCATGACCCGTGCATCGTCCATCGGGCCGCCGTAGTGGCGGACTGTGTGGTAGCGTTGGCTCTTTGCGATCTGCTGGCTGGTCGTTATGGCACGGATTGGTTGGGTGCGGTATGAGGTACGGACTGATCGGAGAGCGACTTTCTCACAGCTTTTCCAAGGAAATACACAATCGGTTGTACGATTATGAATACGAATTGAAAGAAATAGCCCCAAGTGAAATCGCGGATTTTCTATCCCGTCGCGATTTCAGTGCCATCAACGTCACCATACCGTATAAGGAAACGGTGATTCCGCACCTCGACCGCGTGGACGAAACGGCCCGCTGCATCGGCGCGGTGAACACCGTTGTCAATCGGGATGGGGTGCTGTACGGCTATAACACGGACCTTCCCGGACTGTGTGCGCTGATCCGTCATTGCGGCGCTGACCTGACGGGCAAGAAGGTTTTGATCCTCGGCAGCGGCGGTACTTCTAAGACGGCCTTCGCCGCGGCGCAGTCGTTGGGCTGCGGACTGGCTGTTCGCGTGTCCCGCACGGCCCGGGAGGGTTGTATCACCTATGCCCAGGCCAAGCAACGGCATGGCGATGCAGCTTTTATCATCAACACCACGCCCTGCGGTATGTATCCCCATATAGGTGTAAGTGCCGTGGACGTTGCGGACTTTCCCTCTCTGGAGGGAGTGTTTGATGTGGTGTATAATCCTCTGCGCACCAAATTGGTTTGCGATGCGCTGGCACGGGGCATTCCGGCCCGGGGCGGCTTGTATATGCTGGTTGCACAGGCGGTGTATGCGGCCGGCTTGTTCACCGGGGAAGCCATCGACCAGGATAAGATAAACACCGTATATGAGGAGCTACTGCGCGAAAAGCAGAACGTGGTGCTGGTGGGTATGCCGGGCTGCGGCAAAACCACGGTTGGCAAGCGTCTGGCACAGGCCCTGGACTATGATTTTGCGGATACAGACGCCTATATCGTGGCGGAGGAAAAGCGCCCCATACCGGAGATTTTTGCGTCGGTGGGGGAGCGCGGATTCAGAGATCTGGAGACGGCGGCGATTCGGGGCCTGGCAACTTGCCAGCGCACGGTGATTGCCACCGGCGGCGGTGCGGTGCTAAGGCCCGAAAACGTGCAGTTATTAAAAGAGAATGGCCGCATCTACTTTTTGGATCGTTCTTTAGATAAACTGGTGACTACCGACGACCGGCCCCTATCCTCCAATCGGGCGGATCTGGAGCGTCGGTATCGGGAGCGATACGAAATCTATACCGGCTGTTGTGACCGTCACGTGGAGGCGGACGGCACGGTTGACGAAATTGTACGTTGGATTAGAGAGGATCTTAACCATGAAAATTCTGGTGATTAACGGCCCCAATCTGAATATGCTGGGCATTCGCGAGCCGGACGTATACGGAAAGACAAGCTACGGCCAGCTATGCGCCGATATAGAGGCTCATGCTGCCGCCCGCGGCGTGGAGGTAGAACTATACCAGTCCAATCACGAGGGCGACCTGGTGGATAAGATCCAGCAGGCCTATGGGGCGGTGGACGGTATCGTGATCAATCCGGCGGCCTATACCCACACCAGCGTGGCGCTTTTGGATGCGCTTAAGGCTGTGGGTATCCCGGCGGTGGAGGTGCATATCACGGATGTGTCCCGGCGGGAGGCCTTCCGTCAGGTGAGCTATGTGCGGGAATACTGCGAAATGACCATATCCGGCCACGGCTTTGCCGGATACATGGAGGCTATGGACCATCTGATCCAACGGATGGAGGATGTCCGATGAAGGTTGTCATCACACCATCCAAAGCGAGCGGCTGTGTGTGCGCCCCGCCCTCCAAGAGTATGGCCCATCGGGCGCTGATCTGTGGGGCGTTGGCCGGAAACAGCACGATTCATAATTTGGCGTGGTCACAAGACGTTTTGGCCACCCTTGGTTGCTTGCAATCTCTTGGTTGCTCGGTAGAGCAGCATGGAGATTGTGTAAAGCTGGGTAGCTTTACGCCGGCGTCCGTGAATGAAAATGCGGTACTGGAATGCAACGAAAGCGGCAGTACCCTGCGGTTTATGCTGCCTCTGTGCCTTTTGTGCGATCGGCCGGTGCTGCTGCGTGGCAGCCGACGGCTGCTGGAGCGCCCTCTGGGTGTGTATGAGTCCATCTGTTCACGGCAGGGGATTATTTTTGAGCGCAGAGAGGATGCGATACTGGTGTGCGGACGTCTGCGGCCGGGTCACTACTCGGTGCCCGGCAATGTGTCCAGCCAGTTTATCACCGGCCTGCTGTTCACTTTACCCCTGCTGGATGGGGACAGCACGCTGGAGATCACTGGCACGCTGGAAAGTGCCTCCTATATAGAACTGACGCTGTCGGTAATGAGACATTACGGTATTAAGATCGATAAGCAGAATGATTGCTATCTCATACCGGGGCGACAAACCTATACGTCCGCCGATTACACCGTTGAAGGCGACTGCTCTAATGCCGCTTTCCTGGAAGCGTTCAACTACATCGGCGGTGATGTGCAGGTGGATGGCCTTGCCGAGAATACGCAGCAGGGCGATCGAGTGTATAAGGATATATTTGCTTCTCTGGCTGCCGGTAGGCGTGAATTCGATCTGTCGGACTGTCCGGATCTGGCGCCGGTGCTGTTTTCTGTGGCGGCGGTGCTGGGCTGTGCCCGCTTTACGGGCACAGCCCGCCTGCGCATCAAAGAGAGCGATCGTGGTGCCGCTATGGCCGCCGAACTGGCTAAATTCGGCATTACCGTCCGTGTTGAGGATAATCTGGTGGATGTTTTGCCTAGTACACTGCGCCGGCCAGTAGAGGATCTGTGGGGGCATAACGACCATCGCATCGTGATGGCGTTGAGCCTGCTGTGCAGCATCACCGGCGGTACGATCGACGGTGCGCAGGCGGTGGCCAAGAGCTATCCGGATTTCTTCGATATACTGAAAGTTTTACAGATTGGAGTTGTATCTGACAATGAGTATGAATTTTTATAGAAAGCTCCCGATCCCTATGGAGGTTAAGGAGATGTATCCCGTCACAGCGGCTATGGAGATTGTCAAGCAGAAGCGTGACGCAGCCATCAAGGCGGTATTCTCGGGAGAATCGGATAAATTTTTACTGATCATCGGTCCTTGCTCGGCGGATCATCGTGAGCCGGTGCTGGATTATATCGGCCGTCTGCGCAAGGTGCAGGATCAGGTGGCGGACAAGATCATCATCATTCCGCGCATCTACACCAACAAGCCCCGCACCACCGGCGATGGCTATAAGGGAATGCTGCATCAACCGGACCCGGACCGGGATCCGGATATGTTTAAGGGCATTGTGGCTATCCGGGACCTGCATATGTCCGCACTGCGGGATTATGGCTTTTCCTGCGCCGACGAGATGCTGTATCCCGAGAATTACCGCTATCTGTCGGATCTGCTGGCCTACGTGGCGGTGGGAGCCCGCTCGGTAGAGAATCAGCAGCATCGTCTGACCGCCAGTGGCATCGACGTGCCGGTGGGCATGAAGAATCCCACCGGCGGCGATCTGTCCATTATGATGAACGCCATCAAGGCAGGTCAGCACAGTCACACCTTTATCTACCGCGGCTGGGAGGTCAAGAGCGAGGGCAATCCCTATGCTCACGCAATTCTGCGGGGTTATACGGATTTTGCCGGTAAAAACGTATCCAACTATCACTATGAGGATCTGGTCAAGCTGAACGACCTGTATCAGAATACCGGCCTGAGCAATCCTGCAGTGGTGGTGGACACCAACCACGCCAACTCCGGCAAAAAGCCGCTGGAGCAGGTGCGTATCGCCAAGGAGATCATCCACAGCCGCAACCATAATCAGGATATCAAGCGCCTGGTCAAGGGCCTGATGATCGAAAGCTATATTGAGGATGGTGCACAGGGTGCCGGTGAGCATGTTTACGGCCAGTCCATCACCGATCCCTGCCTTGGCTGGGAAAAGACCGAAAAACTGATCCTGGACCTGGCTGATAAGCTATAAAGCAAAAGAACTTAACAAAATTAAAACGCCCAAATGATGCGAATTTTTCATTTGGGCGTTTTTCTTTGCCGGTTCTCTTGACTTTTTAATGAAAATAGGGTAGAATACCGCAGACAAGTAAATATTGGGCTGTAGTCTAGCGGTAGGACACGTGACTTTGACTCACGCCGTGATGGTTCAACTCCATCCAGCCCAGCCAGAAAACGACAAGTTTCGACAGAAACTTGTCGTTTTTCAATGATATCCGTTCCTGCCGGAACGGTTTTATACCTTCGGTATGATATCGCACTTCGTGCGATGATATATGCCTTCGGCATATGGAGGAACGGATATTATATCATGCTTGCCGCAGGCAAGTATATCATACGGCAACGCCGTATATCATATTGCGCAGCAATATATCATTTTTGCAAGAGTTCTAAGTCATATGCGAAAACGGCAAAAATATCTATTTCATAGCTCATAGCCACGAAAGCGGCAGATTCCGACAGGGATCTGCCGCTTTCAATTAAATCCACTCTTACGGGTGGGTGATATATTGCTTTTCAATGTGAAATGTGCCTGCGGCCTGTGAAATACGCCTCGCCGGCGAGTAGGTGGATTAAATCTCACATTTTGCTTTAGATTGTTTGTGTTTATACTCTATCCATCATTTATTAAATGTTGCCATTTTATCCGTTCTGTGCTATACTGCTTATACTTAGAATTGTAAGGAGATGACGGTGGCAATGGCTAGACTTAGTCAACGAGTCAAAACGGTGCTCAAAATCGTACTGACCGTGGGAATCATTTTCTTATCTTGCCTTGCAGCTATGGGAACTTTGGTTCTTCTTGTATTCGGTCATGCTTTGTACGCACTACCGTTGCTATTGATACCCGCAATCATTCCCATGATGTGGATACGTAACAAAAAGAAATATGCAGCGTGTTATTGTGCTGCGTTTGTTCTGTTCGCGCTTGTTTTCGGCATCAATCTCGGTATGACGCTGTATGAAGAGAAAATCACAATTGACGTCACTCCCAACATTCGAACGTATGAATATCTGCCCTTTACTGAGGATTCCAAAATCGTTAAGCTGGACAGTCAGACCTTGAAGCTTACCGAGAATCTGCCTGTAATCGATGGCGCAACTGCGGCCTTTCCTGTCTATTCCGCATTTGTAAACGCGGTTTATCCCGATACCACCGAGCTGTACGACGGCGTGTTTGAGTACCATAGCACTGACGAAGGATACGAGATGCTGGCGGAGAAAAAGACGGACATTTTTATCGGTGCGCAACCATCTAAGGAACAGATAGAGTATGCAAAGAAATGCGGAACCACCTTTGAATACACGCAGATCGGTTGGGAGGCCTTTGTCTTTATCGTGCACAAGGACAACCCCATCGAGACCTTGACGCCGGAGCAGATCCGAGGGATCTATTCGGGTGAGATCACCAATTGGAACCAGGTTGGCGGCAGAAATACAAAAATTGAGCCCTTCCAGCGAGATGCAGGTAGCGGTAGCCAAAGTATGATGCTTCGCTTTATGGGGGATACCCCTATTGTTGACGCAGAGGTTGAGACCGTCCAGGGTATGGGAGGGATGGTCGAATGGGTGGTGGATTATCAGAATAAGGCCGGATCCATCGGCTATTCCTTCCGTTACTACATTGAGGGGATCGTTCAGCATCCTGACATCAAAATGCTGGCGGTTGATGGTGTTGCCCCCACGGTTGAGAATATCGTAAACCACCGGTATCCCATTGTAGCACCTGTGTTTGCTGTCACCTATGCCGAAAACACCAACCAAAACGTGGATAAGCTCATCGACTGGATGTTGTCTGAGGAAGGACAGTATATCATCGAAGAAATCGGTTATGTAGGAATGGGTGATTGATATGAACGAATCAAGCAAAGCCATGCAATCCTTAACGGAACTGTACCGCATGGGCCGTGGTCCCTCCAGCTCTCACACTATGGGGCCGGAAAAAGCCTGCCTGTTGTTCCGCAAAAAGAATCATACCGCCGACCGGTTTCGTGTGGTGCTGTTTGGCTCTCTGGCCAAAACCGGGGTTGGACACGGCACCGATCGCATTGTGCGGGAGACCATGGAGCCTATGTCCTGCGAGGTGGAGTTTAATTATGAGGACGTCCCGCTTCCGCATCCCAACACGATGGAGCTGTATGCCTATCGCGATGGTCAGGAGGTGGACCGCCTGCGGGTGATGAGCGTGGGCGGCGGCGAGATATGTTTTGAAGGAACTCCTTTGGCGGTGCCGCCGGACGTGTACGACATCGCCTCCTTTGCGCACATCGCCTCCTATTGCCGTGAGCACGGACTGCGCCTTTGGGAGTACGCTAGACAGGTGGAGGGCGAGGCCCTATGGGCGCATCTCTACACCATTTGGGACGCGATGAAGGCCAGTATACGCATCGGTCTGAACACCACCGGCACATTACCCGGGGGCCTGGAGGTTCAGCGCAAGGCGAAACAGCTCATGGATCGACAGCACATCGACGAGAGCGCTGAAACCCGGGAGAACCGGATGGTGTGCGCCTTTGCCTTTGCGGTCAGCGAGCAAAACGCCGCCGGCGAGCGCATCGTCACAGCGCCCACCTGCGGCTCGGCCGGCGTGATGCCGGCGGTGCTGTACTATCAGCAGCAGAAGCGGGGATTTTCCGACGAGGAGATCGTGCGCGCCCTGGCTACCGGCGGCATCGTGGGCAATCTGATCAAGACCAATGCGTCCATCTCCGGCAGTGAGTGCGGATGCCAGGCGGAGGTGGGAAGCGCCTGCGCCATGGCGGCAGCCGCGCTGGGCGAACTGTTCCAGTTGGATCTGGATAAGATCGAATACGCCGCTGAGATCGCCATTGAGCATCATCTGGGACTGACCTGCGATCCCATCTGTGGACTGGTGCAGATCCCCTGTATCGAGCGCAACGCCGTGGCGGCTATGCGGGCCATCAACGCGGTCAGTCTGGCCAGCTTTCTCAGCGATTCCCGCAAGATCTCGCTGGATGACTGTATTGCGGTTATGAAGCAGACCGGCCTGGATATTTCTCATCGATACAAAGAGACCGCAGAGGGCGGTCTGGCCACTCTGCAAGTATAAAAACAAGCCTCCGGCGTGATGCCGGAGGCTTGTTTTATCGGGTTATGACGATGGATTGCTGCCCCAGGGCGGCGTAGCGGTCCTCGCTGAGGGCTTTGCGATGCTTGACGATCTTCCCGGAGTAGGGATCGTTGAAGATATAATTATTTTTATCATAGCCTACCAGCACCATGCAATGCTCGTTGGCCGGCCACTCGAATAGGGATCCGTCCTCCAGATACCACTCTGCGCTGGTATAGGTCTCTAGCATGGCGATGGTGACCCATACGAGCACCGGCAGGTCGTTATCGATGTACCGCGCGCACAGCTCAGGCAGCGAGGCGCCGGTGGCGTTGATCACGCGGCTGTCGTCGCCGAAATAGGACACCAACGCTTTTTCGATGACCGGCGCCATGCATCCATAGGATTGCTCGGACGTGGGGTGACCGATGAAGTATTCATAGGGACTCGGGCCGTAACGCATACCGCCTTTATAGTGGAAGCGGGAGTTCATAGGAAGGTGAGCGTCTATGAATTGATAGACCCGAACCGGTTCACCGAAATATTGAAGCGCCATAACGGCGCTGACCGACTCACAGCCCGAAGGGTATTCCGGTTTTTGTGCCAGGACCGGCACGTCGATCTTGTGCGAACCGGTTAGGTTGGAGCGTTTGGTCGTGGAGGTCTTGGTGGCATTCGTGATTCTGCTTGTCGTGGTACTGATGGCGGTGTCCGTAGTTGAGGTGGTCGCTGCAGAAGTAGTGGTAGTGCTTTGGGGAGGTACAAAAAAGGAGGGTGGACCGTCCGATCGAAAACCACAGCCGCCGCATAGGCCGAGAATCATTAATATTGCGGCGCAAATCGAAACGAGCTGCTGTCTGTGCATTTTTATCCCTCCGTATGGTTTTGCTGTCATTATACATCAATATGGATAAACTGTCAAATTAAGAAACATGTAAAGCCTGCCGTGCGCACGGCAGGCTTTATAAGAATCGTTATACGCCAGCAGCTTCCCGGAGATCCTGGACCTTGTCGGTGCGTTCCCACAAAACGCCCAGTTCCTCCCGGCCGATGTGACCATAGGCAGCCAACTGGCGGTAGATGGGGCGGCGCAGCTGAAGCGTGTCGATGATGGCGGCGGGGCGGAAGTCGAACACCTGCTGTACCGCCTCAGCGATCTGGCCGTCCGGCACCACGCCGGTACCGAAGGTGTCCACCAGCACGGACATAGGATGGGCCACGCCGATGGCATAGGCCAGCTGGATCTCGCAGCGGTCCGCCAGGCCGGCGGCTACCACGTTTTTGGCGGCGTAGCGAGCCATATAGCAGGCGGAGCGGTCCACCTTAGTGGGATCCTTGCCGGAGAAGGC
>JAFQKB010000056.1 GCA_017397125.1 Clostridia bacterium | reverse complement strand
GGTATGTTGATTACTTCAACAACCACCGTCCGGCTGCCGCTTTGGGCTACAAAAGCCCAGTTCAGTACAAGACCGAACTGGGCTTTTGATACTTTGTCTTTTTTACTGTCTACTTTTTCTTGACAGATGCAGAGCCGATCGGTTCTCCGCTGTTTTTTGTGAGCGGCTAGGACAGTGGCCCACAATGAATGGGTGGGCATTCTGCGGACGACCAATGGTCGTCCCTACACGTTCTATTCCAGGTCGGTGCGCGCCGTAGGGACGGGCATTGCCCGTCCGGCTATTTTTGCGCCCGTTGGTTCTGTCGCTCCTTCAACGCTTGCTCCACAGCGTGTAGGGTAAAATCCGAAAAAGAGCATTTCCGCCTCTTGCACACCCGTATCACTTGTTGCACCAGCTCCGTTGGAAACAAAACACGTTTTACGGTATGGCTATTTTTTCTTTCCACAAAAACACCTCCGACGATTATTTTACTACTATTTGATAGTAATGTCAACACTATTGTTTGATAGTAAGTATACTTAGATCAAAGAGGTGATACGCGTGTATTATGCCAGATTAAAGGACCTACGAAGCGACCGGGATATGAAGCAAAAAGAAGTCGCCGCCCTGTTGGGGATCGACCAGCGGGTATACAGCAATTATGAAACCGGAAAGCGGGAGATCCCCGCCCATCTGTTGATCGTGCTTGCGGATTTTTACGGCACCTCCACCGACTATATTCTTGGCCGCACCAACAATAGTAAACCGTACCGAGATTGAATCGGACACAAAAAGGACGCTGCCGCAGCAGCGTCCTTTTTTCAATGAAACCAATTATCGGCGGTGTCCCAGGTCAGGTCGCCGGTGATATCCGCGGCGTAGCCGGCAGACCGGTCGGTGGGCACCATCAGATGCCGCACCACCTCATACCGCCGGACTCCGTCCGGGTCGGTGATCCAATGGCCCAATTCGCACAAATAATACTCGGCGCCCTCCACCGTCAGCCGCCCGGTCAGGGTGGCGCTGAACACGTAGCCGTACTCCTTTTCCTTGCCCCGGAGTTTTTTGAGGATGGCGTAGCCGTCGATCTGCTCCTCCTTTTCGGTGGCCGGGGTCAGCAGGCTGCGCCAATCACCGGTGATCCGGCGGCGGGTGCCCTCCGCCACCAGCCGGGGCGGTGCCTGGGTGGTGGTCGTGGTCACGGTGGTGGTCGTGGTAATGGGCGGCGTGCTCTCCGGCGCCGGGCCGGCGCCGCACCCGGCCAGCAGCAGACACAATAGTAGCATATACGCTATACACCGGTTCACGGCGGCACCTCCTTTCCTCTCTATCGTCAGCATACCACATCGGCGATTAAAAAGCAAGGCGCAGAGCGTTCACTCTGCGCCTTGCTTTTTAATCGGCAGGTCCCCGGTGGCGGGGTTATTCAGCCGCCGGCCCGTCTCGTCAAACCGGGAGCCGTGGCAGGGGCAGTCCCAGGAATGCTCGGCGGCGTTCCAGGTCAGGGCGCACCCCAGGTGGGGGCACCGGGGGGTCGTGGGGGTGACCAGGCTCTTGATGGCGTGGTAGCCATTGACCAGCAGCCGGGGGCGCAGCATGCTCCGGGAGGGGCTGAACAGCCCGGCATAGGGGCTGTGCCGCCCGGTGATGAGCTCGCACAGCAGGGTGGCCGCCGCCATACTGCCGGTCATCCCCCATTTATTAAACCCGGTGGCCACATACAGCCGGGGGGTGGTGGCGGAGTATTGCCCCACGTAGGGCATCCCATCCAGGCTGACACAGTCCTGGGTGGCCCAGGCGGCGGTCTCGGTAGCGTCGGGATAGTGCTGCCGGGCAAAAGCCCGCAGCTCCGCCCAGTTACCCCCCGGCTGACCGGTGCGGTGGCCGCCGCCGCCCAGCAGCAGCCGATCCCCCCAGGTGCGGAAGGACAGCCCGGCGGTATCGTCGTCCACGTACATCCCCGGGGGCAGAGTCGCCCCCTCCAGGGCCAGCACATAGGACCGGTGCTGGTGCAGCTTGAGAAAATAGCTGCCGTGCTTGTTGATAAAGGGGAAATGGGTGGCCACGATCACCCGCCCGGCCCGAATGCGGCCCCGGTCGGTGACCGCGGTGGTACCCTCCAGCTGCCGCACCCGGGTGTGCTCGTAGATGTGCAGCCCCGGCAGGATACCCGCCAAAAACCGCAGCGGGTGAAACTGGGCCTGCCGGGGAAAGGTGACCGCCCCCGCCACCTCAAAGGGCAGCGACAGCTCCCGGGGGCACTTCGCCGGGCAGCCGATGCGCTCCAGGGCGGTCAGCTCGTCCTCGATAAGCCGCCCGTTATCCAGGGAATAGACGGTGTGGTCGGTCACCTGGTAGTCACAGTCCATATCCGCGCATAGGGTCACGTACCGCTCCAGGGCGTCGGTATTGGCCTGCCAATAGGCCCGGGCGGTGGCCTCGCCGCCCATTTTCAGCAGCCGGTGGTAGATGAGCCCGTGCTGGGCGGTGAGCTTGGCGGTGGTGCGGCCGGTGACGCCGCTGCCGACCCGGTCCTGCTCCACCAGGGCATAGTCCACCCCGCTCTGATGCAGACAATACGCGGTCAGCACCCCCGCCATGCCGCCGCCGATGATCAGCACATCCACCGTCTTATCCCCCGCCAGCGGCAAAAAGGAGGGCAGCTCTACCCCTTTTTGCCAGGGGGACTTCCCTTGCCCCTCACACATCCTGACGGTCTGCGGCGGTGAGATCGTTCTCCAGATTCTCCACCGCCAGGTCGTTGTCGATGGTCCCATAGGCAGAGGAGATGGGCTGCTCCTCCGGAAAGGGGCTTTGGTGGTACACCTTTTGGGCCGGGGACCGGGTGCCCGCCGGGTGGGTCTTATCGTTGGTCGTCATACACATCACCTCACGGTTAGTGTGGCGGCAAAAAGGTGGAATATGCGCCCCCACCATAGCAGGGCACAAAAAAACAGAGGCCGGTGCCATCCCATGGGATGGCGCTCAGCCTCTGCAGCGCTCGCATTTACTTGTCTCTATCTGCCAGGATCAGCTTTTTCACCGCCTCGACACCCACCCGGATGGCGCCGGAGGTGTCCTCGGTCATAGGCATAAACAGGCCGGCCTTTTCCCGCTCCTGGTTCCACACCACGTGGAAACAGGAGCCGCAGCGGACCCCCAGAGCATCCGCCACCACGAACAGGGCGGCGGACTCCATCTCGCTGGCCTTGACCCCCAGCCGCTTCCAACTCTCCCATTTCTGCAGCAGCTCGTAATACACCGGCGACGCCTCCGGGCTGTGCTGACCGTAGAAGGAATCCTTGCACTGCACCACACCGGTGTGGGTGCAAAAGCCCAGCTCCCGGCCGGCGGCCCGCAGCGCCAGCGTCACGTCAAAATCCGGCACGGCGGGGTACTCGATGGGGGCATATTCCCGGGAGGTGTGCTCGTACCGGATGGCGCCGGTGGCCACCACCACGTCCCCGGGCTTGACGTCCGGGTGGATGCCGCCGCAGGTGCCCACCCGCACAAAGGTGTCGGCGCCGATCCTGACCAGCTCCTCCATGGCAATGGCGGCCGACGGGCCGCCGATGCCGGTGGAGCACACCGATACCTTCTCCCCCAGCAGAGTGCCGGTCCAGATGTTGTATTCCCGGTTCATACCCACGTGGACCGGGTTGTCAAAATGCCGGGCGATGGCCTCGCAGCGGCCCGGGTCGCCGGGCAGGATCACGTACCGGCCCACGTCCCCCTCCACACACTGGATGTGGTATTGCTTTTCCGTCGTCTGCATACCGTATTCCTCCCTATTCTCCCATGTGCTCCCCGGCAGAAAAGCTGCTGGGGAAGATCTCCGCCAGGGTGTGCTGCTCATATTGCCCCTGAGGGCCTACAAAATACAGGATAAAATCATCGCCGCAGAACTCCCGCATCACCTGGCGGCACACGCCGCAGGGCGGAAAATAGCCGGTGATGACGCCCCCCTTGCCCCCGCACACCGCCATGGCGGTAAAATCCCGGTGGCCGTCGTACACCGCCTTGAAAAAAGCGGTGCGCTCGGCGCAGTTGGTGGGGCTATAGGATGCATTCTCAATATTACAGCCCTGGTACACGGTGCCGTCGGCACACAGCAGGGCCGCCCCCACCGTATAGCCGGAATAGGGGGCATAGGCGTGGGTCATGGCCTCTTTGGCCAGGTCCATCAATCTCTCCGCTGTCATAGCATAACCTCCTGAGCAAAGCTGCGGCCGGGCGTGGGATACGCCACCCCCAGCCACTGGGTGACGGTGGCCGCAATATCCGCAAAGCTGTCCCGGGTGTGCAGGTTGACCGGCTTAATTTGCCGGCCCAGCACCACCAGGGGCACGTACTCCCGGGTGTGGTCAGTGGTCTTTGTATAGGCGGGGTCACAGCCGTGGTCGGCGGTGATGAGCACCACGTCCTCCTCACCCAGCAGCGGCAAAAACTGGCCCAGCCATCGGTCGAATTCCGACAGGGCGTTGGCATAGCCATCCACGTCCCGACGGTGGCCGTACACCGAGTCAAAGTCCACCAGATTCACAAAGCACAGGCCGTGAAAATCCTTCTGCGCATAGGCCAGCGCGTGGGCCATACCGTCGGCGTTGCTCTTATTATACACGTATTCCGTGTCTCCCCGGCCGGCAAAGATGTCGTGGATCTTGCCCACGGCGATGCAGTCCAGCCCCGCCTCTCGGATGGCGTCCAGCATGGTGGGCGCCGGGGGCAGCAGGGAATAATCGTGGCGGTTGGCGGTGCGTGTAAACCCCCGCTCCGGGTCCCCCACAAAGGGGCGGGCAATCACCCGGCCCACGCCGTGGCGGCCCTGCAGAATGGCCCGGGCCTTGCGGCAGGCATCGTACAGCTCCTCCAGGGGGATGAGCTCCTCGTTGGCCGCCACCTGAAACACCGAGTCGGCGGAGGTATACACGATCCACCGGCCGGTCTCCATTTGCCGGGCGCCATAGTCCCGGATGGCATCCGTGCCGGAATAGGGGCGGTTGCACAGCACCCCCCGGCCGGTGGCCTGCTCAAAGGCCTCCAGCACCTCCTCCGGAAAGCCCTCCGGGTACACCGGCAGGGGCTCGGGGGATACCAGACCGGCGATCTCCCAGTGGCCGATGGTGGTGTCCTTGCCCATGGACCGCTCGGTCAGCCGGGCCACCGCCCCGGTGGGCGCGTCCGGCCGGGGCAGATAGTCGATGCCGTCGATATGGCCCAGGCCGGCCTCGATGAGATGGGGAATGTGGAATTTATCCGACGCGGCGCAGGAGCGCAGGGTATCCGCCCCCACGTCCCCAAAGGCCGCCGCGTCCGGTGCGGCACCAATGCCGCAGGAATCCAGCACGATCAAAAACACACGTTTCATGCAGCACCTCGTACCGTTACTTGTTCTCCATGGCCACCGCCACGTCCAGCGCCACCCGCATCATGGTGGTAAAGGAGTTCTGCCGCTCCTCGGCAGTGGTCTGCTCGCCGGTGAGCACGTGGTCGGAGATGGTGCAGATGCACAGCCCCCGCTTTCCGTACCGGGCGGCGTTCATATACAGGGCGGCGGCCTCCATCTCCAGGGCCAGCACCCCCATCTTCTTCAGGCCATAGACGCTGTCCAGGCCCTCCGGCACCCCGGCGTGGTCGCCGTAGAATACGTCGGAGGAGTTGAGATTGCCCACGTGGTAGGTGGCGCCGTTGGCCCGGGCGGCCTTGACCGCCTCCGCCACCAGCTCCCAGCTGGCGATGGGGGCAAAGGTGCCGGGCAGGTGGAACTGGGCCGCCCAGTTGGAGTCGGTGCAGGCCCCCTGGCCGATGACCAGATCGTACAGGTGGATGTGCTCCTGGATGGAGCCGGCAGAGCCCACCCGGATGATATTCTCCACCCCAAAGGTGTTGAACAGCTCGTGAGAATAGATGCCCATGGCCGGCATACCCATACCGGTGGCCATCACCGACACCTTGACGCCCTTGTAATAGCCGGTGTGGCCGTTGACCCCCCGGACGTTATTGACCAGCACGGGGTTTTCCAGAAAATTCTCCGCAATGAAGCGGGCACGCAGCGGGTCGCCGGGCAACAGCACGGTCTTGCCAAAGCCGATGTCATCCAGCAGGTTGATGTGAGGGGTAGAGGGAAACGTAGTCACGGTCATTCTCCTATCTGTCAGTAGTTTGGTCACAGTCTCAGTATTCCCGCCCGGGGGCTTTTCTATTTTGAATTATAGCAAATCCGCAAGGGGTTGACAAGGGTGTTTGGCGAATTCGGGCCACAGAAACCCCGGAACGCAAAAACCGCCCTGACCTGAAAGAGTCAAGGCGGGGAAAAGCAATATATACGATCAATACCCGTGATCCACGTGTCTCCACTGGCCGCCTTTGTTGCGCACCAATATCCAATTCCAGCCGGTATAGGTGGAATGGGGATTCAGTCCCTGGCTTCGGCCGGAGTCATCTACGTAGAACTCCGAGAGCAGCACGATGACCTGGTCTGCCCCGTGCCGCTGGGCAAATTCTTGCCACCCGTCCTGCCGGTCATCCCCGGCATAGCCGATCTCCAGGAGGGTGCAACCCTCAAAGTCCCGCTTGAAATCCTGCAGGACAACGTCAATGGCCTGGCGGATCTCTTCTTCGGTGTAGATCTCGGAGGCGCACTCCGTGATCTGCACCCCCCGCACCCGGCCGCCGCAGGCGGTCAGCCCCACCGCCCACACCAGCCCCAGCAACAGGGCCATGGCTTTTTTCATATCGTCTCCTCCTCCTTGGTTGTGCTGCTCTTATCATAATCCATGAGGGATTAACATTCTAGGATAAAAACGGTTAAGATTTGGTTAATATGGCCGTGTTGGAACCGCGGGTACCCGGATGGCCGGACTCTGAACCGTCTTTTTCGGCAATTCTAAAATCCCTTTCCGTTTCACATCTCCAATTTGCCGAAAAAGTTGTATTTTCCTGCGGAAAATACCGCCGGTCGAGGACCTCCATAGACCAGCGGCAATAAAAATAGCGGGTACCCGGATGGCCGGACTCTGAACCGTCTTTTTCGGCAATTCTAAAATCCCTTTCCGTTTCACATCTCCAATTTGCCGAAAAAGTTGTATTTTCC
>JAFQKB010000055.1 GCA_017397125.1 Clostridia bacterium | reverse complement strand
GACCGCCATCACCATGGGTATGCAGTCCATCATGCAGGCCAAAAAGGTGCTGCTCATCGCCAACGGCGCCGCCAAAAAGGCCATCATCGAAAAGGCCTTTTTCGGCCCCATCGACCCCCAGGTGCCCGCCTCCATCCTGCAACTGCACCCCGACGTGACCGTGATCTTCAGCGAGAACTAAATAGGACGCAAAAAAGACCTGCCGGCCGGCAGGTCTTTTTTATTTAGTAAATAAACAAAGCGCGATCAGAGGGGTTCCTATCCATATATTCAGGCTCAAAATCCAAATCAAAATCGCTGTCATCCGGGCAAACGCCACCGCACAGCACGAAGCGACCATCGGGCAACCACACCGTATCGTTGGGGACACCCTTATACACTCGCCGGGAGAGAATCTCACCCTTTTCATCAATACACACGGCGTAGGCGGCGTAAAAATCATAGGGGTAGTCATTTTTGTCCGAAGCAGCAGGCTCAGGATACAGCACACCGTCGTAATAGGCGGAAACACCGGCTACATACACCTTACCGTCGCGAACCTGGATGCCGCACACCTGATCCCCTGCAGTACAGTTTCTCTGTCTGCCGCACACCTGATACCCTGTCTTACAACGCCCCGACAAAGGAACACGGTATACCACTTCGCCCGCAGGGGTAACTTTCACCAGCATACGGCGACAAAAATAACGGGGCGTTACCTCGTCCCAGAAGGGATCGAGAGTAGTATCGAGAGAACACAGCGCAAGGTAGATATTACCATCTGCATCCACGGCGGCCTCTTCGCACCTATCGTTGCCGATGCCGCCCACTCGCATATGGTAATCCAGTTGCCATTCGCCGTCCGCAGACACATAGTGAGCTACCACAACCTCGTCCCCTCTTTTCGGGTCGCAGGTCTGATGCAGGCCTTCGGGGGAAGCGACGTCGGAGGCGGCGGCAGAGAAGACAAAATAAAATCCACCCGCATCGTCCGCTATCATATGTATTCCGTCGTCCATAGCATTTCCATCGTGACCTAACGACTGCCTTTTGAGCACTTGCCCATCAGGGGACACCATCAGCACGTTCCAGGAAGAACCAAAGGGGTTGATATACAAAACAGCCAGCGTTCCGTCGGTCAACTCGACCACAGACTTAATGATGACATCCATTGCGTGGGATTCAAACTTCACCGACCACTCCACCGCAAAGTCGGCGGAGATTTTTTTGACGGTACAGGGACCGGCATCCCGGACCACATAGTAGCCACCATCCTGACAGGTGGCAATGCTGCAGTACCACATATCAAAGTCGCAAGACTGAATCAACGCCAAATTGTTATCATAGACGTCGATGACACTTTTGGGGTATTCGCTACTATCTTCCACCGTACCGATGGCGACGATACGTCCGTCGGCGGTATACAACATATCTTCATAAGCACCCTGATAGCCTTCCGTCTGCCGCACCACCTGGGGCAAGACCCACTGGGTCTCCACCTGCGGCTGAGGGGGCCGCGTGGTGGTCGTGGTCGTGGCGGCCGTTGTGGTGGTGGTAGTGGTGGTTGTCCGCCCCGTGGTGGTGGTAGAGCGAGGCGGAGCGGTAGGACAGCTGGTCTTGGTCCTCGAGGTGTTACGTGTCGTAATCCCACCGGTGGTGGTAGTAGTGGTCGTTGTCGCCTCCGTGGTGATCGTGGTGGTGGTATCCTCCGTGGTGGTGGTGCTAATCGCAGAGGAGGACACGGTGGCGTCCGCAACCGGTATCGAGGAATCCTCCGGTATCTCCGCCTTGCCGCACCCGGCGGCACCCAGCAACAGAGCACCGCATAAAAGCAACACAAAGAAAGTTCGTTTTGTTTGTTTCATCCGTTGTGTTCCCTCCAAGCCTTTGATTTTAAAAACGATTCACGAACAAAACACAAGGTTTGTCAATTGATTGTATGTAGTGCTTTTTTCTTGCCATTTTTCCATCGGAGCCATAATGAACTCACTTTTTGACAAACAGAGAACCAACTCCAAATTGTGTAGTTTTGGTTTATTGATGATCCATATTTTGAAAAAAATACGGTCTTTCTGCTTGCTCTGCTAAATCATTAAAGAAAGGATTAAAACTATCAAACTCATCGCCCAAAAGATTCTTCAACTCTTCATACGTCTTATCGAGAAAATCGTTAGCCAAGTTTTCTCGCAGTTCAACATAGTGAGCCTTAAATTCAACGCCAAATCGGCTCATCCTGCGTTCATAAAGAGCATAGGCTTGATGGCAAATATAATTATAGTCATTAAATATTTGATTAATGTAATATTCTTGTTCTTTACTGTAATTAAGCGTTTCACATACCGATTTTAAATTGTTTTCAAATACTTCGTCCGCTTTGTCTGTATCGTCCATATGCTTTTGTAGTCGTATATTTCTTTCTTCTTCTGTTTCACTCGAATTTGTCAAGGAAACGACATCGTTATTCGAATTATTATCTTGCCAACTGGCAAATCGGCCTTTCCAATCAACAAACCAATGAGTAAAATCATTATATCTCTTGCCTAATACTTCTTTAATCTTGTAATTGTATTCAACATACTTGGTTTGATATTCTTCTAAATATTTATTGATTATCTCTTGTTCCGATAATGATATAATACCTCTTCTCGACATGTCCAACTCAGCGTTTTGTGAATACTGATGTTGATGCCAATACAATTCATAGACGGCTTCTAAATCCTCAAGTTTCATATACATTTCCATCGGCATTTTTAAGTCATCCAACAGATCCTGCCGGCTCTCCTCACCAAATGAGGAGTTTAATGAAAAGAGAGCACCTAATTCACCGGCACACTCTATAAAATCCATATTCGGCGTCTCCGCTTTGCCGCACCCAGCGGCACCCAGCAGTAGGGCACCGCACAAAAGCAACACAAAGAAAGTCCGTTTTGTTTGTTTCATCCGTTGTGTCCCCTCCCATTTCTTTGATTCAAAGAATGGATTATCAATACAGAACAATGTTTATTAACTGGTTAAGTCTTTCAATGCATTTATTACATCGTCCTGCTCTGTACTGTACATCTCAAATGTATAGTAATACCCATCTTTCTCAAATTTGCCCTTATAATTCCGCCCCTGTCGACTGATAATAACGTCGATATTGTTTATACGGGATTTTTGAGGTTCATTATCCGGCCGCCAGACACTGGAAAGTCCAATATACCCTGTTTGACAAACGTAAATATACATATTACTTTTGCCATCTTTACTTTCACATCGGATAAACCCGTTTTCACTCATATTTTTATTCAGTCTGAGACCATCTTCTGTAGGAATTTCATAATAGAACGTAACAGTTGAAAAGCTTCCCGGCAATGAAACCGGATATTTTTTCAAAAACTCCTCTTTGGGAATTGGCTCCGTTCTATCTACCAACCGTTTCCCTCCTTGGACAAAATATTCGCCTTCATTGATAAAGATATCTCCTCCGCTTGCCGCAGGAGCAGAATTCGTCGGGGTGGTTACCTTAATGATCTCAAAAGATAAATCGCTGATGACCTCTTTGGGAGAAAGTTCATAACTATTAAAAACATCAACCGTAATCAAAATATTCTCATTGAGCAGGAACGTGGCCTTCTTCCGATCATCACTTTGGTAGGAAGCACATACCACCTTGCGACCGTCTGATAAAACCAAATTTTCCGTTTTAACATCAAGTTTACTGTCCGCTTCTTTCGCCGCTAACGTTGGTCTTTTTCCGTTTCTAAATGAGACCAGCTGTTCTTTGGCCTCATCGGCCAAGCCATCCTCTATGAAATAACAGCGAACGATACCCTCGGGATAGTAGTAATAAATACCCGGCGCTTCAGCTGTCATTTCAAACATAAGGCATATTTTTCTTCCGTGTTTGTCTGGTCTGAGGTACTCCCCCTTATACCTAGGAACACAGAGTCCAGCCTTATGTGCTCTTATCAGGAATGTATCGTATAGCCCATCATGTTCCGATATGTCGGTCGTCCGGACCCAGTCGATTAATTCATCCACTGTTGCGATGTTCTGTGGCGAATAACGATACGGCGGCGGCATTGAATTGGTCGCGGCAGTAGTTTTACCGGTGGTGCCGGTTGCGCCGGTCGTGGTGGTAGTAGTCGTCGCACCGGTGGTGGTAGTGGTGGTAGTAGTCGTCTCCGTGGTCGTGGTGGTGGTTTCCTCTGTGGTGGTGCTATCCGCAGAGGAGGACCCGGTGGCGTCCGCAACCGGTATCGAGGAGTCCTCCAGGTCCGGATGCGGGCGGGAACAGGCCGTCATGGACAGCAACACACACACGCACAACAGGCATACGCAAAAACGCTTCACACAGATCCCTCCATTCTTTCGGTCAGACGCAAAATACACGCTTCTCATTTATATACACGGTATCGGGAACGGAATGGTCACAAAAAATGCAAATAATGGGAGCAAACCGCGAAAAAACAGCCGCTCCAGGGTGATGAGCAGCAACGGGGCTGTCCGCATCATCCTTTTCATCCTTTCCGTACCTCCTCTTTTTGCAATTCCGCACGCCGCCGCTGGACGGCGCGGGTGCGATAAGCGGCAGGGGTAAAGCCCTCCCGCTGCCGGAACAGTCGCCCAAAATGCTGCACCGTCTTAAAGCCGCACCGCTGGGCGATCTCCTTAATGGGCATCTCAGTAAAGGCCAGGTGCTTTTTGGCCACCGTCATCCGATATTGCAGCAGGTATTCCCGGGGGGTCAGGCCGGTGGCCTCCCGCATACAACGGCTCAGGGTGGTGCGGTTGACCCGGCAAAAGGCGGACAGGCTATCCAGTGAGATCTCCTCGCCGTAATGACTCTCCAGATACAGGAGGGCATCCTGCACCGCGTCCCGCCCCCGGGGATTCTGCTCATAGGCGTACAGCCGCTCCAGGGCGATGAGCATCTCCATCACGTAGGACCGGGACCGACAGGACCAATACCAATCCGGCTGCTGCGCCAGCTCCCGCCGCAGCTCCCGGCAGCTATTCTGCAGCGACAGACGATAGCCGTCGGTCAGGGGGATCGGATCCGCGTGGTGGACAAAGGGGTGCAGCAAAAAGAAATCGTGCTGCATGGCGGTCTCGTCAAAGCCCTCGGCCCGCAGCCGGGAAAAGGTGAGATTCACGTTGAGAAAGGTGGGGTGAAAGAACACGCCCCAGCACCGCAGATCGCGGCTGCGGACCAGCTGCGGGTCCTCGCTCTCGTCAAAGCACACCAGGCAGGGCGCCACGGCGGTGAACTCTCGCCCATAGGCGGAGAAAACGGCGGTGCCGTGGGTGATGAGCAGCAGCAGAAAGCACTCGTCCCGGATGCGCAGCTGCTCCGGGGTGGGATCCTCGCAGCACTCCACCCGCACGATACGTCCCGGGCCGTATTCTTTTCCGATGGTGCTATGCTCCATACCGACACCTCCTCTTTTATGAATCCAGTATACCACAGACACAAGGGGCATCGCAACAGCCAAGATTGGCCGATTTGACAATCTTTTTATCGATTTTACAATTCGCGGCATAAAAAAGCCCCCGCCAAAGCGGGGGCAACGGGGACCGGGCGGCAGGTTGCCGCCCCTTCAGATTCTATCCGACCACGATGGGTGATCGTAGGGGCGAACTGCGTTCGCCAGCGGGCGGTCACAGACCGCCCCTACGGATTCTATCTAAGGTTGGTGCCAGGTGTGAGAGGCGATATCCTTGACACCCCGAACATTACAGATAGTCCCGCATCTGGACGCTGAGTTTTTCTTCGATCCGGATCAGCCGCTTGCAGATGTCCTTGGACACCTCGTCCGCCGCCGCGTACTGGTTGAGATAGCGGCTGAGGGATTTGACCCCCATATTGCAGCCGTCGGTCATCAGGTCGGCGATGGTGGCGTCCGACTCCTGCAGCTTCAGCTTGACCGCCGTCTTCATCCAGGACATACTCTTGGCCATGGGGTTGGGGTCCTTGCCCTCGTCCCCGTATCGGTCCAGCAGCTTCTGCAGCTCCGCATCCAGCTCGTTGTGTTCCTCTTTGCTGGCGGTCAGAAATCGGCGCAGCTGCTCATTGTCCACATACTCCAGCACGTCGTCGATGGAGGAAACCCCCATTTTGATGCCCGCATCGCACTCCCGCAGCAGGCGGACGGTGTCTTTTTCAATCATTGTACTCTCCCCTTTCCCGGCTAGTATGTCCCGAAAAGGAGAAAAAATCCCGGATGCGGCGCATCCGGGATTTTTTACTGGTCTTCACACAGCCGCTCCACCGCTGCAAAGGCCGTTTTCGCCTCCTCCGCTGTGAAGGTGTGCAGCTTGCGCTTGGCAGGCAGACCCCACACGTCCAATAGGCGGGGGCCGATCCACTCGCCGTGGCCGCAGGGCTCAAACACGCCCCGCAGAATGGACAGCGCCGCCCGGCGGGGACGCATAAAGATCCATTTCATGGGGTGCTTGATGATGGCGAACAGCCACGGTGGATAGTGGGCGGTGATATTGGTAAAGGTGATGCCCGGGTGAGTCACCGACAAGGTGACACCCTTTACATCCTCAAACCGCTCGTATAGGGCCAGCATCAGATGCCGCTTGGCGTTGCCGTACACCTGGGAGGCGGCGGTGCGGGTGGAAAAGTCCGCGTCGGCGGGGTCCACACGCCCATAGTTGTGGGCGATGCTCCCCACCGCCACCACGTGACCGCCCACCGCCGCCATAGGCTCCAGCAGACGCCGGGTGAGGATGTAGGGCGCCAGGCAGTTGATCTGATAGACGTTGTCCACTCCCAAAGAGGTGGTGTGGCGTGGGATGGCGTAGGCACCCGCATTGTGGATGAGCAGGTGGGGCGGCTCTTGCGCCAGGGCCTCCCCCGCCGCCGCCACCGAGGCGGCATCCTCCAGATCCAGGGGCAAAAACGCCACCTGCACGCCGGGGTATTCCGCCGCCAGCGCCGCCATCAGCGCCTCGGTCTTTTCCCGGCTGCGGTTGCACAGCACCAGCTGCGCCCCCAGCCGGGCTAGGTGGCGGCACAGCTCCACGCCGATGCCGCCGGTGGCGCCGGTGACAGCCACCCGCTTGCCCTCCAGGCTATGGGTGTGCCCCGCAAACCAGCGGGCGTAGGGCGCGCGGTTCTTTCCCCTCATCGCAGGGTGGCAAAGGTGTCCAGCCAGGCCCGCTTGATCAGCTCGTGGCCGGCGGCGGTGGGATGGACGCCGTCCGCCGACCAATGGGCGGCGGGCGCCAGCTTGCAGGCCGCATCAAAGATCGGCTGCAGCTCAATGAGCGGCAGATCGTACTCCTTGGCGACTCGCTTGACCGCCTCGGCCTTGTCCGCCACGTCGGTGATAAACCGCTCCAGGCGATCCGGCTGCTCCTCGGTGGCGCAGGTGGCCCATCCCTCCAGCACGTAGGGGGCGATGAGCATCAGCTTAATACCCGGGCAGGCGGCCTGCACCTCGTCGATAAACATACGATAGACCCGCTCAAACTTTTCCGTATCTACGCCGTTGCGCTCCCAGATCTCGTGCCAGGCGTCGTTGACGCCGATGTAGATGCTGGCGTAGTCCGGCTTGAGATTGATACAATCCTTTTTGATGCGGGCGTACATATCCACAACGCGGTTGCCGCTGACGCCGCGGTTGATACAGTCGTACCGGGCCGGATAGTCCGCCCCCAGCGCAGAGGCCACCAGGGTGGCGTAACCGTGGCCCATATTAAATGGGTTTTCGCCGTCGCGGCTGGCGTCGGTGATGGAATCGCCCTGGAACAAAATGGTCTTTTTCATAGATATTCTCCCCTTATACGTCTATACTGGCAAAGGTATCCAGCCACGCCCGCTTGATCAGCTCGTGGCCGGCGGCGGTGGGATGGACCCCGTCGGTGCACCAGCAGGCCGCCGGCGCCCGCCGGCAGGCGGCGTCAAAGACCGCCTGCATATCCACAAAAGGCAGGCCGTACCGCTGCGCCAGGCGGCGCACCACCTCAATGCGAGAGGCGATGTGGGTACGGAACCGCTCCAGCCGATCCGGCTGCTGCTCGGTATTGCGGGAATAGAGGCCCTCCATCACGTAGGGGGAAAAGAGCATCACCCGTGTCTGGGGGCAGACGGCGCGTATCTCCTCCAGCAGGTCCACATACATAGCCTCAAAGGCAGCCGTCTCGATGGGGCGGCCGCCGTCCAGCTCGCTCCAGGCGTCGTTGGTGCCGATGAACAGGCTGACACAGTCCGGCTGCAGGTCCAGCAGATCCGCCTGCCGCCGGGCGTAAAGATCCACCAGCAGGTTGGCGCCCACACCCCGGTTGACGTATTCAAATTCGCCGGGACGGTCGGCATCCAGAGCCGCCTTGACCAGCAGTGCATAGCCCCGCCCCATATCGTAAGAATCCTCCCGATTGCGACCTGCATCGGTGATGGAATCACCTTGGAATAAGATTCGTTTTGCCATATTTGATACCCCGCTTACACAATATCGATCTGGCACATGCCCATGGTGGTCAGCGCCGCCCGGTGGCTTTCCGGGGTGACCCCAGCACAGCAGGCGGCGTCCACGGTGATCCGCCGCTCCGGGAAATGGGCCTTGAGCAGCAGCGCGTTGGACACCACGCAGATATCGGTGCACAGACCGATGAGGGTCACGTCAAAGTCCTCCCCTGCCGCCAGTTCTTGTACGATCATAGGCAGCGCCACCGATCCAAAGGTGGGTTTTTCAATGGCACGGTACGGCCTTTCTGCGAGTACCGCCGCCACCGCCGCATCCAGCTCCCAGCCGGGAGTGCCCTTGATACAATGGGGCACCGGCAGCTTTTGGCCCTCGGCGGTATCCAAATAATGCTCTGGGTGGGTGTCGTAGGTGACCAGCACCTCGCCCCCAAAGGCGCGGATCCGATCGCACACGGCGGGGACGATGGCCACCGCCTCCGGGGTGCCCAGAGCACCGTCCACAAAGTCCTTTTGCATATCCACAACGATCAGAAAGTGTTTCATACTGTCTCCTTTTCTCTCACAGAGCGTAGAATTTAGCCAGGAAGGCATCGATCTGCGCCTCGGCGGCGGCCAGGGCGGCTGTATCCTGTGCCGCCAACGCGGCGGCGTGGGCCACGGTCAGGGCCCCATAGGCGGGATAATACTCCCGCATCAGGAAGCGGGCGTACTTAGCATAGCGGTAGGGTCCGAGACACCGGAAGAACTTATCGTCCCGGCGGTCCACCGCCACAGCCCGGCCATCCATAATGCCGGCGGACAGGTCGTCGTAGCCGGTGGCGAACACCAGGGTGAACTGGTGATTAAAATGATCATAATCGCATCGGTCACGGGGCACGTGGGCATCCGAGGCGCCCACCACCGGGATGCGGCACCCCTCCACCCGCAGATCGTTCCACAATATCTCCTGCAGGTTGTTGCCATTGCCGGTGTCGTCGCACCCCGCCAGCAGCTCCAGGGCGTCAAAATCTCCCTGCCGCCAATGGTGGAGGAACTCCACGGTCTGATAATTGTACTCGCCGCCGCACTCCCAATAGGGATGAGCCATCACGGCGATGCCGCCGGCCCGGCGGATCTCCCGGGCCACAAAGGTGCGAAAGGCCGCCGCCCAGGGGTCCGGCAGAGCCGACAGATCCCGCTGGGCCAAAATCTTGTCCACCTCGGCCGCCACGTACTCCGGCTGCTGCTCCAGCACCGGCGACACGCCCCGGCCAGCATCCAGGCTGACGATATGGAAGCAGCTGCCGCCCTTGGGGTGCACCTCCTCACCGGGCATCACGTAAAACCGGTCGGTGAGGGGTGCCAGCTGAGCCTGGGTATCCACCGAGGGGTAATACCGGCCGTGGTCGGTGATGGCCACAAAATCGTAGCCCACCGCCCGGTAGGCGCAGATGGTGTCCCAGGGAGATTCCCAGCCGTCGGAGCAGTTGGTGTGTAGGTGGGTATCCCCCTTATAGGGGCGTAGAGCCGCCAGGTCGGGGTCCACCCCATAGACGTAGCCGGAGTAGAACACGTTATCCCCCAGCCGCACCTTTACGGAATAGCGCTGCTCCCCCGCAAAGTCGATGGGGGCGCAGTAGAGGCCGTCGCCCGCAGGGGTGAGTGATATCCAGGGATAGCGGTCCTCCTGATGGGACAGATATTCCGGTGCGTGGGATACGGTATGCACCTCCATCGGCTGCACCTTGACCTGCGGCACACCGGACTCTAGGTCGCTGCCGCACAGGCTAAAATACAAGGTCTGCCGGCTGTTCGCCGCCACCACCTTGGGATAGGTTTCGGTTAGTTGTATACCCATGGATGTTCCTCCCTCTCTGCGTTGGCTTCATTATACCACCCCCGGCAGGAAATGGCAAGAAAAAATGCCCCATTACACAAGCTGTGCGAACACAAAAGCACCCCGGCCCAAAACCGTGCAGGAAATGGGCCGGGGTGTTATTGATTATACATTCTCTTGGTCATCCTCGGGGATGGCAGAGGGCTCCTCGCCGGTTTGCGACTCCGGATGGCTCATCCGCCACCAGCCCACAAAATGCAGCACAGCACTGCACACCGTGCAGACGATGCATACACTGTGCAACACGACCTGCAGGGCGGCAGCATGATGGACCACATCCAGCACCAACAACACCGCCCAGATAACCGAACACACTGCCCAGATGATGGCCGCCACCAGAGAATACTGGCGCTTATTAGTGCGGGTCATCTGCCGGATCTCTTCGGGGGTGCGCTCTATGGTTTCTCGTTTCATAACTATATCTCCTTATTCCCGGGCGCGGGCACGCATCTCGGCGGCGGCGGACAGGGTGGTATCGGTCACCTCGCCGCCCATGATGCGGGCCAGCTCCTGCAGTCGGTCAGCCTCGTTCAGGTCGTCCACGCGGGTATAGGTGCGGCCGTCGGACACGCTCTTGGACACCAGCAGGTGGCTGTGTCCGCAGGCGGCGATCTGCGCCAGGTGGGTGACGCACAGCACCTGCCGTCGGGCGGCGATCTGCCGCAGCAGGGTGCCCACCTTGGCAGCGGCACGGCCGCTGATGCCCGCATCCACCTCGTCAAAGACCAGGGTGTCGATATCGTCCACACCGGCCAGCACGCTCTTAAGCGCCAGCATAATGCGGGACAGTTCACCGCCAGAGGCGGTTTTGGCAATGGACTTGGGCGGCTCACCGGGGTTGGAGGCGATGAGAAACTCCACCTTGTCCCCGCCGATGGCGGTCAGGGCGGTGGGCTCCAGAGACACCTCCAGCCGCACGTGGGGCATATCCAGGAATGTGAGCTGACGGCACACGTCCTGCTCAAACCGCTTGGCGGCCTCTTTGCGGGCGGCGGTCAGCCGGCCGGCGGCGGCGATGGTGGCGTCCCTTGCCACGTCCGACTGCCGCTCCAGGTCGGCGATGTACGCATCGGAGGACTGGATGCCCTCCAGCTCTGCGCGCATACTCTCCAGCTTATCCAGCAGGGCCTGCTCGTCGGTGACGCCGTGCTGGCGCATCAGCCGCTGCAGGAGAGCCAGCCGGTCCTCCAGGGCGTTGAGCTCCTGCTCATTAAAGCTAAGGGAACGTTCAAAATCCTGTATCTCCTCGGCGGCGGCCTGCACCTCGTACAGACTGCTCTGCAGGCGGGCGGCCACCGCCGCCAGCTCCGGGGCGATACCGCCCACGCCCTGCAGGGCGGCCACCGCATCGGTCAGCCGGGTGAGAGCGCCTCGCTCCCCACCGGCCTCGTCATCCTCCATGGCGGCACGGGCCAGCTGCAGTACCCCTGCCAGCTTGCCTGCATGGCGGGCCATCTCCCGGCGGGACAGCAGCTCCGCCTCCTCGCCGGGGCGCAGAGCCGCGGCATCCAGCGCCGCTATCTGCTGGGTCAGCCGCTCGGTGCGAAAGGCCTTTTCGTCCTCATCCAGGGTGGCCGCCTTAATGGCGCGGCGCACCCGGCAATAGGTGCGGTATTCCTGCTCATAGGCGTCCCGGACCGCCTGTAGCTCGCCCAGGCGATCCAGATATTCTACGTGGCGCTCCTGTTGGAGAAGGGCCTGGTTTTCGTGCTGACCGTGGATATTCACCAGCATACGGCCGATCTGCCGCAGCAGAGACACGGTCACCGGCCGGCCGCCGATGCGGCAGCTGCCCTTTCCGTCGGCGGTGAGACTGCGCTGGATGAGCAGGGTTCCGTCCTCCTCGGGGGACAGCTCCATCTCCTCCAGGGCAGACACCACCGCCCGGGGCAGGTCGTCGAACACACCGGCGATATACGCCCGGTCTGCTCCGGCCCGCACCACGTCCCGGGTGATGCGCTCGCCCAGCAGGGCGTTGATGGCGTCGATGACGATGGATTTACCCGCGCCGGTCTCGCCGGTCAGAGCGGTCAGACCCGACCCAAAGGCAATATCCGTCTTTTCGATCACCGCCACATTTTCGATATGTAGGCTTTGCAGCATACGTCCTCTTACCTTTCCGTGTTGCTGAGCATTTTCTTCAGTTCCAGCACCAGATCCTCGGCATCCCGCTCGCTGGTGGCGATGCAAATAAAGGTATCGTCACCCGCCAGGGTGCCGATGACCTGGCTCCAATGCAGAGAATCCATGGCCGCACAGGCCGCCTGGGCCATACCCGGCAGGCAGTGGACCACCACAATATTCTGGGCGTACTGCACCCGCACTACCGAGCCGGCAAA
Source organism: Clostridia bacterium (assembly GCA_017397125.1). Taxonomy (GTDB): domain Bacteria; phylum Bacillota; class Clostridia; order Oscillospirales; family Acutalibacteraceae; genus UBA5905. Next base: position 17,380 of record JAFQKB010000055.1, on the reverse strand, counting down.
GATGGAATGGAACTTGGCGGAGATGGGCTCGCCGCCCTTGGCGGTGGTGTAGCGATAGCCGCCGCCCTGACCGGGGGTCTTGATGAGCCGCAGCTCTTTGATATCGCGAGAGACGGTAGCCTGGGTCACCGGGTACCCCGCCTGGCCCAGCAGGGCCTGCAGCTCCTCCTGGGTCTCCACGGCGTTTTGGTTGATGATCTCCAAAATTTTTGCGTGGCGTCTTGTTTTCATACCGTTCATCTCCTGTCAAACAATTTGTGCCGCAGACCGTCGTAAAAGGTGGTGTCTGTCAGCCGGATCAGACGGGCGGAGATGCCCGCCCGGCGAATGGTCACAGTGTCGGCGGCGGTGAGAGGGATCGTCTCCTCGCCGTCCACCGTGATGAAAGCGGTATCGCCGTCGGCGGCCACCGCCTGCAGGGTCAGGGTGACGCAGCTGGGCAGCACCCGGGACCGTGAATCCAGAGAATGGGGGCACACCGGGGTGACCAGCACGCAGTCCACCGCCGGGTCGATCACCGGCCCGCCCGCCGACAGAGAATAGGCGGTGGAGCCGGTGGGTGTGGCCACGATGATGCCGTCGCCGCGGCTGCACAACAGCTCACAGCCGTCTGCCGCCACCGTCACGTCCACCAGCCGGGACACGCTGCCCCGGGAGAGGACCGCCTCGTTCATAGCCAGAGCGGTGCGGCATCCCGCCGCCGTATGTACCGTGATCTCCAGCAGCGTCCGCTGGTCCGTGACGTACGCCCCGGACAGAAGCGCCGCCAGAGCGTCCAGCTCCGCCGGCTCGGCACCCGCCAAAAAGCCCACGCGGCCGCCATTGATGCCCAGCACCGGGCAGCCGGCCGAGGCCGCTGCCTTGGCCACGTGCATAATGGTGCCGTCGCCACCCACAGCCACCACCGCATCGCTGCCCTGCAGCGCCTCGGTGAGCGCCGCCGTGGCCGGCAGGGCCGTGTCCGCCGCCACTGTGTGAACGGTGGCACCTGCCGCCTGCAGGCGGTCACGCACCGCCTGGGCCAGGGCGTCGGTCTCAGGTCTCATTCGATTGGGAACAACGGTAATCCGCATAGCAGTACACTCCCATCGGTTAGTTAGTCAATTCTGTAAATGCCGCCTGGGTCAGCGCCACCGGATCGATCACCGGGGCCGGGCTCTCTCCCCGCCGCAGGACAGCCAGATATTCTATGTTGCCTTCGCCGCCGGTGATGGGCGAATGACCCATCCACACCGGCGCCAGCCGACACGCCGCAAACAGCGCCAGCTGGTCCGCCAGCACCCGGGCGTGGACCTTGCGATCCTTGACCACCCCGTGCTTGCCGATGGCGGCCTTGCCCGCCTCGAACTGGGGCTTGATGAGACACACCAGCGTGGCGTCCGCCCCCAAATACGGCAGTATGGCGGGCAGAACGTGAGCCAGAGACACAAAGGATACGTCCACCGAGCAGAAATCGATGCTACCACCGGGGACCGCGTCCGCCAGAGCCTGGCTGCGGATGTCGGTGCCCTCCAGCACCGTCACCCGGGGGTCCTGCCGCAGGGATTCGTGCAGCTGGTCGTGGCCCACGTCCACCGCATACACCCGGGCAGCGCCCTGCTGCAGCATACAGTCGGTAAAGCCGCCGGTAGAGGCGCCCACATCCATAGCGATCAGACCGGTCAGGGATAGTCCGGCGGCGGTGATAGCCCGCTCCAGCTTATAGCCTCCCCGCCCCACGTACCGGGGACGGGGTGCCGAGCACGCCACCACGTCCGTGTCCGTCAACCGGCGGGACGCCTTGGTAACGGTGGCGCCGTTGACGCTCACATAGCCGGCCGCCAGCAGCTCCTTGGCCTTTTCACGGCCGCCGGCGTGGCCGGTGGTCACTAAATAAGTGTCAAGGCGTACACCTTTACTGTCCATCACGCATCCTCCGTATGGGCGCGCACAAAGGCTTCGATGCCCTCGGCATCCAGGCCCACCCGGTGCAGGCCCTGCTGGGTGGTGCAGGCGCCCAGGGTCTCCCCGATAGCCCGCACGGCGTAATGGCCGGCATAGCCGGACTGCAGCAGACGGCTGCCCAGCAGCTCGCCCACGCCGCCCCGGGTCTCCTCCAGCACCAGCACACAGCGATAGTCCCGGGCGATGGCGGCCACATCCTCATCCAGAGGGAGCACGCGGTTGAGCTTCAGCACCCCGGTGGCTTGTCCCGCCGCCCGGCGGCGGTCGCACAGAGCCTTGACCTCGCCATAGGTGCGGCCGTAGGTGACCAGCAGCAGATCCCGGCTGCCGTCGTCGTCGTAATCGTAGGGCTTATAGCTGGGCTCGTATCCCGCCAGAAGTGGGGACTCCGCGCCCTTGGGGTACCGCACGGCGGCAATGCCGTCGGTATCGTACAGCGCCTGCCGCAGGTGGAGCTCCAGCTCCCTGTAAGTAGCAGGGGCGTACAGGGTGGTGTTGGGGATGGTGGCCAGCATGGCTACGTCGTAAATGCCCTGATGGGTCTCGCCGTCATCCGGCACCACACCCGCCCGGTCAATGGCCAGAACGATGTGGTTGTTCATCAGGGAGGCATCGTTGATAAGCTGGTCGTAGCTGCGCTGTAAAAAGGTGGAATACACCGCAAACACCGGCAGCAGGCCGCCGCTGGCCATACCGGCCGAGAAGGTGACGGCGTGCTCCTCTGCAATGCCGGCGTCAAAGAACCGGGTGGGATACTGCCGGGCGAACTCCTCCAGGCAGGTGCCCTTGATCATAGCGGCGGTGACCGCCACGATGCGGTCGTCCTCTGCCGCCAGACGACACAGGCTCTCACCAAACCGGGAGGAAAAGCTCTCGCCGCCGCCCACCGGGATGCCGGTGTCCGGGTCAAACTGAGAAATGCCGTGGTAGGTGTCCGGCTTTTGCTCCGCATAGGGGCTGCCCTTTCCTTTGACGGTGTCGATGTGCAGCACCACCGGACGGCGGACGCTCTTGGCGGCCAGCAGGGCCTCGGTCAGGTCCTCCAGGTCGTGGCCGTCCACAGGCCCCATATAGTGAAAGCCCATATTCTCGAAAAAGGAGGTGTTGGAAAACAGAGAGCGCTTGACCCGCTTTTTGGTGCGCTGTAACAGCGCAATGATAGGACGGCCGATCAGCGGGGTGTGGTTGAGCAGCTTGTTCAGCCGCTGCTTGCCGCGCACGTAGCGGACCCGGCTGCGCAGATGGGACAGATACCGGGCCACAAAACCTACGTTGCGGCTGATGGACATTTTATTGTCGTTGAGTATGATGATCAGCCGGTCGTCGCTGCGGCCGGCGTTGCTCAGCCCCTCATAGGCCAGGCCGCCGGTCAGGGCGCCGTCGCCGATGACCGCTATGGTATAGCCGTCGTCCCCGGTGAGCGCCTTGGCCTTGGCAATGCCGTTGGCCACCGAGATGGAGGTGCTGCTGTGGCCCGCCACAAAGGCGTCGTGCTCGCTCTCCGCCGGATTAGGAAAACCGGAGATGCCGCCCTGCTGGCGCAGGGTATCGAACCGCTCGTACCGGTCGGTCAGCAGCTTGTGGGCATAGCACTGGTGACCCACGTCCCACACGATGGCGTCCTTGGGGGTAGTGAACACCCGGTGCAGGGCCACCGTCAGCTCCACCGTGCCCAGATTGGAGGACAAATGGCCGCCGGTGCGGGACACGGTATCCACCATCTTGTGCCGCAGCTGCTCGCACAGCGCCTTCAGCTCGGCCTCATTCATATGTTTGATATCCGCCGGAGAATGGATCTCTTCCAATCTCTTCATATTCTCACCCTCTCAGTGATCCCGAGTCAACAGCGCCTGCGCCAGGCGGCGCAGAGAATCCGCTTCGGTACCGAACACATCCAGCGCCTCCAACGCCGCCGCAGTGCGCTCCGACGCCAGGCGGCGGGCCTCCTCCAGGCCCAGCAGGGACACGTAGGTCACCTTTTCATTGACGGCGTCACTGCCCACCGGCTTACCCAGCTGTTGGGCGGTGGCGGTGACGTCCAGTATATCGTCCACGATCTGAAAGGACAGGCCCACGTTCTCACCGAACACCCGGGCCGCCTGCTCTTTTTCCGGGTCGGCACCCGCCAGGCGGGTACCCATCACGCAGGCCGCGATCAGCAGCGCCGCCGTTTTGCCCCGCTGGAGCGCCTCCAGCACCGTCAGATCGATATCCTTGCCCTCGCTCTCCAGGTCGATGACCTGACCGCCCACCATACCGTCAATGCCGGCGGCGTCTGCCAGCGCCGAGGCGGCAGCCAGGGCGTTGGCCGGGGGCAGACCGGTGGCGCGGAGCATAGTCTCAAAGGCCAGATTCAGCAGGCCGTCGCCGGCCAGCAGCGCCATGGTCTCGCCGTACACCGCATGGGTGGACGGGCGGCCCCGGCGCATAAGGCTGTTGTCCATGCAGGGCAGGTCGTCGTGGACCAGCGAATAGGAATGGATCATCTCAATGGCCGCCGCAAAGGGCATCGCCGCCTCGGCATCGCCGCCGCACAGGCGGCAAAACTCTAAGAGCAGCACCGGGCGGATACGCTTGCCCCCGCTGGCGCAGGCATAGGCCATCGCCTGGGCCACCGTGGTCTGCAGACCGCCGGTGCGGGGCATGTATCCGGGCAGCGCCGCCTCAAAGCGGTCGCAGTGCGCCTGCATTTGTGCCGTGTAAATTGCATCAGCCATAGTCGATTCTCCTAATTATCGTTGATTACTCGGACAGTTCCTCGCCCATATCCTCGCCCTGGCGGTCGGAGAGACCCTCGCCGGCATCGCCGGCCTCCACGGCGGTAAGCTTGATGATCTTCTGCTCCGCTTCTTTGAGCTGCTTGCTGCAGAAAGCGGTCAGTCGGGTGCCCTCCTCAAACAATTTGAGAGAGTCATCCAGGGTGCAGCGACCACCCTCCAGGGCGGCCACGATCTGTTCCAGGCGGCTCATCGCCTGCTCAAAAGTGATGTCAGCCATTTTGATTCTCCTCCTGTATTTCGGTCACTTGACAGCCAACTGTGCCGTCGGACAGCCGCAACCGCAGACTGTCCCCCACCGCCACCCGGTGGACGCTGTCCAGCACGCCGCCGTCGGCATCATAGCCGATGGCATAGCCACGGCCCAGCACCTTGAGGGGGCTGAGGGCATCCAGCTTGGATGCGGCCGCCGCCAGCCGGCGATCCGCCACGCCCAGGGGCTGGCGGGCAGCCGAGGCAAAGCGGCGGGTCAGATAATCCAGGCGCATGGCCTGCTCCTCGGTGTAATACTGGGGGGCGGCCAGGCACCGCTTGTGCCGCAGCAGATCCAGCCGCGCCGTGGCGGCGGACAAAAAGGTGCGGCAGCCATTGTACAGGCGGGTATTCAGCGAGTCCATGGCCGCCAGCAGCCGCTGGCGGTCCGGCACAGCCAGTTCCGCCGCAGCAGACGGAGTGGGCGCCCGCAGATCCGCCACAAAATCGCAGATGGTAAAATCCGTCTCGTGCCCCACCGCCGAGATGATCGGAATATCCGAGGCGGCCACCGCCCGGGCTACCAGCTCCTCATTAAAGGCCCACAGGTCCTCGATGGAGCCGCCGCCGCGGCCCACGATGAGCACGTCCGCCGCCCGGGCCGCATTGAACCGCCGGATGGCGTCTGCGATAGAGGGTGCGGCACCCTCGCCCTGGACCAGCACCGGGCAGAACACCACCTGGGCCAGAGGATACCGCCGCCCCAGCACGTTGAGGATGTCCCGCACCGCCGCGCCGGTGGGAGAGGTGATCACCCCCACACGGCTGGGATAGGGCGGTAGAGGGCGCTTGCGCGACTCATCAAAGAGGCCCTCCCCCGCCAGCTTCTTTTTCAGTTGTTCAAAGGCCACCTGCAGGGCGCCCACTCCGTCCGGCTGCATCTCCTCGATATAGATCTGAAAAGCGCCGGTATTCTCGTACAGGGACACCCGCGCCCGGACGATCACCCGCATACCGTCCTCGGGACGGAAGGCAAGCTTGGACGCGTATCCCTTGAACATCACCGCCTTGACTGCGGCGGTGTCGTCCTTGAGGGACATATACAGATGGCCGGATTTGTAATGATGGGTGAAATTGGAAATCTCACCGCCGATGTACACCGCCGCCAGGTTGGCGTCGTTCTCCAACAGAGACTTGACATAGCGGTTGAGCTGACCCACCGAGATGACCTTCATCGGGCTCCCTCCTCCACGGCCAGGCGGCACAGGCACGCAATGCCTGCCGCATTATCCGCCGAATACACCGGCGGGGCAAAACGACCGCCAAAGCGGTCGGTAAAACGTTGTTTGAGCAAGCTATTGGACATAACGCCGCCAGCGTACACCACCGGCAGATCGCCGTACTCAGTCAGCAGCGCCTCGGTCATACCCTCTATGGCGGCGCCCACGCTGTCCAGGCAGAACCGGGCGATCTCTGCCGGGGGCTCGCCCCTATTCAATCGGTCCCGGCACTGGTTCTCCACACCGGACAGATGGCAGTCGCTGCCCCGCAGAACCGCCCGGGGTCTGTAGCCGCCCTGGGCCTGCAGGGCCAGGGGCTCCAGGGCGGGACCTGCCGGGAAGGGAAGCCCCAGCATACCGCCCACCCGGTCGATGAGCTGGCCGGCCTTGAGATCCAGAGAGTGGCCCACCACCCGACAGCGGATGATGCAACTCTCGTCCGGCTCCACCAGCAAGGCGTCGGTGGTGCCGCCGGACACGTGAAAGGCTAAAAAAGGCGCACGCCGCAGCTGCAGGCACTCTGCGCCGGTCAGGGCCGCCATCACGTGGCCCTGCTGATGGGTGAAGAAATACACCGGCACACCCAGCACCGCACCCAGCTGCCGGGCCGCACCCGCCCCCACTAAGAAGCAGGGCATATACGAGCCGTCCTTCTGCTGAGGGCGGTCGGAGGCAGCCACCGCCGCCACGCCGCCGGCCATAGGCTCCCGCAGCCGCTCCAGGATATCCGGCAGCTGCCGGGTGTGATGGAACACGGCATCACTCTGCCGCAGACCCATCTCCCCCGCCTTGACCGGGAGCAGCTGCTTTACCTGCTCTGGCTTGTCCGCGCCGGCCGCCCAATAGGCCGCCGAGGTGGTGTAATTACTGGTGTCCAGACCCAGATAGCCGCTCATGCCTGCTCCCGGGAGATGCCGCCCAGAATGCCGTTGACAAAGGAGGATTCCTCGTCGCCGCCGTACTTTTTAGCCAGCTCCACCGCCTCGTTGATGGCGACGCTCACCGGCACGCTGTCCTCATACAGCATCTCGTAGATGGCCAGACGCAGCACCGCCAGGGATACACGGGAGATACGGCCACGGTTCCACTTATGAGAGTGGGTGTCGATACGGGCATCCAGCTCCGCCAGTTTCTCCTCAGCGCCCTGAGCCAGGGACAGGGCAAAGGGCTCGATGATGCACTCGCGGGCATCCTGCGCACCCTCGGCCAGCTCCATAATGGGCGCGTCGTTGAAGGACTTTTCAAACAGCAGGGCAAAGGCCTGCTCACGGGATTTTCGTCTGGACATAGTCATACACCTCAATTTTCATCAATCGTATATTTATACATTCACACATAACAAGAAGGCCCTCCACCGTATGCAGAGGGCCTGCTGTTTATTGGTCGATTTTCTCTTCTGCCACCATACCCTCAACGTGTACGTTGATGCGGGTCACCGGCTTGCCGGTCATGGACTGCACCGCCAGCTTGACGTTCTGCTGCAGGGCCACGGCGGTCTCCTGAATGCGGACACCCTGCTTGAAGGTGACGTACACATCCAGTATGGTATCGTTCTCGGTATTGAGCACACGCACCGCACGGGTGGCGGGATTTTGGGAGATGATGCCCCGGATATCCGCCGGACGGTTGGCCAGGGCGGCCACGCCCTCTGTCTCCAGAGCGGCGGTACCGGCGATGGAGGCGATCACGTCCTCGGAAATAATGCAGCTGCCTGCAACGGTCTTGAATTCATTGGCGTCCATTGCTGTTCCTCCTTTATGTTGCATAGAAACTATGGTCACATCGTATAGTATGGGCAGCTGTCGGCACAATCATAACCGACACCTATTCACCCTATTACCCACATTATAACACAAAGTTGAAAATAAGCAATGTTTTTATGCTAAAAACCAAAAAGTTTTACGCTTTTGCGGCCAGTATCTGCACTTTTTCCGCCTTTATCGCCGATTGGGACACCACGATCTGCATAATCTGCAGGCTTTCCTGCTGCTGAAGCGCCTCCGCCTGCACCACCACGCTGCAGTTGTCCCCCTCTATATACACCACGCTGTCTGCGAACCCTTTGGCCGCGATGAGACTCTCGATGTGGCTCTCCTGCAGCACGTTCTCCGCTATGGCAGCGGCCTGCTGGGTGGCCAGCGCCTTATCCTCGGCCGATGCCTGGGCGTTGTCCAGCACCTCCTGGAGGATGCTCAACGCCTGCTCCCGGGCGGCGGTGCGGTTTTTGCGGGCGGTATCGAAATAGTTTGCCCCCTCCTGGGAGGTGTCGCTTGTATCCCCTGAGACGTCGGCGTCCGGGTCGCTGACCCCGGCTCCCACAAAGGTAGCATCCCCCAGATTGTCGGCATCCTGTGACGCGGAGGAGTCCTCCGGGTCGGTGCCGGCGGACAGGGCCGGATCCTCCAGCAGGTAATAGTTGAGATACACCGCCATACCCAATGCCGCCACCAGCGCCACCATCATCAGCTGCTTTTTCTTCAAAAACTGTTTCATCCCTATGTCCTCCCTGAGGTGAAGCGATCTCGGCGCTATTCACCCAATGTATTCTCGCAAAACTTAGTCCTGCTTGACCACGCACACGCGGCGGTCGGATATGTGAAAGGCGGTAGCCACCACCTGGGTCACCCGGGCGCACACCGCCGGGTCGTCCCCGCCGTCGCACACCACGGCAACCCCTTTTACCGTGGGCTGGATACGGGTGAGAAGCAGCCCCACCGGCCCGGTGTCGGTGTCCACGGTCAGGTATGTCTCGGTCGCCGTGTCCGCAGAGGTGACCGTATCCGCCGCATACACCGCCTGGGCACCGCTCTCCAGGGTGACCAGCACCCGGCAGGAGCCAACCCCGTCCACCCGCTGCAGCAGGGTAGTGATGCGCTCCTCCAGTGCCTGCTCCACCTGCTGCTCGGTGGCTACCGCGGGAGCAGATGGGGGTACGGCGTCCTCGCTCCTGTTGTCCCGGGATGGCAGCAGCTCCGACAGGGCGATCAGCGCCATGCCCGCCACACCCAGGCCGATGAGCAGGCGCAGGTGACGGTCCTTGCCGCTCCACCGCAGGCGCTCCCGCCACTTTTGCCACATCTCTTTCATCCGTGCTCCTCCCACACCGCCACCGTCACCGCCGTGCCCAGGCGCTTCTCCGCCACCTGCTTTACGGCCGTGGCGCGGCGGGCGGTGTTCTCGTCCACATACACAACGATCTGTCCCATACTTATGCTCCCATCCTCGCCAATATCCATATCGGCCACCACTTTTTTCGCCTCCCATCCATATCCGGCCAACGCCTGGTTGACCATATCCAGCATAGTCTCATTCACCTGCTGCACCAGCTGTCCACGCATGCGTGCCTCCAGCGCCGCCGCGTTGGCGGCATCCGGCTGGGTCAGATTGGGCAGAGCTATAGAAAACTCTCCACCCAGCGCCGGGGACAGCAGCACGCACATAAACAGGCAGGACAGCAACAGCCTCCCCTGCCGGCCCAGGCTGTTATCGGGGAACAGCCGCTGCAGCAGCGTGCAGACGATGGCAGCGGCGCACACCGCCGCCGCCCACTGGCGAAACCCATCCACGCCCTCACCTCCCGGCCGTAAACACGATGACGCTGGTGGACACCACCATCAGCAGAGCAAACACCGCCAACACGGCGATCAGCACCCGCACCCCGCCGGCCACCAGGCGGCACAGCTTTTCCAGTGGGGTCAGCCCGAACAGGGCCGCCGCACTGGAGGCCAGATACAGGCTGACGCTCCAGCATATACAGCTAAACAGAGGCGGCAGGATCACCAGCACCACGGCGATCAACCCAAACACACCCACGGTGGTGCGCAGCAGTCCGGCACAGCCCACCACCGTGGAATAGGCCTCGCTGAGCAGGCCGCCCACCACCGGCACAAAGCTGGAAAGAGAAAACTTCATCACCCGATTGCCCAGGGTGTCTCCGGCGGCCGTCACCATCTGCTGCAGGGACAGCAGGCCGGAAAAGGCCGTGGAAAACAGCCCCAGCACCCACAGAACCGCCTTGTGCAGCGTCTGGCTGAAGCTTTCCAGGCAGAAGCCCTCCGCCACCGCACCGGTGCAGCCCATGGCCAGGGACACGGTCAGCACCGGAAACACCACCCCGCCCACCAGCCAGGTCAGCAGCTGGGACGCCCCCAGCAGGGTGGTCTGGTAGGAAAGGGCGCTGCCGGCCCGGCCGCCGGTGGCCAGTATGGCGGCGTACACCGGCACGTAGGCAATCAAAAACACCGTCACCTGCTCCACCGTCTGCCGCACCGTCTCCAGCAGAGCGAACAGCGGCACCAGCAACGCACCACCCGCACCCAGCACCGCCACACCGTGATAGGTCTGACGCAGGGCGCGATTCTCCGCAGTGCCCTCCAGGCCGCTGAACAAGGCCGCCAGCAGCACGATCCCCAGCAGCACCCCAAAGGTACGCAGAGGGCCGCCGGACTCCCGGGCCAGCAGCCCGGACAGCAGTTCAGTGACCCGGCTGACGCTGAGCTGCGTGTACCCGGAGGGATCCAGGCCGTCCAGCTCCAGCTCGCTTAACAGTTCCTGTACGTCTGCGGGCAGAGCCCCCACCAGCCGGTCGGCGCCGCTGGCCTCCAGCTGCTGACGGTACAGCTCTTCGGCGCTTTGGGTCTCGGTCTGTGCCGCCACCGGCAGGGTGAACAACGCAAACAGAACCCCACACAACCACAGCCACCTCATCCGGTCACCGCCTGTCCGTTCACCACCCCCACCACCAGGGTGAGAATGTCCTCAAACAGCGGCACCGCCAATAACAGCAGCAATAGGCGGCCCACCAGCTCCGCCTTGCCCGCCAGAGCGGTCTCCCCCGCATCCCGGCAGGTGTCCGCCGCGATCTGGGTCAGCAGGCATATCCCGGCGGCCCTGAGCACCACCGCCAGAGAGCCTTGGGTCAACCCGCCCGCCGCCAGCATACGGCGCACCGTGGCCGCCAGAGGGGCGATCTGCCCCAGCAGCAGCCCCACCACCAGCACCCCGGCCAGCAGGCTCAGGCACACCGCCAGCTCCGGGCGCTGTGCCCGCAACACACTGGCCAGCAGCGCCGCACACAGCAGCAGCCCCACCGCCGCCACCAGGATCTCCGTGATATTCATAGACCGAACACCGTCTTGACCGTGGCGAACAGATCGCTGATCTGCATCACGATCATGGACAGCACCACCACCAGGCCGGCCAGGGTCAACAGCATCCCCTGCTCCTCCCGTCCGGAGCGGATGAGCAACTGGTTGAGCACCGACACGATGATCCCGATGGCAGCGATTTTGAAGATCAGATCCACATCCATAGAGTTATTCCTTCCCTTCCCGTGTCGGTCATAATAACAGCAGGGCCAGCGCCGCCCCACCGGCCAGCCCCATCACCGGGCAGATCCGGCCCTTGACAGCCGCCTGACGCCGGGCCTCCTCCTCCAGCTCTGCGAGCCGGTCGCAATAATGGCGGATGTGCTGCTCCTGCCGGGCCAGATCGTACCGGCCGCAGCCCTCACCGAACTCCAGCAGCAGCTGCCGCCCCGGCAGCTGCAAAAATCCTGCCTCGGCCGCCCGCTCCACCGCCGCCGCAAAGGCCACCCCAAAGGGGGCATCCGCCAGCCCGGCCGCCGTATCCTGCACCAGAGAAAAGCCGCTGTACGCCTCATTCTGCGCCAACTGCCGCCACAACTCGCTCATAGGCCGGGCCGTATAGGTCATCTGCCGCAGCAGGGCCTGCAGCACCCCACCGGTCTGCTGCAAAAACTGCGTGCGCCGGTGCAGGTGCCGGGCACCGTACACGCCAAGACCCGTCCCGGCCATTAAAATCAACAGGTGTCCAACGTATCCCATCCCCATGCTCCTCCGGGGCATAGCACCCCTGCCATACACCAGGGCTCTGCCGCCCGGCCAAAAACAGCCAGCGGGCAAACACCCGCTGCTGTATCAGCATCCGGGGCAGGGGCTGCCGCGCCAGCTCCCATCGGCTGTGGCCGTGGAGCGACGCCACCACCGCCACGCCGGCGTGGGCACAGGCTGCCACCGCCCGGGCCTCTGCCTCGTCCCCCAGTTCATCAAACACGATCACCTCCGGTGCCAGGCACCGCACCGCCTGGCGGATGCCCACCGCCTTGGGGTACCCCCGCAGCACGTCGCACCCCGGCAGGCCACCCATACCGGCCAGCTCGCCCCGCTCGTCCACCACCGCCACCCGGTGGTGCCGGGCCGCCAGACCCGCCGCCAGATCCCGCAGCAGGGTGGTCTTTCCGCTGGAGGGCGGTCCCACCAGCAGGGTGCTGATGGGATGTCCCTCCGGCAGCACCAGCCCCTGCAGGCCGGCGGCGCAACCGGCCACGTGCCGGGGCAGACGCACGCACAGCGCCGTCACGTTCTGTACGGAGCGAACAGCACCGCCATCGGTGACGGCGGTGCCGGCCACGCCCACCCGGATGCCGCCGGGCACAGCTATGTAGCCCTGGCGCAGCTCCCACTCGTGGGCGTACACCGACCCCTCGCAAAAGGCCATAAAGCACCGCTCCAGCCGATCCGCGCCGCACCGGAACACCCCCGGCTGCCGCAGGGCGGTAAGCCCTCCGGGGCACAGATACCGCTCTCCGTCAGGCACGGACACGGTCACCGGCTGGCCGGCCCGCAGGCGTATCTCCTGCACGCTGTCCTGCCCGGCCCGGGGCACTTTTTGCAGGGCTGTGATCCACTCCCCGGGCAGATAGGGGCGCAGCATCTCCCAATCCGTCATGCCTGTCCTCACCTCTCGCCCCATATATATGGCCTTGTCCGCCGGATTAGAACAAAAAAGACCTGCCCGGGTCAGCGGGCAGGTCATACACACGGATTATTGGGTCTTTTCCTCGTCCTGTTCCGGCTCGTAGGGGTGGCAGCCGCAGGCGCCGCAATACATACAGATCACGTCGGTGCGGTTGACCTCATACACCCGGTTACAGGCATCGCATTGATAAATCATAACGTCTCCTTTTTAGTTCAGTACAACAAAGCCGATATTCAGATACAGGGCGAACAGGCACCACAGCAGATAGGGGATCAGCAGCCGGCCCGCCGGCACCGAAATGCAGCGAAACCACTGCCAGGTCACGTACACCGCCACCACCAGAAGCGCCAGCCACACCGCCGCCACCGTCAGCAGCTCAAACCGGAAAAACAGCATAGGCCACAGTACGTTTATGGCCAACTGGATATAATACCGGGTGAGGGCTTTATCCCGGTGGATATCCCGGGACCCCGCCACCAGCCCGGCCGCCACGCCCATCAGGACGTACAGCACCGTCCACACCACCGGAAACACCCAGCCGGGCGGTGACAAAGGCGGTTTGACCAACTCCTGATAGAGCTCCTGCCCGCCGGACAGGAGCGCCGCCAGGCCGCCGGCTGCCAGAGCCAGGGCCACCTGCAGGATAATGGGCTTATATTTGTTCCAAAAAGTCACAGTGCATCGCTCCCTCGCTTTTTGTACCTATATGCGCCCACGCCCTGTCCGTATGCCGAATACCGTCAAATCATTCCTGTGTGCCCGGCAGACCGCCCAGACCAAAGCTGACCTGCAGCGCCTGGTCCACCCGGGTCATAGACACCTCATCCAGCCGCCCCATACGCTCTTTGAGTCGCTGCTTGTCCAATGTACGGATCTGCTCCAGCAGCACGATGGAATCCCTGGCGAGACCGCTCCCCGCCGCCTGCAGCTGGATATGGGTGGGCAATTTTGCCTTGTCCTTTTGGCTGGTAATGGCCGCCGCGATCACCGTGGGGCTGAAACGGTTGCCCACGTCGTTCTGCACGATCAGCACCGGCCGTATACCGCCCTGCTCCGAGCCCACCACCGGACTGAGATCGGCGTAATAGATGTCTCCCCGATGCACCGTCACGGGTGCTCACCTCCTTAATGTCCCCGTTTCTTACACGGATAGTGTGGTCCGGGGACGGCTGTTTTATACAGTCATTCCGTTCCATACTATGTCCTTTGGGACAAGGCGGTGTCAAAAAAAAGAAAGCCCCCGGCACAGACAAAGTCTGCACCGGGGTGACGTGTCCAATCTATTCGGTTGCGTTTTTGTACAACTGCGTCTCGGTAAAGGTGGCCTCCAGCCCCTCCTCCGGCACCGACAGAGACACCGGCAGGCCGGTGGCCGGGTCGCACACCAGAGCATAGGCTTTTCCCTCTGTCTCACCACTAATCACGTAGCCCTCCTCGGTGCGGGTACCTGTCGGATGGGTGGCACCCAGCACCTGCGCCAGGCAGCGGACGAGAGCGCTCTCCGGCACCTTTTCCACCGGCAGAGCCAGGCTCATCCCGCCCAGCTCCAGCGTCATATCGGTGCCGTTCCACCCCAGCACCACGCCGCTGAGGGACTTGGGCAGGGCAAAGGCCACGGTCATGCTCCCCTCCGGGGTGCAGGTGAGCCGTGCGTCTATGTCCATCTCGCCGTAGCGGATGGCCGCCCGGCAGGAAAAGCCCTCGGTGACCGGGTCACCGGCCGGGCTCTTGGCGCCGCAGCCACACAGCAGAGTCAGAGCAATCAACAAGGCGAACACATTTTGCAACCGGTATTTCATTGGCAAGGCTCCCTATTTCTCAAATTGCAGAAACAGGCTCGGGAGCTCCCCGATCAGATCGGTGGGCAGCATACTGTGTTGGGACAGCCGGGCCGCCGCCCGGTCCCCCGCCGCGCCGTGGATATACACGCCGCACACCGCCGCATAGTAGGGGTCCATCCCCTGGGCCGCCAGCGAGCCGATGATGCCCGCCAGCACGTCGCCACTGCCGCCGGTGGCCATGCCCGGGTTGCCGGTGGTGTTCTCCAGCACCGGGCGTCCCGGGGCACTCACCAGGGTGTGATGGCCCTTGAGCACCAATATGACACCGTATTCATCCGCAAAGCGGCGGGCGATCTCCCGCCGATGCCGCTGGACCGTATCCACAGTCACATCCAACAGCCGCGCCATCTCTCCGGGATGGGGCGTCAGGATCAGAGGAGCCGAAACCGTTTCCTCCACCAATATATGCGGTGTGATCGAATTTATGCCATCTGCATCCAGCACCACCGGACGGGTGCTGTAGCGGCAGATCTGCTGTATCAGCTCGGTCTGGGCGTCGCCTGCGCCCAGGCCGCACCCCACCACCACAGCCGTTGCGCCGGCAATAGCCTGACGCAGGGGTTCTCCGGCAGCGGCACAAACATGGCCGTCCTCAGTCTCAGGCAGAGGCAGAAACACCGCCTCCGGCACCGTGGGCGCCAACAACGGATACACCGACCGGGGCACCGCCGCGGTCACCAGACCGGCGCCGCTGCGCAGGGCACCCCGCACGCACAGCTGGGCCGCACCCGCCATACCGTAGCTGCCGCATACAGCCAGCAGGCGGCCAAAGGTGCCCTTGTGACTATCCAGCGGGCGGGGTCGGAACCGAGCCGCCACCAATTCCGGAGTGATGACTTGATAGCCCAGCACCTGCTGGACGATATCCTCCGGGATGCCGATGTCCAGGCGCTCCACCCGGCCGCATTCCGGCGCGGTCTGTCCGTGCTTGAGAGCGGTAAAGGTGAGGGTATAATCGGCGGCGAAAGCGTCCTCGTCCGCCTCGCCGGTGTCGGCGGACACGCCGCTGGGCATATCCACCGCCACCTTGTACCCGGCGGCGGCGTTCATCTGCTGCATCAGCGGCCGCAGCAGCGCAGGCAGCACGCCGTGAAAGCCGATGCCGTAGATGCAATCCACCACCACCGCCGCCTCGCGGACCGCCGCACTGCAGAGATACGGCTCATCCACCCAGCTGAGCAGCGCCAGAGGGATCCGCCCTTGCTCCAGCAGCGGCTCCAGACGACTGAATTCCATCGCCGCCGGATGGGCGGTGGGCTCGCCGTCCGCCAGCACCACCGTCACCGGCATCACCCGGCATAAATGGCGCGCCACCACAAAGCCGTCGCCGCCGTTATTGCCCTTTCCGCAGACGATGACCACCGACCCGCCCGCCATATCCGGGCGCGCCAGCAGCCAACCGGCCACCGCCTCACCGGCCCGGTCCATCAGCTCCTCGTAGGTGCTGCCCCGCTCCACCGCCAGCTGCTCCATACGGCGCATATCCTCTGCCGTGGCTCTGCTCATACCACACACTCCTTTTACAAAAAATGCCATGCGACCCTCATAAAAAGGCGCATGGCATCCCTGTGATTATTCCCCGTGAGAACGGTTGACGGACAGGTCGATCCCCAGTTCACGGGCGGCACGCGCCGTATCCATCTGGACCAACTTCTGCAGGCCGCTGTACAGCGCCTGCAGCACCCGCTGCTCCGGCTGAAACACCACCAGGGTGTGACCGTTTTTCTTGCTGTGATAGGTGAACTGCCACAGGCCGCTCTCCTCCAGAGAGGGAGCCACCACCACCACACGCTGGTACATGCTCTGGGGCTTGGCCGGGTCGTAGGGCAGCAGAGACTCGATCTTGCGGCCGGACACCGACACCAGACGACGGCGCTTACGCCGGGCAACAATCTGGTCCACGTCGATGTCGCCGTTGGTGACGCAATACTCGTATTCGCTGTTCTGGCCGGAGATCAGCCACCAGCCGCCGTAGCCCACGCCCACCAGCACAAAAATCAGCAAGGAGGGGACAAACAGCAGAGCGGCCGCCAGCAGCAGCAATCCGCCCAGCACCACAGCCACGATGATAGCCCATTCCTTGGCGCCCTTTTTCTTCTGTACGATCTGTTCAATAAAGGTATCCATAGGGTAAAAACTCCTCAATCCGATAGTGATGCATCTATTATACACGATGCGGACGGTTTTTTCAATGGTCTTTGTAAAAATTTACAGTTTTGTTACCCTTTGACTGGGTATGCGCTCTTTTACATTGACACAAACTGGGTGTGCTTGGTATAATGACGTTAGCTTTGAACGTAGGAGGACGGTTATGAAAAAGAAGATCCTGCTTATCTACACCGGCGGTACCATCGGCATGGACCAGTCCGGCAACGGCTATGCGCCCCGGGCCGGCTTTTTGCAGGAGCTGCTCAGGAATATCCCGGTGCTGTACGACCCGTCTATGCCGGACTGGGAGCTGCTGGAGCTGGACCCCCTGCTGGACTCCTCCAATATGACGGTGGTGGAGTGGAACCACATCGGCAGCATCATCCAACAGCACTACCACCGCTTTGACGGCTTTGTG